>CAYIBB010000059.1:0-2544 GCA_964361585.1 Candidatus Woesearchaeota archaeon | reverse complement strand
ATACTTAAATCCCCAAAATATAATCTTATAAAAAGAGATTTATATACCTTTCCACATCCTTACTTTACACCCGCAAGCTCCCTCTCAGCTCTAATGAGTTTATTAATTTTTACTGTTCTTTCAGAGCCAACAACACTCAGCCTTATGAATGGAATTTGCCATGCAATTGCCAACTGTGAAATTATATCATCGGAAGTTTCATAAGTTCTGTGGCTCATTACGCACTTAAGATCATGTTTTCTTGCCTCATCAAGAAGCTTTTTCATCTCAAGAATTGTGCAATTAGCCTTCAAATTGATTGAATTAGCAGCTTTTTCCTTTATAGCTCGCTTAAGCCTATCGAGATCGCCTGCAACTAGATCGTCTGCAACTATCATACTTTGGGTTTTGTATTGTTTCATAATCCTCAAGAGTCGAGAGAATGCTCCAAATTCTTCTTCATGGAATGGATCCTCGATGTATGCAAGTTCGTATTTCTTAATAAGGTCAAAAACATTCTGAACTTGATCCATTTTATCGATTCTTTTTCCTTTACCCTTTGAATGATTCCTATAAAGGTAAGATGAATCAAAAAAGAATGATGAGGCCTCCATATCAACTCCTATCCTAAGAGTGGTATCAAACTTTTCCTTTATTTCTTCTTTAACTTTTTTCAAGAGTTCAAGAACTTCCTCATTGCTTAATGATGTTAGCAGTGCATTTTTTGCACTCAACTGTTGTTGTATCTGCTCTTCTTTAGGCAATAAGTGTTTTACTGTTTTATATGCCTGCATGCTGATAAAGTAAGAATCAAAAAATTTTTTAGTATCAGGAGAGATTAGAAATTCTTGAAAGTCGGGCTTCACAGACAAATTGCTTTGCAACCCTCCTGCAATGCTTCCAACATACAATGAAGGCAGATTTTTTGTGGAAGGATTTAGATACTTCCATACTTCAGTCTGCTCTGACATTGCAAGAGCTTTAAGTAATGCAGCCTCTAATGAGAAAATAGTGGCAACACCAAGATTATGCCATCTCTCACTCTTATCAATCTTTTTTGCTTCTTCCTCAACTTCTTCCAATGAATCCCAAGAAGTGAAGTGCATGCCAGAAATTTTCTCATTAAGTTTCTTTACTAGTTTTATGGACTCGTCAAGTCCTCTAGTGGAAAAGAATGGAGCTTCATACTTAGCTTTAGTTCTTCCAGAAGGAGCTGATGAACTCGCCCTCGAAGAATTAGTTATAACTTCAATATTCACAGTAGTGCCATTGGCAGAGTCCACCGCCTTTGTGGCCTTAATTTCTTTTATTTCCATCCTCTCTTAACTTTTCCCTCTAAACACAGATATATTGAGAAAGATATAAATTCTTTTCTACTTAGCTATTTACTTAGTTTCAGTAAACTACTCTAGTTCTTCTGCAGCTTCCTCAGAGGCTGTTTCCTCATCACTCTCTTCCTCAAGAGCAATTTCTTCAGAGCCTTCGGCATCTTTGGGCATTGGATAGGGCCTTTTTACACTAATAGGTAAAATTCCGCTTTTGAATTCAAGCATAGCAATCTTGAGAGGATCATAATTTACTCTCTCAAAGTCTTCTTTTGAAAGTTTCGCCAGAACTGGAGCATTCATACTCATTTGCAAGGCACGAGCGCCAATGATACGGGCTATTTCATACTTAGTGTATTCTTCTTTCTTTTCTACCTTTACAGTGCGAGTTTTCATTCTAAATTCTCAAAAAATGACTTTATAAATTTTTAGATAAATCTATGAAGTAAATTTACGGAGTGAAGAAGAGAGTTTTATTGCATTCTCAAGTATATTATTAATTTCCTCAAGTGTAAAGGCCTCATAGCCGCCTTTTTGCAATGCATTAATCACCGCCTTGCCTTTCTCAAGAGATACTGCGACAGAAAGACGGGCATCTGCAACTTCCTCCTCAACTAAGGAAGGGTCTGCAATTATGTTATTACCAATTTTAGTAAATGTTAGAGTTAGAGGCATGACTTCAAGATTAAGAGGTAATTTCCTTGACGTTAACTCGCCGAACTTTACTTTACCCTCAACAATTTTTGGAAAGACTGCATTCTTAAGTGCCAGCACAGCGGCAAGGGCTGAGGCGTCAATTAAGTTTCCGTCATCATTTAGCGAATAAATATCGAGAAAGATACCCCAAACTTTTTCAGCTCCCTTCTCCCAGAGATTTTTGAAATCAATTACTCCACTCTCCCTAATTCCTCTGTCCACAATGCGAGCTAATTCTATGGCCTGCTCGTCCGGCGGCCCGGGTTCGAATTCAGGACTACTTAATGGCAAAAGTTCAACGGTAACTATAAGTGTTCCTTCCTCAGGCGAGTCAGGATATGGTTCCACAAGGTCAAGTTTGCATCCTGCAATTACTTCTGTACTCCCTATTTTTACAAGGGCTGAACCTTCTGCTTTCTTTACAACTTGCTCCTCGACCTCTATCTTCCTGTATTCGAGAGATTTCCTTCTATCAATTCTTATTCCTTTCTCAATATATTCATAAACCTTATCCCTTGGAACAATAATGGCATTAGTAAATTTT
>CAYIBB010000058.1:0-2640 GCA_964361585.1 Candidatus Woesearchaeota archaeon | reverse complement strand
TAGTATATACTGTATATGGGTAAAGTATATATTAAGCCTATCCGTGTTTTTGACAAATAAGTGCGTGTTCTATTAAGATGAAAAATAAACTTGAATCCAGAGACATAAAACCAAGTCTTGACAAGAGTGAGGAAAAGAAGGAAGTGCAGTATATTAAACTGTGCCCGAAGTGTAATTCTGTCAATGTTAACTTGAATCAGAAAGGAGGTCTTGCATTCTTCGGACTTCCTGCCTTCTATACTTGCAAGAACTGCGGCTACACTAATAATTTCTTTCCTGAAATTGAAATTGACGAAGTGGATAAGTTGAATGTAAGAAAGAGAGAATAAGGCCTTGAGCAAATCAAAAAGATTTTAATATATGATGTTCTGAACATTGCATGAATCAAGAAGAAAGAGAAAAGTGGCTAATGGCTGGGAAGATTGCTTCTGAAATGGTGGATTACGCGAAAAAGATTACTAAGAAAGGAGAAAAGATTTTGGATATAGTCGAAAAAATTGAATCAAGAATTCTGGAAAAAAATGCGCAATGTTCATTCCCAGTGAATATAGGAATTAATGAGAAGGCCGCACATTTTACTCCCTTACACAATGATACAACAGTACTTGGAGAAGATCTTGTTAAAGTGGACATTGGAGTTGCTATAGATGGCTATGCCACTGATACTGCTTTTACTATAGATTTGACATCTTATGGAAAGTATGCAAAAATTGTTAGAGCTACAAACGAGGCCTTGAGAGAGGCAATAAAACTAGCAACTCCTGAACAAGAAGTTCGAGTGATTGGTAAAAAAGTGCAGGAAGTGATTACTAGTTATGGTTTCTCTCCAATCAGGAACTTGAGTGGGCATGAAATAAAGCCTTATCAGGTTCATGCAGGACTTGCAATTCCTAACTATGATTCTGGCAATTCAGCAAAGCTGAAAGAGGATATGGTAATTGCCATAGAACCATTTGCAACTACAGGCGAGGGTGTAGTGCAAGATGGAAAGCCAGGGGGAGATTACAAGATTAATGAGAAAAAGGCAGTAAGAGACAGAAATGCTCGTGAAGTGTTAGATTATATAGATAAAACATACAAGAGTCTGCCTTTTGCATCAAGATGGATTCACAAAAAGTTCGGCCTGGGAGGACTTCTGGCTTTACAATTTTTGGAACAGCAAGGAGTTGTGCATCACTACAAAGAGCTTGTGGAAGTTAGCAAGAAACCAACAACTCATTTTGAGGATACAGTGATTGTGGGAAAGAAGCCTCGTGTAATTACAAAATTACTTTAGATTAATATTGAAGAAAAAAGTAAAAATGAAAAATAAAATTAAGATAAATGATTAGTTAATCAAGAAAATTTATTTCTTTGCTGCTCTTCTTCTTTTTGCCATTTTAACCTCTTTTTGAAATTTTAATAATAAAAAAGTGGATTTTTATTTAAATAGTTTTCTGTTTCATAAGGGATTATTTGAAAAGATAAAGAAAAATTTCTTTTAGCCATAATACCCTGGCTTCTCTACAACTGCGGCTTTTCTCTTCATAGTTGCCTCTATTTCATTATAGTACTTAGCATCTTCGGGCTTTACACTAGGCCTCATTCTTTTCAGCGCGTCTTCAAAATGTCTTGCCTTGACTTCCTTGCTCTCTATGTTTTCACGCAATGCTAAAATCGCGGATTCTCTACATAGTGCCTCAACATCAGCTCCTACGAATCCCTCTGTTTTTTCAGCAAGCTTCTCAATGCTAACGTCCTTTGCAAGAGGCATTCCCTTTGTATGTATCTGTAGGATTATGAGTCTATCTTTCTTTTCAGGGACTGTAGTAGTAATTAAACGATCAAATCTTCCCGGTCTAAGTAAAGCAGGGTCAAGCATATCTGGCCGATTAGTTGCTCCTATTACTATGACATCGCGCAATTCCTCCAATCCATCCATTTCTGCAAGTAATTGATTAAGCACACGCTCTGTTACCCTAGTTCCTGAGTCATATCCTCTTCGAGAAGCTATGGCATCAATTTCATCAAAGAAGACTATGCAAGGCGCTACTTGTCTTGCTCTTTCGAAAACTTTGCGCACTCCCTTTTCTGACTCACCCACCCACATGCTCAAAAGTGAAGGTCCTTTAACCTGTATGAAATTTGCTTCACTTTCAGTAGCTACTGACTTTGCCAGAAGAGTCTTGCCTGTTCCTGGGGGCCCGTAAAGTAAGATTCCTCTAGGTGGCCTTATTCCCATTCTCTTAAAAGCACCAGGAAACTTGATAGGCCATTCAACTGCTTCCTTAAGCTCCTGCTTCAGCTCATCAAGTCCGCCTACATCTTCCCACTTCACATTAGGAGTTTCAACTAGAACTTCACGCATTGCACTAGGGCGCACTACCTTAAGCGCCTCAGTAAAATCTTTGTGTGTAACTTTCAACTTGTTTAATATCTCAGAGGAAATTGGCTCATTTTCCTTCAATTTGAGGTTAGGAATAATCTTCCGAAGAACATTCATAGCAGCTTCTTTGCACAGAGCAGAAACATCAGCTCCTACGAATCCATGAGTTATACGAGCAAGTTCCTCTAATTCCACTTTTTCGAGAGGCATATTTCTAGTATGAATCTTAAGAATGTCAAGTCTTCCATGCTTATCTGGAACATTTATAGAAATCT
>CAYIBB010000057.1:0-2669 GCA_964361585.1 Candidatus Woesearchaeota archaeon | reverse complement strand
ATCTGGAATTGAAAAAGGAAAAGAAAGAGATTCATTTACAATTGGAACAAGAACTTGCACTACTTTCCCACACTTTGGATTTGCTTCTGAAGAGCTTGTTGAAATATACTTAAATGCTGTTTCTAAGAGAGTTAATCAACAACAATCAGAATCAATTTAAAGGAAAGGTTTTTAAATAATAAATTCAATTAAGAAGTTAGCTAGGGAGTTAGATTCTAACATGTCAGACGAATCAACAGTAAAAGTTCCAAAAAGTGTATTATTTATAGTTCTTGCAGCTATTATGTTCTTTGTTATAGGATTCTTTGTAGGCAAGGCTGTTACTGGTCCAGGCGGTACAATTCCAACAGGAGGAACTACAATAAATCCTGGCGATGGAACAGGAGAGGTAAAAATTGATGTTAAAGGAGAGCCTGCTCTTGGGAATGCAAATGCTCCTGTAGAGATAGTGGAATTTACTGACTACCAGTGTCCTTTCTGTGAAAGAGCCTTTCAACAAACTTATCCACAGATAAAGAAAGATTATATTGACACAGGAAAAGTTAGATATGTAGTCAAGGACTTTCCATTAAGTATACATCCTGAGGCTGATGAGGCTTCAGAGGCAGCTAACTGTGCCCTTGATCAGGGTAAGTATTTTGAGATGCATGACTTGATCTTTGCCAGTCAAGATCAATGGGCAGGAAGCTCTGATCCTAAATCTATCTTTAAGGGATATGCACAACAGCTAGGATTAAATGCCGGAACTTTCAACTCATGCTTAGATTCTGGCAAGTACACTGCTGAAAATCAGCAAGATATTTCAGAAGGATTACAAGCAGGAGTTAGCGGAACGCCAACTTTCTTCATAAATGGAAATAAGCTAGTGGGAGCACAGCCTTACTCTGCGTTCCAAGCTGCGATTGATGCTGAGCTTTCTTAATTCATTCTATTTTAAGTTAAAGATAACCTTTAAGTAGAGCTTAATCATTAAGAATAATTCTTCAAAATGAGAATCCTTAATATTCTTAAGAATAAAAAGTATTTGGCACTTGCAGTTATTTCAGCATTAGTCATGCTCGTAGCATATCCTTTAATTCAGACATATGTAAGCGGCGGTATTAATGTAATTGATTTATGGTTCACTGTAACTAAGCCAATCAACTTGGTTCTTTATGCATTATTTTCGATTCTTTTTGGTTTGTTTCTGACACTGCATATTTATAATCTCAGACAGAAAGTTTGCAGTATAAAAGAAAAAAGAACTTCCGCCTCTAGCGGAGGAATTGGCACGATACTTGCTGTATTAGTCCCTCAATGTCCTGCATGTCTTTCACTTGTAGCTCTTTTCTTACCAGCAGCAACAGCTGTATCTGTAGCAGGATTTTTATCGAAGTACAATACGTTGCTCTTAATTTTAAGCACAACCTTATTAATTCTAGGAATTTATCTTCTTAAAGGATTTGAGAAAGTGTGAAAATTTAGCTCCAAAACAGAAGGAGATAGAAAATTGACTAATTTACAAAAATGTTCTGAGGTGAATTTAAATTAAGCAATATAAAAATTAATATTACAAATGCTAGTTTTTCCTCAAGTTTTTTAGTTAACTTATTATCACTTCTTGTAGCGTTATTATGATCCCTCCTAATAAGTGGGGCTATTGCCAATGCATATTCACTTCCAATCTTCATAGCTTCTCTAATACCTTGTCTTATCCTTATTAGATTATCCCCTCGCAATTCTGAGAATCTTTCACTAATTGCAGACGATTCGGACATTATAAAATCAAAAATCTCTTTTCTAATCCTTTCTGGCATATACTGTTCAGGATTGTTTTCCATTTCCTCAAGTAGACCATGAACATAACTCTTAACTTCATAGAACGCCTCTCTTAACGATTGAGTCACCTCCCGCCTATAAGGTAGATCATCTAGACTATTTACTATCCTTAACATTCCTCTATAAGTTTGCATGTATACTCTCCGGAAATTTATTAAATAATCCATTTTAAACAAAATAAAAAGAAGTAATTTTACCACTCTTTCGGCCTTTAAATAATTTTTCTAGGAGGCATTCACAACTTTTACAGAATCTTCAAAGATGTCAAGTCCTTGTTCTGCCTGTTGTTTTGTGATAATTAAAGGCGGACTCATTCTTATGCTTGACATTCCAGCTGACAATAAGATGAGACCTTTCTCAGAAGCCTTGCATAATACTTCCTTTCTCTCTTCAATGCCCCGTTCTTTTGTCTTCTTGCTTTTTACAATTTCAATTCCAAGCATAAGGCCAATGCCTCGCACATCACCTACAATTTCATTATAGTCTTTGATTTCCTCAAGTTTCTTTATCATTACCTTCCCAACTCTCGAAGCATTTTCTCCTAATCTTTTCTTTTTCATTAAATTCAGAGTGGCAATTCCCGCTGAGCACGCCAGAAGATTTCCACCAAAAGTATTAGCATGTGCTCCATGTGGCCATTTCATTATCTCACTCGAGGAGATAGTTGCTCCTAGTGGAATTCCTCCACCTATAGCTTTGCTGAGGCACACAATATCAGGCTTAACTCCAAAATTTTCTATTGCAAGGAACTTCCCTGTCCTGAAGCAGCCCGTTTGAACTTCATCTGCAACAAGAAGTGCATTATACTTATCACATAACTCTCGCAGTCCTCGAACAAATTCCCTCGGCGG
>CAYIBB010000056.1:0-2795 GCA_964361585.1 Candidatus Woesearchaeota archaeon | reverse complement strand
ATTTATAAAGCTTTCTGCCAATAAAATCAGTCAAATAACATTTTTATTTCTTCCTCAGCTCAATATTAATATGAAAGAGCATGAAAGGGTAATAGTGCACCTAGATATTGATGCCTTCTACGCTGCCTGCGAGGAAATTAGAAAGCCAGAATTGAGAGGAAGACCGGTAGTAATAGGAGCAGATCCTAAAGAAGGCAAAGGTAGAGGTGTTGTGAGCACTTGCAATTACAAAGCTAGAGAGTATGGCATCAAGAGCGGAATGCCAATCTCATGGGCCTATCGAAGATGTCCTCAGGCAGTTTTCTTGCCTGTTGATATGCCCTATTACATGGAAGTTTCACACCATATTATGGGTATAATTAAAAGATACGGAGAAAAATTTGAACAAGTCAGTATTGATGAGGCCTACTTGCAAATTGCTAGGAATTATGGTGATGCGGAAAGGATCGCTAGTAAGTTGAAAAAGGAGATTAAAGAAAGGGAAAAACTTACTTGCAGCATAGGTGTAGGTTCGAACAAACTCATTGCGAAGATTGCTTCTGATTTTAAGAAGCCGGATGGACTTACTGTTGTAAAACCATATGAAGTTAAAATGTTTCTTTACCCTCTTGCTGTTGACAAACTACTTGGAGTGGGACCCAAAACTACCGCTGCTCTAGAAGCATTGAAAATTAAAACTATAGGTGACTTAGCAAAATTCCATCTTGAAAGACTTCAGAAAGAGTTTGGAAAAAATTTAGGACAGCATTTGCATTTGCTTTCACAAGGAATTTATGATGATGAAATTGGAGAAGAACGAGAGATGAAGAGTGTGAGCAGACAGGCGACATTTGAGCAAGATACCAAAGACCGGGAATTGATTTCTACTGCGTTGAATGAAATGCTTCTCGAATGCTTCGTTGAGGTTCAGAGATATAACTTAAAATTCAGAAACATTACCGTAAAAGTGCGCTATGAGGATTTTGATACCCGAACTAGACAGAAGAGTTATAAACATGCTCTAAACAGAGATGAATCACTTTCGATAGCAAAAAATCTGCTTTTATATTTTTTACGTGATAATAGGAAAGTGCGCCTGGTGGGCATTGCCCTGAGCGGGCTTTCGAAGGGAGGCAAGATTTAAAGGCTTGCAATGTATGCACTAGCAGGAGGGGAAAGTTCAAAATGCGAAACCTAGCTATGGGCTTAATTTATAATTTTAAATCAAATATACTCGAGGCAGCTCGCTATCTTCGAGATCACGAACCCGCGCTAGACTCTGTTATTGATACAGCAAAAGTTGGAGCTGTGGAAATCTTGAGGGACTTTAGGAAGGAACTTGAAGTTTATCCAACATTTAGATTATCTAGGCCAGATATACAGGCAGTTGGAAGATCTCTTTTAGAAAACATTGGTCCTTATGATCCGCAATATAAGGATGGAAGAGTTGATACAGGATTGGGAAATGAATCACTAACATTACAGGTGGGGGTAGTTGTTGCTTCCCTTATTGCTAATCAGAAAATGCTTAGAATTGTCCGATATCATAGCGAGCCAGTGGCTTTGTACCTACAGGAAGCCTATGACCTTTTCATTGCAGATCCTGGTGATTCTAGGATTACTAATATTTCTGAGAAGTTTATAAAAGAAAGTCCAGTAGATGCAGATATTGCATTCAGTCTACTCAAAAGGCTAACAAAAGAATTTGACCAAGAGATTATTAGCATCCCTGAAGATGAAGATTATTTTTCAAGACACATATTCAGAACAGGATTTATTGAATATCCAGGAATAGGTTATGAAATAGAAAGACTTTTACGAGAGGCATAAGAAAAATTTAAAAGGCCCCTACACTTAATAACTATAGGTTAGGAAGATGGGAAATGGATATTTGAAATATCAAGGAAAGCTTGTGCTGGAAGCCTCAAGACTAGGCAAAAAGTACTTTAATATCTTGCAGAAAACTTCAGACTTTTTGAATAAGAATGGCACTCGTGTAAGGATGGGAATCAGGGAAGATTATCGAGTTTATAATATAAATGGTTCAACAATAATTGAAGAACATGAGAGTGTTGAGAACATTTTTGGATTGCTTTTGAGAGGTGGAGCAGTAAGGCTTCACATAGCAGGCAGTGGTTCAAAGAAGGTAGCTCAGCAGATTATGAGAAGAATTCCAGAATTCAAGATCATGAACTAATTTTAGATTTCTAGTTTCAATCTCTTAGATAAATCCCTAAATTTAAGTGTATTAACAACATCACTTTTCTCAATCCATCCTCTCCTTGCTTGTGAAACTCCTAGAAGCATCCAATTCAATTGCTCTGTGCTATGTGAATCTGTATTGATTACGAACTCAACTCCCTTCTCTTTTGCCAGCTTTATATTTATGTCATTTAAGTCAAGTCTTTGTGTCTGCGCACTTATTTCAAGGAGCTTTTTCTTTTCTCGAGCTATCTCGAAGATTTGCTCAAGGTCAACAGCATAAGGAGGCCTTCTATTTATAATGCGACCAGTAGGATGAGCCAGAATTGTGACATACTTGTTTTCTAGAGCTTTTATAATCCTTTTTGTCATTTCTTTTTCCGGCGATTTGAATGCACTATGAACTGATGCAATTACAATATCAAATTGACTAAGAATCTTGTTATCAAAGTCTAAGTCGCCTGAAAGTAAAATATCCACTTCACTTCCTTTAAGGATTTTAATTTGCCTGTATTTCTTCCTCAGCCTTTCGATTTCATGCCATTGTTTGCTGTATCTTTTCTGTTCCAAGCCTCTAGCAATTGCCTGTCTTTTTTTGTTATCTGTTATTTCAA
>CAYIBB010000055.1:0-2814 GCA_964361585.1 Candidatus Woesearchaeota archaeon | reverse complement strand
ATCATTAACTTTGCTATCTTTTATTGTTGCACAGTCACCTATCTCAAAAATTCTATGAGGATAACGAGCCTTCTTATTTCTTGCAAGAAATTCGAGTATTGAGGGTGTTAGCCAGTTTCTGAGGCAAGTAAATTGTTGTGAGATAGGATTTTCAAGCTCGATGATTCTCTGTTCTTTTAAATTCATTTTCTTAAATAGATTCTCCTTAGAGGTAAGGGTAAAAGTTGCAATTTCTTGCATATCTAATCCTGTGAGAAAAGTGGCAATTCTTTCTGAAAATCCCTCTATCTCTGAAGCTTTACCAATTGTCGCAATCATTGGCACTCTAGGAAAGAATTTGTTGTAGCCATAAGAAATAGACACATCCTCGGCAATGTCGCGAGCATGCATTATATCCTGCCTGTATGCCCCATAGGTCACCTCAAGCATATCACTTTTAGTCTTTGCATCCATTCTCCTCTTTCCAAGTAAATTCTTAATTGCTGCTGCTGTAAGACTAGTTCCAAGAATTTTATTGACATACTCAAGCTTCAGTGTAATTTTCTTCTCCTTAAAATCAGGAGTTATAATTCTTCTATTTCCGTAATTTACTGTTACACTCTGAATTTCACATTTTCTTGAAGCAAGCTCTGAAATAAATACTAGCAAAGCAGGCATGATAAATCTGAAGGAGTGACCTGAAACCTCTACAAAAGCATTTCTTGTTTTTTCTGTTATTCTTCCGGTAAGCTCTGAATTTATTATAGGTGGCATGCTCAATACTTGACTTGCTGAATCGATGAATATAGGATACTTTTTGAGTCCCTTCAGCAGATCCGCATACTTTCTTCCTGTTGGATGTCTCTGTAATATTTCATTCAAGTAAAGTTCAACATTAAATTCAAGTGGTACAAACTTTAGCTCATCAGGCTTGAACGCTTTAAAGTGAATAGGCCACTCTATCTTATCTGCATCATAAATTCCAAGGGCAAGCTCCTCCCTCTCCCGTCCAAAGTTTTCTGAAAGTTTTTCCTGTAATTGTATAATTTGCTTAATCCCCTCACTATCGAGCTTAAGATTTTTAACTACAGCACATACTGTTAAGGGCCTTATGCTTTTCATTTCATTGCTAACATAAACTTCATAAGTGCCTCGTTTGATATTAAATTTTACAAGTCCTGTTTCCTTTCCGAGCTCGCCTCTAAGCTCATGTGCAATTCCAGAAGTGCTCCAAAGGTCTGGCCTGTTTATGTCTTTAATCTCTACCCTTAACCTGTCTCCATCAATACCCTCAATCTCGCCTTTTACAACTTCAAGCAAATTCTTGATTTGTTCTATCGTAAATTTCTTTCCAATAAGTTCTTCAAGATCTTTCTTTGAAAGTTCTATAGTTGGCATTTTTCTTACAAATTTCACAAAATTAATTTACTTTCGCGCAGCCATTCTAAATCATGGGAGAAGAGCTGCCTTATATCTTTAATTCCAAGCTTCAACATAGCGAGCCTATCAATTCCAAGGCCCCATGCAAGAACAGGCACATTTATTCCCAGAGGTCTAGTTAACTCTTCTCTGAATATGCCAGCTCCTCCTATCTCCATCCATTCATTTCCAAATTTTACATTCATCTGTACACTCGGTTCAGTGAATGGATAATAATCAGGCAAGAATCTGACTTCCTTTGCCCCAGCAATTTCTTGTGCGAATTGTTTCAGCATACCCATTAATTCCTGAAAGTTTGCATTCCCCTCTAGAATGATACCCTCAACTTGATTGAACTCTGTAAGGTGCTTAGCATCAACAACATCTGGCCTGTAACATCTTGCAAGTGCAAAATACTTTCCAGGAATTTGGGGCTTTGATGCAAGCATTCTTGCTGAAAGCACAGTACCTTGAGGCCTCAAAATTGACCTTTTCGCTTTATCAATTTGCCATTTGTATTGCCAACTCTTCTCATGCTGCTCCTTTACTTTCTTGACTATTGCACTGGATGGTAAGTCCACTGAAGCTTTTACATAATAAGTTGCTGCCCAATCCCGCGCAATGTGAAATTGAGGCTGAAATAATGCATCATAATTCCAAAATTCATTCTCAACAAGAGAGCCCAACATTTCTTTAAAACCTAAAGTTATAAGTTTCTTCCTCACTCCTTGCAAGAATGAATAATAAGGCTGGCGCTTTCCTCCGTAAATTTTTGGTAGTTTGGCTGTAAGATCATAGCGCCGAAACTTTTTTTCCTTCCATTTCTCACTCATGATAATTTCAGGAGTAAGTTGTTCTATGAAATCGCTTTGTTTGATCTTTCCAACTTCTCCCAAAAACTTCTTTCCAAACTCTGTTAATTTAATTGTAGTATCCTTACTCTTTTTTACTTCAATTATCTCTTTCCTCTTACTAAGTTCCTGAAATGCAAACTTATTTTCTGGCGTAAGAGTCTCAAGTTCTTGGGGTAACTGTTCAAGAAATCTTTCCTCTAAAGTAGGTCTTTTTGCTTCTTCCACTGATACTTTCAGGATAATTCTATTATTATCAATGGCTACAAGAAGTCTCTTCTTTAAAATCCCTATAGCAACTGTAAGTTCTTCTCTTGTAAGCCCTACTCTTTTTTCAGCATCTTCGAAGCGTATTGCTCTCAATTTTGTGAGATGTTCAAGAAGCCTTCTTTCGGGTAACTTCTTCTCGCGATAGAGCCTTCCATTCTTCCCCAAGTCCACAGCACCCTTTTCCTCTTCGCTTAATTTTACTATTCCCTTATTGCTTAAGAATTGTAATGCCCTTGTAATTTCAACTTCGCTTAAATTCGAGTTTTTCAGCAAATCATTAGAACTTAAAAGATCG
>CAYIBB010000054.1:0-2963 GCA_964361585.1 Candidatus Woesearchaeota archaeon | reverse complement strand
CATGGAGGCTACTCTAATCCAGACACTTCAGATTCATGGATTGAAGGATTTGCAATGTTTTTTTCAGCCATTGTTGCAGACAGACAAGGCAGCCAAAACCCCAACTGTTATAGAGTAGGAGGAGATGAATGTGCTATAGATTTAGAGTGGAATGCAAGAGTATGGGAACTTGCTGGCGCAGATTCATTAGAAGAAGATGTAATTGCCGGTATCTTATGGGATATATATGATGGTAAGAATGCTTTAGATAACGATTTCGTTGCTCTTCCTTTCAGTCAGATATGGCCAATACTTAATCAAGCCACAAACGTAAATTTAAGACAAGTGTACTTAGCATTTAACTCTTCTGACCTTCCGGATTTATTTGAGGATGAAAATATCAATGGCATAAATGACTTAGATGAAATATTTATATTACATGGCGTTTTTGAGGATTCAAATGGCAATCGTATTTACGATGCTGGCGAGGAAATCGGTTTTACAGGAAACCCTTGGAGGCCATATAGACAAAATGTTCCTTTGAGAAGAGGATCATTTGTTTTAATAAACGTGATTAACAATTTCACGCTTAATGATATTAATACTGATGAGTTTAGAGCGTTGCTAAACTTTACTCCTCCAGCAGATTATCTAAATAAGAGCTTTAAAGTAGCAAATATTAATGATAGCATCTATATTGGACTGCCGCCTCCAAGCTATGACGCAGAACTTATAATATATGTAGAAAAATCTGGATTCAAGAATGTTGAACCAATAAGGATTAATTCCATTTTCTATTATGTTGAGATTGACAGGGGTGTGGATTATCTACTGAATGTTACAGTGTATCTTGAACCAATGAGTAGAGTGTTATTAGGAGATGTTACTAGAGATTGCACAGTCAATATCTTCGATCTTGCTAGTGTAGGATTAGCCTTCGGCTCCCGAGAGGGAGATGCAAATTGGAATCCAGACGCTGATTTGAATGTTGATAGTGTTGTCAACATCTTTGATCTTGCAGAAGTAGGAGTTAACTTTGGGAAGAGATGTGGTTAAAATCCCTAAAAATAGAAAATATTTAAAGTATTACACGTAATACTTTTAATGGTAGAAACAAAAGTTACACAAAAATATCAAACTACAATTCCTGAGAAAATAAGGAAACATCTAGGAATCAAACCAGGAGATGAAGTTGATTGGGAGGTTGTTAAAGCAATGGTGGTTGTAGACACAAATAAAAAAATAAAAAATCCAACAAAATTCCTAACGTCTCAGATTAAAAAAGGATTAAATTTTGACGCAGTTAAACTTGTTAGAGAGGCAAGAGTTTAGTGAATTTCAGAACTTGTTAGGAAATATTTAAATATTTTTCCGTACTAAAAAAACGAAGGAAAGGAGGATAAATTGGATAGGAACAGAAAGGGCTTAGAAAAAGGAACAGAAAGGGCTGAAAGATGGCCAGATACTCAGGCATCAGCAAGGCGAGGCCTTGACAGAAGGGATTTTGCAATAATTCTCGTTCTTGGAATTCTTGTAATTGCACTAATTACTGTCATTACAACTTACTTTATATTGCCTTCGACTCCAACTATAACTGGTGCTACAGGAGGAATTGCTGAGATAGTAGAAACTCCTACTCAAAATCCTTCAACTCTAACACCAACAATTTCTGAAAATTTAGAAATTAATAGAACTAATGTGAATATTATTAGTGGGGATTCTACAAGAGGAGGAAGTGGTGGAGGTTCTGGTAGAGGCGGGGGCGGTGGAGGTCCAAGTTGTAGCAATGAATGCACTCTAGGAACAAAAACATGCACTGACTCAGACTCATTCCAAGTTTGCGGGAATTTTGATTCTGACAGCTGCACAGAATGGAGTACTCAGAATTGTGCCTCTGGCGAAATATGCCAGAATGGAAATTGTATAGTAAATCAAACAAACCAAACACAACCACCAGGAAATCAAACTAATCAAACATTTAATCTTCTTTCAATAGAGTCAGTTTCAGGTATTCCAATAGGAAGTGAATTTGAAGTTGATGTAGTAATTAATGCTCAGGATAATGTTTTTGCAGTTCAATTTGATTTGCTTTATGATAAAAATATTTTAGAGGCATTGAGCATAACGGAAGGAAGTTTTCTTAAGCAAGACGGTGCATCTACCTTCCCAATTACACAAATAAATAATTCTGAGGGTAAGCTTACATTTGCGGACACTAGGCTGGGGCCTGTTGGAGGTGTAAAAGGAACTGGAACACTCGCTAAAGTAAGATTTAAGGCTCTTTCTCAAGGTACTAGTGCTCTCAATCTTGAGGAAACAAAGATTTTAGATCCAAGTCTTTCAGAAATTACCTTTAATATAGCAGATGGAAGTGCTTCAGTTGGAGTGAATCAGACTGTAGTAGTAAGCGTAAACCCTACTTCACAAAAAGTTAATTTTGGTGATACATTTAAAGTAGAGATTAATGTAAGCACTTCAGATGAGGTTCATAGTGCACAATTTACCTTATTCTTTGATCCTAATGTTATAAAAGCCGAGGATGTGAAGAATGGAACTTATCTGAGTAAGGATGGAACCTTCACTTTTCAGGTAATTCAAATTAATAATACATTAGGGAAAATTGTTTATGCAGAAGCTCGTACAGGAACAAGCCAAGTTACTGGAAAGGGAATATTCGCAGAAATTACTTTCTCTTCTCTTGCTGTTGGACAAAGTGCTCTGGATTTAGATGAAGTTATTGTATTAAACTGGACAGGAACAGAATTTATTTCACTTCCTACTATAGTGAATGATGGCTCTGCAGATATAGTTCCTTGGGTTGAGATCTTATTCCCTCAAGGAGGAGAAGTATTTAGAGGGGGAGATGTAGTTACTTTAAGATGGAATTCAAGTGGGGATGCAAGTGGCGTTAACCACTATCAGCTATGGTGGACAACAAATCCTGCCTTGCAGTGCAATGACTTTGGCTGGACATTGCTACAGCC
>CAYIBB010000053.1:0-3012 GCA_964361585.1 Candidatus Woesearchaeota archaeon | reverse complement strand
TGCTGGGCTTCTTGTGTTCCTTGTCTTCTTAAAGTATGAGTAATTATATTCCCACCAATCTCCTGTTGTATATAAGGAAATCCCTCTCGTGGATTATAATACAAATAACCATTCCAATCATCGATTTTATATGGAATAGCAATACTATGGCCTGGCTGTAAGCTCTGTAAATCTGAATAATTTATCACTGCCAGAGGTGTACTACTTTCTGGGTCGCTATTATAAAGTTTAAGTGAATCTTCAGTAACGAGCATTTGCAAAACTTGAGATTTATTACGATCACCTTCCTTAACTTTAACGGTCTCAAAATAATTTAAACTTAAGAAATAATCTATACTGTTCTCAGTTATATTCCTACTAAATACATGTAAAGTTGAAAGCCAGTTAGTTTCTTTTCCATTTACAAAAGCATCATAAGTCCACACGTGCTCAATATCATAAGGGAAAGTAGAATTTGCAATACTAACTAAGGTATTAGGATCTACAGGATTTTTATTTAGATTAAATGGAGTCGTATCACTTAAATCTAAAAGATCTTCTAAATTTTCACATATATTATTGTTAGAAAAAGACCGAAATTCTCTATCCCTAACTTCTGTATAAAGTTTTCCTAGGAGATCATGCCCCAGTTCAGAATCTTTATGATAAATAAGAGTCCTAATTAACCTTGTAGTAGGTTCAATGTTAGCTTCATTTATTCTTAAGTTCTTTGCAATTTCTCGAGCTTCCTCGTAACTTAATCCATCTGAAAGTATTTTATTTTCTGCGTCTTTATAAAAATTTTCAGTATCTTTTATAACCAAATTAATATATTCTGCCCATTGTATTCTCTCACTCGTAGCATTTTGGTTAATTACGCCATTTTCTGCAGAGCTTAGAGAAAGAGTATTTAATTCAGTTCTTGATATTTCTAAATTCCTTTCTGAAATAGGAATCTCTCTTTCAAGAATGTATTTTACAGCTGCAGTAAAATTAGCTTTTATAAAATCTTTTGTAGATTGTTCTACTTCGGGGCTATTGAGAGCGTTATCTAAATCTTCTAGTTTTGAAATAAGTTGACTAGGTGCATCATACGCGGTATCAATTTTATGTCCGTCGATTGTATATATAGTATCGTTCCCATCTAAAACTATTCTTTTCATAATGATTCTGCCATCTCCAAGAACACCATTATTAATAACAACCTCTTCTTTTTCACATAAATTTTCTAGATTCTCGACTCTACTTCTTCGCAAGTCTAATTCCATCATCTTTATTTCCTCTTCTGGAAATTGTGATGCTGTAGTTTGGGGGGCACTATTATTAGTATAACTTGGATTATAAATAAAAATGAAAGTTGGAAGAGCTGCCATTAAAGAAGCCTTTCTTAATGTTCCTTTTGCACGTTCATACAGTTTAGTAATCTTATTTATCATTTTATTTTTAGTACAATCCTCCTAAAAGTAAATTTAATCCTAGCGCTCTTAAGGCGTCTTGAGCTCCTCGTTGACTACCAATTTGCCTCTGAAGGTTTAACATCATTTGAGTATATTCTCTCTGCCCTTCTGGAGTATTTGGATCATTGTTAAGTCTGTAACTTGTTACACGATCTGAATTGGAATCAAGCCAAGCAGAATTTCCACTTTGCAGATTTTCTCTTGCAAGCTCTTCAATAGACTTATTTCCAAACTTATCTCGCTTAAACCAGAAAATTTTATACTCGTTATTTCCAATGTAATATGGTAAGGCTGTGGCATATTCATCAGATGAAGAACCATTTCTGTTTTTATCGAGCATATCTACCAATGATAGAGCAATTTGAGGATTTTGAGCAAGTATATCTAAAGCTTCTTCATACCACCTCTTATTTCTTGGCACATTCATTTGAGCTTGAGATGTTGGAGTCTGCACAATCTGAATTGGAGGTCTCATAAGCACAAGCTCGCGATCGCTGAAAGGAGGAGCGGTTGGATCAAGTAAGTCAGAAATGTTTCCACATAGAGGTCTTGACCACATTGCATTTTGAGTTTCTTCATACTCTTTCAAGAAGGCCATTCCTTCCCCGGAATTAAAAATTCTTAACCTTATCCTGCTGAGAAGCGCTCTAAGTTTTTCTTTCCCTTCTTCACTAAGTTGCATGTCTTTCTCATAAGTTTGTCTTATATTTCTATATTCTTTAAGATCTCTTGTTGATGTTAAAAAATCTGGCTCATTTGTTATGTTTACTGTCCTAATAAATCTCATTAAGGTTTCTGGATTTTCAGAAAGAAGGGGATTAGTAAGGATTTCTTGGGCTTCATTGTAGTCTAGACCATCCTGAAGTTTAAGCTCTAGATCTCTGTAAAATTCTTCTAATGCTATGATTTTAGAATTTACTATGATACCAGCATGCCATTTTGGATTTATAGGGATTTTTTCCATTTCCATCGGCAAAGCTGTCCACCATGGAAGAGAAAAGAAATCTCTAATATACTTTATTAGACCCTCTCCTTTTTTTGCTTTCTTTACTGCATCAAAAGATAAAGTTAAAGCAAGACTTCCAAGATCATTTCTTAAAATTCCTATGTCTCTATTAACATTAGGTATTATTTGCTTTAAGTAATATTGCAAGTTAAGTCTTGCAAATTCTCTCTGTGCAACATTATCTGAATTAATAAAGGAAGCTAACTGCTCTAAGCTGATGTTTTTTGCGGAAAACTGAAAGTTAGATTTACCATCAGAAGTTTCAATATACATGCCGTCTGTCTCACATAAATCCCACTCTTTAGGACCATTTTGATTCCCTATGTAAGGCCTTACGCTTACAATTTTTGTCGCGTTTTCTCTTATATTTTGGCTGGCTTGCGCTAAAGAAGGTTGGGAATTTGAAAATGCTAAATACGCAGCTAAAGTTCCCGCCCCCAAGGCTCTTCTAATCTTACCCCTAACCTTACTCAAAGTCATAAATCAGGCATGAATCTTGAGTTTAAAAACATTACTAATCAGTGATAATTCACAACGATTTTTAATTGAAAGTTCTTTCCAGATAGATGC
>CAYIBB010000052.1:0-3245 GCA_964361585.1 Candidatus Woesearchaeota archaeon | reverse complement strand
AATTACCTCAATATTAGAATATTTCTTAAGTCCTTCAACTTGTTCCTCATATCTATGCAAGTCCATTGCAGAGCAACAGGCTCCCTGTAATCTGTCATCATTGGATTTTCCATCCAAAAAGCTAGGGCCTGTGCATGCATTTGTTCCTGCTCCATTTAGCTGTGCAAATTTTAATTCTAAATCACTATCAGCTTCCTTCACTGCATTGCTTAATATCATACTTTCCTTTTTAATTGAGTATAAAGATATTGCTACAATTAAAACAACAATAATACCTATAAAATACAAGGCCTTCTTGGAAATAATCAAGGATTCTTTTTCTTTCATTTATACATCAAAGTATTATAATTTAAATATTTTATCAACCACAAGTTTTTTAAAATTCGTTTTTCTTTAATGACAATGTTAAAAGAGGAAAAATTTCTTTATCTATTCGCAGTCTTTTCAGTGATTTTTATTTTGGGATGTTCACAGACTCCGACTGGGACAGGAACTGGTAATGATCAGATGATTAATGAGCCACCCCAAATGACGGGTAATGAGCCTAATCAAGAGCCGCCACCAAGTCCATCTACAGGATCTGGGACTGGGACAGGAGCAACGCCACAAGTAATGGAATTCACAATAAAGATAACACATTCAGGAGGCTATTCGCCAAAAACTTTTACAGTAAATAAAGGAGACACTGTAAAATTTCTTGCAAATTCTGATCCAGTAAGTCATAAGCACGGAATTGCAATTGATGAGTTTAACATTAATATAGAGGTAGCAAAAACCCCCTCGCAGACTCCACAGGTAATTGAGTTTGTTGCTGACGAAGCTGGCAGTTTCACAATATATTGCAAGACGTGCGAAGACGGACCTTTAGGTCCTCATCCTTGGATGACTGGGACTTTGACTGTGGATGCTTAAATTTATTAAAGTTTATTTCATTATTTAATCTTACATTAAATTTGTACAATGGTAGACTTAAAAAGAGGCTTCAATAGAATAGGAATTTATCCTCTAATGGCTTTCATTCTTGCAGTTTACTTTGTAATTTCATTCTTTAGATATGGTGTTTCGATTATCCCCCAAGTCTTAATTGCAGTTGCTACTGCCTTTGTACTTGACCATTTGATAATTTATGCAGAAGAGAAAAGATTCAGGCTTCATACAAGTCCCATCATAAGTGGACTTTTCATTGGCCTTATACTAGATCCTTCAAATTTATTGTACATTCCTCTGGCAGCGGCAGTATTTGCAATACTCTCGAAGCACGTCTTGAGATTTGGTAAGCAGATCTTTAATCCTGCGACTTTCGGAATTATACTTGTGTACTTCATTTTCGGGGCAGAAATAGGATGGGTAGGGGCATTTTCAATTATTGCCATAGCTTTAGGCTCAATACTATTGCATGTTAAGTTCAAGCGCTTTCATCTTGTGTTGAGTTTCTTAATCACTTTCTTCATAATTAGTCTTGTCTATTCTGTATTCTGGGGAAATGCAAGTACAGCACTTTTCCTTAACTATCCTCTGTATTTTATGGCATCTTTCATGCTCGTAGAGCCTAAAACTTCCCCTATCTCAAGGAATGCCAGAATTTATTATGGATTTTTTGCTGCTATTGTAATTTTTCTAGGAGGCATTGTATTTCCAGAGGCAATACTTCTAGGCCTTTTAATTTCTAATTTGTTTGTGCCATTGTTTAATAGGATAAAGTGAAGTTTGTTAATAGTTTTTCTAAAAGTTAATAGCTATACTCATAATTTTATCTAAATTAACTTTATTTCTCCAGCAGATTCTCCGAAACCACATATTTGTTTTATTACCCTCTTTCTTAATTTAAATGTATTAGCCCACATTGCGTATGCTTGCCAACCCCGAAAGCTTTCAATTAAGCTTCCATAACTAATTTCTCTTTTAGGGAATGACTTGACTTTATTCTCCATTTTTCTAATATTTCTCTTTCGTAACAATTTAAAGTAAGAAAAGTTTCTAAAGCCAACAAAGTCTACTCCTCTAGAAAGTGGAATTATTTTTGATTTATCTTGATGTAATTCAAGCCTCAGTTTTTCAATAAGAAATTTATTTATTTCCTCCCTCAAATGTACCAATTGCTCTTTCGACTGATGTAATATGACGAAATCATCAACATATCTTGTATAATACTTTACTCTTAAAATATGCTTAACAAAATAATCTAATTCGTTAAGATAAATATTTGCAAAGAATTGTGAAGTTAAGTTACCTAGAGGCATACCTTTCCCTTGTTCGCCCCCCCCCAGATTCGCAATTTTTGATAATATTGGCGATTAATCGGATAACTCTCTCATCGCTTATTCTTCCTTTGATTATAGTTAGTAAAATATTATGATTCACTTCTTTAAAATAATGCTTAATATCTGCTTTTAAACAATATCCTTTGATTTGATTATTTGAAAACCACCCATTTAACTTGCTATTTCTAGATACTTTTCTCTTGAAATAGTCAAACCTCCTCACAGCAAATAAATTACCCTTGCCTCTTCTACTTGCGCAAGAGTCATAGATAAAAGTTTTATCAAATATTGGTTCAATAATATTACATAAAGCATGATGAACAATTCTGTCTCTAAAGTCTGATTTGCTAATTTTGCGAGTTTTGGGATCTCGTAAAACAAAGGTTTTTAGTGGTTTTGGTTTATAAGTTTGATTTTTTAACTCGTAGTGTAAGTCTATCAAATTACAGAATAAATCTTTCTCAAATTCAATAACATAATCTTTACTTGTTTTATGCTTTCTTGCCTTTCTCCAAGCTAAAGTTAGATTATTTATGTTATAGATTCCTTCGTAAATATTTCTGCTGGTTTTCATAATGAGAAGTCCTAGCCAAAATATATTCTGGGCTATTCGACCGTAAGAATCGGAGTTAGCCAAGTTATCATCGTTGGAATTCAAGTCCAAGTTCCTGTTGAGGTAGAGCCTAGACAGGCACATATGTAGCCCATTAACTAAAAGTAAAGCACCACCACTTCATATTTCATTACTTACTTAATGTCGTGGTTGAATTTTATGGCTCTCACGAGCACTATTAATGGGCATGTAGCCCAGCCATATAAATATGGCTAGGAATAAAAGTAAAGAGTGTAGGCTTTTAAATTTTTATAATTTATTTACCCAATAGAATAGCCTCTGCTTGATCATATCTTCTTTCAATTCCTGAAATTAGTTCTGCTCTTTCACGTTTAAGTTTTGTTAGATAACCGTCCAAATTTTGCGCGGTG
>CAYIBB010000051.1:0-3435 GCA_964361585.1 Candidatus Woesearchaeota archaeon | reverse complement strand
ACTCTACTCAACTCTTTCATAGGCGTGCATAACCTGCAAGAGTAGATCTTCTCTAAATGAATTCACAGTAAATTGTATTCCTACCGGTACTCCACTAAGCTTGCCTGTAGGCATAGCCCCTGAGGCAACACCAGCTAGATTTGCAGGAATTGTATATGCATCATAAGCATACATTGTTTTTGTATCTATACCTGTGCCTATCTTGTGTGGAAGTTTAGGAGTTACAGGACTCACAATACAATCAACTTCCTTGAAGGCCTTTTCAAAATCATTTTTTATTGCAGCTCTTGCTATGAGAGCTCTTACGTAGTATCTACCTCTTAGTTCTGCCTTGCTTATTTCTGCTCCTCCCAATATCCTTCTTAGAACTTCCGGTCCGCAGGTTTCTTCTATGCGATAACCAAAGCGGCGGCCATCAAACTTTCGCGTTGAGCTAAAGAACTCCACATACGCTATTGGATAATAAGCCTGTATAGCTAGGTCCACATGCTCGAGTTTGACATTTTTAATCTTCCATCCATACTCTCGCGCAAGTTTCTCTGTTGCATTCACAATACTTTCATAAATCTTTTTATCTGTACATAACTTCTCGAAGTCTTTTGACAAGCCCAATGTCAAATTTTTTGGCGTGTTTTGGATTTCTTTCTCGTAGTATGGAACTTTTTCTTTATGGGTTGTAGTATCCCTCTCACTTTTTCCAGAAATTATTTCAAGTAGCAATGCAGACTCATAAACTGAATTAGTCATCGGACCTATCTGCTCTAGACTCATTGCTAAATCAATGAGGCCATATCTAGAGACTCGGCCGTAGCTTGGTTTTATTCCTACGATTCCACAATGTGAGGCTGGATTTCTAATGCTGCCTCCTGTATCCGCCCCCAATGCGAGGTCACAAAATCCTGCGGAAACAGCAGCAGCGCTTCCAGAAGAAGAGCCACCTGGAATTTTTCCTTCAGCAGCAGGATTTCCAGTTGCACCATAAAAAGAAGTTTCTCCAGAGGAACCACAGGCAAATTCATCCATATTAGTCATTCCAATGATTATTCCATCTTCTCTTTTTATTGCTGAGATCACATCAGCATCATAAGGAGCGTAGTAATTACTTAATGTTTTAGAGGCACATGAAGTCAGAAGATTGAAAACATTTATGTTGCTTTTTACTGCTATTGCCAATCCTGCAAGCTTACCCCCCTTTCCTGCCGTTATCTTTTTATCTACCTCTCGAGCTTCTTTAAGTGCATTCTTATTTATTTTAATGAACGCATTGATTTTTTTGTCTTCTTTCTTAATTATCTCGAGGAATTTTGAGATATTCTCTTCTGCAGTTAACTTTCCACTTTTCACATCTCGAAGCTTTTCTTTTACACTTTCCATATAAATCCTATAGTGAGATATTTTTAATTGTTGCTATATAAATATAAAAAGGTTTATAAGTGGTTAAAAATTTATTTTTTTGGGAGGGTTATACTAAAAGAGAATTAACTAAAAATGAAAGAGAAAATTAAAACCAAAAATATTCGTCAGTCAGTGAATTTTAAAGCAGAACCCCATTATGTTTACGAGGCCCTTATGGATTCTAAAAAGCACTCTCAGTTTACTAAAGCGCCGGCTAGAATAAGCCGCAAAGTAGGAGGAAAGTTTACTGCTTATGGAGACTGGATAGAGGGCAAGAACCTTAAACTCGTAAAGGATAAGAAGATTGTTCAGAAATGGCGAGGGAAGGACTGGCCTAAAGGACATTATTCCGAAACAACCTTTGAGCTCAAGCCGCACAAGAACGGAACACTTCTTGTATTCACGCAAAAAGGTGTCCCCACAGAACATTATAAAGGAATTAACTCTGGTTGGAAAGAACATTATTGGGTAAAGATGAGAAAGATGCTTGAGAGATAGGTCTTTTTTGATTCTTAATCAGCCCTAAAGAAAGCAAAAATGCTGTAGATTATCCTTAAAAATATTTCTAAAATTATTATAAAGATTAGGTAATCAAAAAGAGTCACTAATATCCCTTTGTCTATGCTTAACATGCTGCCAAGTTTTCCCAATATCGTGGATCTAGAGAATAAGAACGGCTCAGTGACAAAAATAGCAAGTAAAGTAAAAGGCAAAATTTTACCTAATTCAACTGCTAATTCTTCTTTATAATAAGCTGCAATTCTTATAGTAGCTACAAGTGTTATTGAAATTATTAAAATTGTGTTTACAGTTGTATTCGAGAGTATAAATAAAAAAATAGCCATAATAATAAACCAAAAAAATGTTATGAATGGTAAAAATATAATATACTCAAGAACATAAAGGAATACAGATAAGTCTTTCTTTACCGATTCATTATCCCCATACTTACTTAGATCCAGTTTAAAGATATCACGTTTTCCAAGATTTTTATAGAAATGCCAAATAAATATTACGTAGATAGCAGCCCCCAATACATAAAGTGAAATAGGATAAACTTCTCGTAAAAATTGTGAATGGTCAAATCCACCTATTGGCATTCTAATCTATACCTCCTTTTGTTTTAATTGTATTATTGAAATCAGTTACTTCCACTCCCCTTTTTCTGCCTCTATATATTCTCGAGACTTTTTAGGGGCATTTCTGAAAAATATTTTCTTAAAATCTTTATTTGCCTTTTTTGTCTTGTCCTCATCTCTTGTCTGTTCTTCTGCCTCGGCAGTTTTATAATCTCTCTGGTCGAATTTAGCTTTCTCTAGAGCTGAAGCGAAATCATCCATAATCTTTTTTGCCTGTTTCTTAATTTCCTCTTTTTCCTGCTCTGAAATTTTTCTCCATAAAAACATTTCTTTTTCTACTTTACTCATATTCCTCATAAAGAAATTGTATTTTTGAACTTTTCTATAAATTAAAAAGATTTAAAAAGCCAGAATTTCTCGAAAGAATTATGCCAGTAAAAAGAGGTAAGGCAAAGCCAAAAGCTGCAGCTCAAGTTCCTAAGCCTAGTTCAGCAAGGCTAGGTTTAAGCAAAGGAAAAGCTTGGGGTGCACTTGTACTTAATTTATTAATCCCAGGATTGGGAAGTTGGATAGGAAAGAGGAGAGAATGGCCTGCCCAAATTATCATAACTATCATCTCAATACCTCTAATCCTCATTTTGGTAGGCTACTTAACTTTGTTTGCAGTATGGGTTTGGGCTCTAATATCAAGTATAAGAATGATTGAAGAGGCACGTTAAGGCACAAGTCTATCTCTATCTCTTGGAAAGAGTGCAGCTTCTCTAATATTTTGTTGCTTTGTAATTACCATTGTAAATCTCTCTAGTCCTATTGACCAGCCTGCATGGGGCGGGCATCCATATCTGAACGAGTTAACATAATATTCAAAATTCTTAGGATTCAATTTTTTTGCTTTAAGCCTCTCGGTAAGTAGCTCTGGAATGTGAATACGCTGGCCTCCTGAACTTATCTCGAAGCCGCC
>CAYIBB010000050.1:0-3463 GCA_964361585.1 Candidatus Woesearchaeota archaeon | reverse complement strand
TGTAATGACCATCATGCTTCTTAATGAACTTTTCCACCATTAATATAGTATCAAGTCTTGGATATCTAAGAATTTGTTTTTGCATTTTACTCAATAAGCTCTAGGTATATCAATTGATATAACTATATAAATCTTCCATTTATTCATTTAAGTAAGAATTAGAAAAGAGATTCAAGCCCCAATAGACTCAACTACTATAGCCTTTCTTCCAGGAATTTTTGCCTTTACTCTACGCAGTGCTTCCTTTGCAAGACTTATGCCTTGCTTGTCAACGAAAATTGAAAAAATTCTCTCGCCATCTCTAACTCTTGCGGCGACTCCCATAGGCTTTCCAAATGATAATTTCATACCGCTCTGCATTCTATCAGCTCCTGCACCTGTAAGCATCTTATGTTCTCTCAGAATGTGATGTGGGTGTACATTCACCAAGAATAGGTAATTATTCTTTCCCAACTTGCTTTCAAGAAGGCGATTAGCAGTCATTCTAGAAGCCTCAAGAGCATTATCCCTTATCTGAACGGCTTCATCGGTCACTAGGCAGACATTAAATAGAAACTTCCTCTGCGGATTTCCCATAATGTACTTAATTATCTTATCATGAGGAACAGTCCTGATATAGCTCTTGCTCTTTACCCTACTTACTCTGGTATAGGGCATTTCCTTTTTTTTGCTATATGCTGATGCTTTTCTAAGTGGCATTTTTCCCTTGTGTTAATTTTAGATTTACTTTACTTCAAATTAAGAGAAATTTTTAAATGTTACTGAATCAGTAAAAATCTTCCTTAAAAATCTTATCGGCCTTAGCAGCAATTATGAAATCATTCTCAAAAAGGCCTTTTATAGCATGAGTGAAGCTCGTTACGGTAACACGATTCCATCTTATCAAGATGTCAGGATGATGCTGCTCATCCTCAGCGAGCTCGGCAATCTCATTTACAAATTTCATTGACTCTGTAAAGTCCTTAAACTTGAAAGTCTTCTTTATTTTATACACGCCAGCTTCCTGAATAAGCTCCCATCCTTTTACTTCTTTAAGATACTTATTGATCTTATCAAGAGCCATGGAAGGAAATCCTCCTTCGCAGGCAACACACTTTTCCTGTGTAAGGTCCATTTTACTTCTCCTCTTTTTAATTTTTACTTTTACTCGTGTCTATATAATTTCTTTGATTTTAATATTCTCGAACTATATCTAAATTCAGAATAATCTATTAATCCATTCACACTAAAATAAATTGATAGCGCTAGAGATGCTAAATCATCTACTCTAATTTTAGTATCTTTAAATACAGTATATAAGCCCAAAAAAAGAATTGTTGCAGTAGAATTAAGCAAAAATTTATTCCTAAATGATCTAACCTTAGATTCTAACCCGCTCCCTTCCTTAGCCTTGTCCTCTAAACTCATTTTAAATTAATACCGAGCTATTACAACTTTCTCCTCAATCTTTATTTTATCATTCAATGCTTGGCCAGGCAATCCTTTCTCGAAAATTGCTCTCATCAGCCCCTTGCTACCGTGTAAATTTGAAATTGTACCCTCAATCTTCTTTCCACTAGGGGAAGTCCATATTACTTTGCGGCCAACAAGTTTTTTTGCAGTCTCCTTATTTCCTATGCCGATAATCTGGATTATGAAATGTCTAGGCTTGTATTTATGCATTCCCCGCCTGAAACTTATGACTTTTCCATCCATTTTCTCAAAGCAATAATTTTAAAGTTTTAAAGTAATAAAGTAATTTTCTTATTATAAATTTTTTTAATATCGGACATCTTCCCAAGGTCAATTTCCACGTTTTTAGCTTCTTTAACTTTCTTATACAACTCCTCGAGATTGCTCTCTTCTGCCTTCTTAGTCTTAAGATCAATCCTAGTTACTTCCTTCTCCCTTCTTGCGGTGTTTGGGATTATAAATGCCTCGTCATCGAGCAAATAGAGTTCTCCTTCCTCATCGCCAACTCTAACTCGAAACTTTAACTTCTCAATCTGCATGGCATCCTTCCTCTGAGCATAATCTACTAAATATGAGATAAATTCCCGAGTATCCTTTCTGATTCTGTCAATTTCATGCTTAGTCAACTTGCCTTTCTTAAAATCTGACTTGGCCTTCTTAATCTCTCTTAAAATTACAAGAGCTCGCTCAGGCAAATGCCCCTTATCTATCACATCTTCTTTGAATTTTCCAATAATCTGTTCCTCACTCAACTTACCAAAAATATTCTTTAATAGCTCGAATGATTCATCATAAAGTTGCACTATCGTCTTCTCTGAAGCACGCTTTTCAATTTCTTGCACAAGTTTCTTGAGCCTCTTAATGTAGTCGTTAGCATCCTCTAGGAGCCCATCAATTTCCTTGCCAGAAACTTCCTTAAGTTTTCCATGCTCAAATTCCTTATACAATTTTACTATTTTCTCTAAAATATTTACATACTTCTTCTCAAGCAGTTTTTCCTTTTCAACAAAAGTCTTTTCCATTACTTCTATTGTTTCTAAAGGAGTTGGAGGGGGCAAGCCGTATAACATGAGGGCAGCCTGTGAAGGAGTTATGACGCCCCAATAAATGTCTTCGGTGGCAATAAAGCTTAACTTTTCCTTAACTCTTTTCTCCATCTTTTCCCCAAGGAGAAGAAACATATCAATGGCCTCAGGGCTAGGCTTAATTTTCCCCATTTTAAGAAGCAGTTTCCATGGCATGAAAGTTCCTCTGTCGTAGAGAGGGACACCATCTCTAATAAAGGTGAAAATAACAGGATTTGCATCTTTTACAGATTCCCAGAAGTCAGTAAGAATGTAGATCTGCGGCGAAAGCTTGTTCTTCGCAGCTGCAAACTCATTTGCCTCGAAGGCATATGCAAGTATCATACTCCGAAGCCTTTCTTTGAGTTCGAATCTTGACATGCGCTTTACATCAGTATCATCAATAATTACATAAATGTCAACATCACTAGTCTTGGTTGCCTGGCCCCTGACAAGGGAGCCTGCAATAACGTAAGATACAACATATTTCTCAAACTTCCTTATAACTAGATTTTTGTGAATGACTGCAACTCGCAATGCTCCCAAAAGTCCTTTATCAGAAAGAGGAACTGCCATTCCTATTCTCTCAATATCAGGATAGTGACCATCAAAGCAAAGTTGCCACAATTCTGAGGTTGCACGAACAATAAAGATTACCTCAAGACCCTGCTTTTTAACAATTTCTGCAACTTCCTTCTCTATTTTATTAACTTCTTTAAGCTTCTCGTCAGGAATTACAATAACTAACTCTGGCTTTTTCTTTTCAGGTTTTTTTGCGTGCTCAGTTCCGGGCAAAGGAGGCAATACAGGAAGCACTCCAACTGAAAGAATGAAAGGCATTTTCTTGAGTAACTCATTGGTAAACTTCTGCAAATTTGCACGGAGTTTGTCAATTTCCTTCTTTACTTCTGGAGGGATTTCTTTTAGCTGTTCAATCTGCTTATACT
>CAYIBB010000049.1:0-3715 GCA_964361585.1 Candidatus Woesearchaeota archaeon | reverse complement strand
GCGGAGCCTATAACAGACAACCCCTTCTCGTTTTAAGTTTTGCTTTAGCACAGATTCAGCAACACCAAAAGAGGTAACAATAGCATTTGATGATGCTAATTACAACTTAGCTATTTTGAATGCAACAAGCACTCACTTATCAAATGTTGAAGCGCAACTTAGATTAGTTTTAGGAAGAGGTGAGCAGCAATACGTTAACTTAACTACCAGTACATCTGCATTAGGATTTGATCATGGTTTTGGTACAGCAATCGGTATAGCAACAAATAGTGATATTAGGGTATGTCCTGCACCGGGAGTTGTGTGTATTAATGGTATAGGAGCTATATTTGATGAAAATACATTAACAGTAGATGGATTGCGCATTTATGCTCCTAAATCAAATCTAGAGTCTAATAAATTCAGATTTGCTATAGCAAATGACGAGAATACTGACTTCAGAGTAAATGTAGAAATTTTTGGTGGTGTGTCTGCAGGAGGCGGCGGAGGAGGGACAGTAGTTCCAGTTCCAACTCCAGAATGCGGAAACAACATATGCGAATCAGGAGAAAATTCAGATACTTGCCCTGAAGATTGCGGAGCAGGAGTAGGAGGAGGCGGAGAAGTAAGCCCAATCCCAGAAGAATGTGGTGGCTGCCTTCTCGGCAACAAGTGCTATGATTATGGAGATACACTTCCCTCATCGCGCAGATATTGCGACTTTAACGGAGAATGGAACACACAGAGAGGACAGGGTGAGCGATGTACTGATGATTTTGAGTGTGTAAATAATGCATGCGAGTCAAGATTATGCGTAACAAGAATTGCGCCTGAGGAAGAAGGTCCTGCTGTGAGACTTACTTTTACCTTTGTTGTGAAAAGAATTTGGTGTGGGCTAATTAATCCTCTTGATGAAGAAGGAAGAATTGCATGTATTGAAGGAAAAGGAAATGCTTAACTAATCAAAACTTCTCAATCTCTATTCTAGAACCATCTTTAAATTTCTTTAGAACTTCAATCCCCTTCAAGATCTTGCCAAATACATTAACTTCAGAAGCGGGCTTTATTTGCTCTATGTTTTTCGATATCGGAGTTTTCCCAAAGAAGATGCAAAAGCAACTTCCCTCAAGCCAAAATGCAAGATCTCCGAGCTTTACATACTTCTGGGGATTTTCCACCTCAAGTTTAAGAGGAATATCAAAGTAAATTTCATCACCCCATCTTTCAGCTCTTGTTCTGATAGGCAGAATCTTAAAAATCTCTCTAGCTGTTTTACTTTTATTTAGCTCCGCAATTACTTCTCCTTCCTTTATTTTGATTTTAATTTTCATTTTCTCTTTCTCACTCCTTTTCTTCTCCCACCTTTTTACTAACAACCCTCTTGGAAGTTCTTAATTTCCTAATAGTATAACTAACAGGATTCTTCATGTATTCGCATTCTGGAGTATAAATCTCAAGTTCTTTATAGAATGGATGATCACAATTAGGAGGTAACATTGGCTTGCTTTTCTTATGCCAGTTTAACTGTGCTGTAATATAACTTTCCTTCAAAGGCGCATAATTCTTCTGGTTCCATTCTCTAACTCGAGATTCAATTTCTTCGAATGGCATATTCAGGCTGCGGAAATAATTAAGCAAAATAAAAAGGCATCGTTTTCGGCCATCTCTCTTCATTCCTTCAAGAGCCTTTTTCATACACGGCGCGAAGTCTTCGTCAGTAACTTTAGCCTTTATCATTACTGGGCCTCTTTCCCGATCAAATCTTTCTCTATCCCTAACGCGAATCTTTTTCCAATCAAATCCCTGCATGAAAAGTTCCCGAGCTTCCTCTTTCTCTATATCTTTAAAGAAATCAATTACACTATCCACATTATTCGCTTTTGCTAGAGAAGGTTTAAACTTTTCAAGTTGTTTTTCATCTATAACTACACTCACAAGAGAAGTTTTCTCATTGAGCGAGTAGGGCATTCTGAATAAATGCCTAGAGGAAATAAGCCCAGAATCCAGTTCAATGATTTTGAATGGATTAAATTGTCCTCTTTCCATTAGATCTTCTTCTTTCTTGCCTGTCACAGTAGCAATTTCCCTTGTAGTTTCAAGTTCCATAATACGAGATGCCAATTCCTTTTTAATCATGTCTTTCAGATACTCGAGAATCAGTCTTGCTCCATCAGGAAAATAATTCTTTATTTTTACATTATCTATACTTTTAGGAAATGCTTCAAATGGAATTCCTATATGGAATCCAGTACCTCCTGAAAATTTAATTCCAAAATTTTGGATATTGTGAAAGTGTAAGGCCTCAACAATCAAAGATGCTGCAGTCTTACTATACTCAAGGTACTTGCAGTCAATATCAATTAACAAATCCCATTCTGTTCTGAGCTCCTCAAGCTCGGATTTACTCATTTGCGCGGTCAGCTTTAGCGGATCTTTCCATCTTTCTTCTGAGCAATGAAAGGAAGTTGCGCCTCTTTTTGCCAACTCAAAAATGTCATTCTCATAATTCAGAGTATCAGGCCTCCTTCCAAAGTTCTCGCCGTAGCGGACAGCCACCTCTCTGTTCTTAGCAGTCTTTAAAATCACTCGCTGAACATCCTTCCGAGAATAGAACCTCTTTGTAATGTCCCTTAACATAAAAAAGCGAATGTAAAACATTTTAAATAATCTTTCCTTGCATCTTTTAAGGGCCCGTAGCTCAGTCTGGTAGAGCACTGGAATAAACTTTCTAAAGAAAGTTTAATCAAAGAAAAAATCAAAAAGATTTAAAAGGTGAAGCTCTTAAACCAGATTATAACCTTAGGGATTAGGTGAAACCCAGGTGTCGGGGGTTCGAATCCCCTCGGGCCCATTTTTGATTAAATCTAAAATAATAATTCTAGAGATGGATCATAAACTCCAATTGAAAAGGCAGGAACTTGAGCATATTAAGAAATGGCTCAGTGAATTGCAGCGCGAGTCAAAGAGGAAGCCAATCATTGTAGAGGGTAAGAAAGACAAGGAAGCCCTAGCAAATCTTGGAATTCAGTCAATGCAGTTGCATCAGACACATAAGTCATTAACCTCAAGAATTGAAGAAATTGCGCACTTATTTGAAATTAATGGTATTAAAGATAAGGAATGCATAATCCTTTTTGATCTTGATCGAGAAGGAAGGAAACTCTATGATAAAATAAGAGGTGACCTCAATCAGGTGGGAATAAGAGTTAATGGCTCTTATAGAAATTTTTTACTTTACAAGACAAGGCTAAAATTTATTGATGGTATAGATACTTACGTAAACAACCTAACTCGTAGTATAAATCATTAATTTGTTACCATGTCTGTAAGATTCAAAATAAAGAGCTTGAAAAGAGAAATCCGCATTCTAGGATTTGATGATTCTCCTTTTACTAAAGACAAAAATAAAAGTTGTATGGTGGTTGGCTGCATTTTTCGAGGGGGGAGTTTTCTTGATGGTATTGTTTCCTGCAAGGTCAGGGTAGATGGAAATGACGCAACGAAAAAAATCTCAAAATTGGTGAATGGTAGCAAGCATAGAGATCAACTCAAGATTATAATGTTTGACGGTATCGCAGTTGCCGGATTTAATATTATAGATATTCAGGATCTGTGGCAGAAAACCGGACTTCCGGTTATAGTTGTAATACGTTACTACCCAAACTTTTCTGATATTGAGAAAGCCCTCAGAAGATTTAAAGATGGAAAGGAAAAATTAAATCTGATCAAAAAGGCA
>CAYIBB010000048.1:0-3795 GCA_964361585.1 Candidatus Woesearchaeota archaeon | reverse complement strand
GCTTCATTAAATCCTTTTTCCTCAGCCTCAATATGCGCAATAATTGAATTCACATAATGGCCAGTAATTTTCAAATTAGCATTCAAGCTCTTAGGATGAATTCTGATGTATCTTGAGGTCATAATTTTTACTTTAGAACTACCAAGATAAGCGCCCCATGGCCAGCATGCTATTGCAACATTTACTGGCGCCTTGAGCGGATTGAGTCCCATAACTCCATAACCATGATAGATTATTGGCCTTATGTATCCTGCCTCTAGTTTATTTTTTCTTACTGTTTCGACAATTGCATAAAAAATTTCTCTTTTTGAGAATGGGATTTTTGTCTTAAAAATTGTAAATGATTTAAAGAGACGATCAACATGCTCCCCGAGTCTGAAAATTGCAGTTCCCTTCTCTGCTTTGTAGTATCTTATTCCCTCAAAGGCGCCGGAACCATAATGTAAGGTGTGCGTAAGGACATGAATTCTTGCTTTATCCCAATCCACAAACTTGCCATCCATCCAAATGTATTTTGTTTTTTGGAGCATTTTACCCAACTAAAATCCCAGGCTTCCCAGGAAAAGCTTTTCCATTATCCTTTTCGACCTTAAATTTAAATTTAAATTCCTTTTCAAACATTTTAATTGAATTCTTCAATGCCTCAGCTTCTTCCTTTTCATTAAGTATTACAGATGATATCTTGCTTGGATCCTTAATAAGGTTCTGAACAAGTCTAGCAATTTCCGATTCATTGCCCTTAAACTCCTTTTCCCGAGTGAGTTGCTTTATTATATCAGAAACATTTCTATTTCCCCTCTCAACTTCGTGCTTGACTCTTTTGTAAAGAGAATATTTCCAATCAGATGCCACATATAGAATAACTTCTTTAGGTTTAGCAATCTTAACTAGTTTAAGAACATTGATTAAATCTTCCCTAGTTTTTTCAATAATATTTTCCTGCTCTTCAAGCTCAAGGTCAATTTTTTTCTCATTGGAGGAAGGCCATCTTTCTAAACTAGCAAAACTTTTATTCCCTAACTTGTGCCACACTTCCTCACAAACATGAGGAATGAAAGGAGACAAAAGTGATGTAAGCATTTCAAGATCTTTCTTTGTATACTGAGACTTTGAAAGATAATTCACAAATTCCACAATCTTCACAAGTACAAGATTAAATTCAAAATTCTCTATATGTTCTGTGACTTCATTTACAAGTCTGTTAAGTCTGCTTTCAACTGCCCTACTACTTTTACTTCCTGTATTTTCAAGAAGTCTATAAAATTTATTAATAAAACGGAAGCTACCCTCAATTTCGAGATCACTCCATTCCATATCTTTCCCAGGACTCGCGACAAAGAGCAAGAAAAATCTTGCTGTATCCACTCCGTACTTGCTCTCAATTTCTTCTTGTGTAACTACATTACCCTTACTCTTACTCATTACTACTCCACCTTTATGAAGCATACCTTGATTAAAGAGATTAGGAGCGGGTTCATCCACTTTAAGAAGACCAAGATCACGCAAAAACTTAGTGAAGAATCTGAAATAGATAAGATGACCTGTGGCATGTTCTTTGCCTCCTATGTATTGATCAATTGGCATCCAATATATCACTTTCTCCTTGCTGAAAATTTCTCTTGCATTCTTTGCATCACAGTATCTCAAAAAGTACCATGAAGAATCAACAAAAACATCCATTGTATCAGTTTCCCTTTTTGCAGCCTTACCACATTTAGGGCATTTCACATTAACAAATTCCTTATTCGTAGAGAGGGGATTCCCTCCTGTACGAAAGTCAACTTTCTCAGGCAATAATACAGGAAGATTTTTTTCTGGAACAGGAACAATTCCACAGTTATTACAATAAATTATTGGAATAGGACATCCCCAATATCTCTGGCGAGAGATGAGCCAATCTCGTAACTTGTAATGTACAGTTCTCTTACCTAGTTTCTTCTTCTCTAAGTGTTTAGAAATATCTTCTATAATATCTCTATTATTTGCTCCATTAAATTGTCCGCTATTGATAAGAGTTCCATCACTGGTATAAGCTCGTGCCATCTTTTCAGGCCTTAATGTAAAGTTAGGAGGTGATATAACAACTTTAATAGGAAGTTTATACTTCTTCGCGAATTCAAAGTCACGCTGATCATGTGCAGGAACTGCCATAACTGCTCCTGCTCCATACTCGTAAATCACGAAGTTTCCAACATAACAAGGCACTTCCTTGCCGTTTACAGGATTTATTGCATACTTTCCTATAAAGAGGCCCTTCTTTTCTATCTCTGCAGAAGTACGCTCAAATTTATCTTCTTTTTCAATTTCTCTCTTAAATTTCAAGAACTCCTTCTCATATTTTGTTCCTTTAACCCACCTCGCAATGAGGGGATGCTCAGGAGCAAATACCATAAATGTTACGCCATAAAGTGTATCTGCCCTAGTAGTGAAAATTGGAATTATTTCATTTGTACCTTTAATTCTGAAATTAATCTCTGTTCCCTCACTTTTTCCTATCCAGTTGCGTTGCATTGCTTTAACATCTTCTTCCCATCCTTTCAATTTCTCGATATCACGAAGTAACTCGTCAGCATATTGAGTAATTTTAAAAAACCACTGTTCTAGCTCCTTGATCTGAATTTTCTGATCTTCGTGACGCCAACACTTGCCTTGAACAACTTGTTCATTAGCAAGAACTGTGTTACATTGGGAACAGAAATTCACAAAGGCTTTTTTTCTATACGCGAGGCCTTTTTCCAGAAGATTTAGAAATATCCACTGATCCCATTTGTAGTATTCAGGCATGTGCGAGGCAATTATCCTGCTCCAATCATAGCTCAACCCTAGACTCTTCTGTTGTGATATGAAATTCTTTATTGCCTGTTCAGTATATTTTTTAGGATGAATTCCTTCCTTTATCGCAGCATTCTCTGCTGGAAGGCCAAAGCTATCGTAGCCCATTGGATAAAGCACATTAAAACCCTGCATTCTCTTAAAGCGCGCAAAACAGTCTCCTATAGCATAATTTCTTGCATGCCCCATGTGTAATCCACTACCTGAGGGATAAGGATACATCTCAAGGCAATAGAATTTCTTCCTCTTCTTGTCCTCCTTTACCTCGAAGATATGAGATTTTTCCCATTGTGACTGCCACTTCTTTTCAATGTCTCTAGGTTTATACTCAGCTTTCATTTTAATGGACAAGAGAAAAAGAAATTTAAAAATCTACTCATAGTGATATTTGGGGTGCAGAATTCTTGCTGTTTTTTTAGCTTCTTCGAATTGTTCTCTATTTAATAAATCTGAATAAGAAAGATAATTAGGTAATGCTGAAATCCTCATCCCAATAATGCCATTAGGTATATGTATACTCTTCCTTCTTCTTTCTGAATAAAGTTCTATTACTGTAGGTGAATTCCCATTTCTAATTCTGTAATGTGTAAACTCACGAGGAATCTCAACTATAGAAGTTTCTAAAGTTGTCTCTAAACTTACTATTGCAACAAGACCTCTTTCCCTTCCTTTTGTTTTTCTGTCAATTCCCATTTCTGTGTCGCTTCCATTATTTTCTCCTTATTATTCCTTCTTCACTCTCTGCTTTCCCAGTTTAGTGTCTAAACTAAGACTCAGTCATGGCACACTCAGAAGAAGTGAGCGCGCCTATCTAAACTTCAAAAGGAAAAGCGATCTAGACAAGACTCTCTTAGAAAAGTGGTTCTTACCAATTCCAATATAGTGTCCTGTCATGTTTTCTAGAGTTTATTTTTATTTATAAATTTTTTGTTTGGAATTTTGTTTGGAAGTATGGATTCTAAT
>CAYIBB010000047.1:0-4180 GCA_964361585.1 Candidatus Woesearchaeota archaeon | reverse complement strand
CAATAGAAGGAGTCTACTGGTGTATGGTTGAAGCAGCTCAAGCAGCTCTAATAACCCTAGGCAAGCTCCCCCCGTCGCCAGAACATGTAACTAAAATGCTTCACGAGAATTTTGTAGAAACTGGAATATTAAAATCTGAATTAGTTAAATGGTATCATAACGTATACATCTTACATAAACAAATATCTCACGGAGAAATAAGATTTGTAAAAGCTAGTGAAATAGAATCGTGGCAACAAAAAGCAGAAGAATTTATGAAAAAAATGGTAGAAATAATTGACAAATTAATAGAAGCAAGGAAGAATAAAAGTTAAAAATTACTTCTTCTTAGCTTTCTTCTCAGCTTCTACAATTTGAGCATTTCTGTAAACTGCTTGACCAAGACGATATGATTCATTAGCCTTTTCTCCATCATTAAGAGAACCGAAGTATTCGGTAAGATATGCCTGGCCGTCTTTGACATTAAGAACACTCTGGAACTTTCCTACTTTTTCAGAAGCATCTCTCCTCAAAGCATCAACGGCTGCTTCATTATTATTATCATAAAATAACTTAAATGCATTAAGCATACCTGCACTAATTTTCTTACTTAATTTTTCAACTTGTTCAGCAATAAATTCCACTGCCTTTCCAGGAAGAGCATCTTTGTCTCTTAATATTCTATATGCAGAATGAGCAGAAGCATATGCCTTAGCCCAATCATCAGAAACCCCGCCAAACTTTCCAGGCTTAGGCTTTCCAAGTAAATATTCTCCTAAAACTCCTACATGTGAAAGTCCTTTAATTGCAACAGGAATATTAGAACTCACAGCATCAATAAGCGCAGATTGATTTCCTTGAAGTGCGGCATTAAGATACTGCCTTTGTTCCATAGGCTGTCTTGTTTCAAACTCACCTATAATTTGCTGAAGCCCTGGCTCGTTTTCCTTGCCCTCAGTCCTAGCAAGAGCTTGAGCAACATTCATTACATAACCTCTCTGTTCAGCCTCTTGAGCAACTTGGTTAGCACCATAATCAATCTTTCCGAGATTTACCATATCTTCAAGTTTCATATATTTCCAACAAAAAGCAGGTATTTAAACCTTTCGATTGTGTATACACTTAGTAGTAACAACTAGTCATCAAAATAACCAAAAAACGTTCAAAGAACATGTCTCGATAAAGACTTAGGGATAAATATTCGCAATCTTTCTAAAGCCTCTTCTTCAATCTGTCTTATTCTTTCACGACTCACATTAAATATTTTCCCAACTTCTTCAAGAGTACTTTTAACCCCTTCATTTTCTAAACCATGTCTCAAATAGACTACTTTTCTTTGAATAGGCGTTAATTTCTCAAAATAATTTGACAAAGCATCTCTCAAAAATTCCTCATCTGCATAAACTAAAGGATTCTCGCTATCAGAAACCAAATTATCTCCCCTAACTGTAGAAAGTGGAACTGTCTCAAAACGCCGTTTCTCTTTTTCTTTTCTTTCCTTATTAACATCAAGAGTTAACTCGTGCAAATATTTGGGAAACAAATAATCAACAGGTCTTTCTAACACTTCAGAAATCCTCTGAGCAATTTCATCGCAAGGAAAAGCACGTAATCTCTCGTATCCAAAAAGCCCCTGAACACTAATTCCAACAAACAGAGCAATATCTCTAGCAATAAGCCCGCTACTCAAACGAGCTTCTCTCAAATTATTATTAATATAATCGTCTATTCTAGCATAACACTTTCTAACCATAAAAATCTGTCTCAAAAAGCGTATTTAAATCTTTCAACAACTACGCTTCAGAGCCAGGGATCTGCATTTGTCCGCCACTAAGACTCTGCATCACGGCAGGATTACTCGCAACTTCAGCTCCAACAATTGCATCAAAAATAACATCCTGCTGAATCTCATAAGGAATATCAGACTTAGGAATATCCTCTGAAGACATATCTAAAAATTCAGCTTCAGAACTCTTAGAAGCAAAATCTTCAGAACTAACAGATATAGAATCATTTAACGAAGGCACATCACTCGTAACTCCTTTTCCAGGGTTATAATCATCATTTTCAATTCCTAAACTTTCAACTCTTTTCATCATTCCTTGTGAGTTAGGTGAAACACTATTAGATGCCTGTAACATAGGCCTCATTGGTGAGATAATCCCTCCATGATGAGCAACATGACTCTCTAAAGCATGTGGTTGCGAGCTAACACGCCTAATTTTAATTCCAGTATTCACATTCTTCAAAACCTTAACTGGCGTTTCAGGAACAGCATTCTCTAATTCATTAACAATCACAGAAACAGTATAAGCAGCATCAGCATTTACCGAGACTGAATCAATTCCTTCCTTAAGCAAAAACTTAACCATTTCTGGTTTCGACCCTGCCTGCCCACACACAGAAGTCTCAACGCCATATTTCTTACAACGCCTTATAACATAAGCAATAGAATTCAAAACAGCAGGATGCAATTCAGTATACAAATTCTGAACATCTTCATTATTTCTGTCAATAGCAAGAGTATATTGAGTCAAATCATTAGTCCCAAAACTTATGAAATCCATTCCCTCTTCGCATAAGTCATTAATAACTTGAACGGCTGCAGGAGTCTCAACCATTATCCCTATTTTAATATTCGAAGGAAATTTAACGCGTTCAGCAATTTTCTTCGCAGACTTTAACTCACCAACAGAAATTATCTGTGGAAACATGACTCCAAAAATCTTATCGCTATATTCGTCAGCCAGTTCCTTTATAGCTGTAAATTCTGCAACAAGCAAGTCCTCATTTTTTAAACTAAATCTAATTCCATGATCTCCAAGCATGGGATTCATCTCAACAGTTTCAGGAGCACCTTCTAAATTTCTAAACTCATCACTTCTAACATCTGAAGTCCTAATCCATATTTCATGAAAAGGCTGGAAAAGTTTTCTCAAACCGCCATGCAAAACAGAAACATACTCATTTAATTTATTCTTCTTAACATACCACACAGGATGTTTCCCTGAAGTCGCAATTAAAGTTTCTAATCTAACAAGACCGACAGCAGTAGCCCCACAAGAAGCAGCACGAACGGCATAATCTGGTAAATCAACTATTACTTTAATCTTAATCTTTTTAGTAGGGAGCATTTTTTTAATTTCAACTTTCTTTTCAGCAGTCTTACCATCAAATATACGTCCAGTAAAACCATCTACGGTAACAAGTTGTCCATCTTTCAACTTAGTCGTAGCGTCATGAGTCCCAACAACAGCAGGAATTCCCATTTCCCGAGACACGATAGCCGCATGACTTGTGCTCCCACCCTCATCAGTAATTATCGCAACAGACTTAGCCATCGCCATAACCATATCAGGATTAGTCATTTTAGTAACCAAAACATTTCCTTTGCTTATTTTAGAAAGTTCAGTAAGAGAATGAATTATCTTAACAACTCCAGAAGCAATGCCTGGAGAAGCAGCCAAACCTGAAAATAATACATTTCCTTCAACTTCCTGAACGTGGTCGTAAGACTTTGTAGTTATAGGCCTAGACTGCACTATAAACACGCCGTCTCTGTCGATAGCAAATTCAATATCTTGGGGCTTTCCATAATGTTCCTCAAGTCGCAAACCGTATTGCCCTAAAACTTTAAGTTCATGACTCGTCAAAACATCTCTATTACTAATTTCAGGACTCAATTTAACTTCTTCAGTTTTTCCAGAAGAACTTCTAGTCAAAGCAATTTTCTTATCAGACACTTTATGTTCAATCAATTCAAAACTCTTATTTAACACATAATGGTCTGGAGAAATCATTCCAGATACTATTCCCTCGCCAAGTCCAAAAACAGCTTCAATAATTATATTACTATCATTCTTCAAAGGATTCTTAGTAAACATAACTCCAGATTTTTGAGAATCAATCATCTTCTGAACGACTACTGCAAGATATCCCTTTTCAGAAGCAAATCCCTTTTTCTTCCTATAATAAACTGCACGAGCAGTAAATAGAGAGGCAAAACACTCCTTGACATGTTGAATAAGCGAGTCTGCCCCTTTAATATTTAAGAAACTTTCCTGCTGTCCTGCAAAACTCGCATCAGCAAGGTCTTCCATCGTCGCACTAGAACGAACAGCAACAAATGGAGGTTCATGTGAATTCTTCAATATTGCTAAAGCACCATGCTTAGCTCCATAAAATTTATTCTTATCCACAT
>CAYIBB010000046.1:0-4301 GCA_964361585.1 Candidatus Woesearchaeota archaeon | reverse complement strand
CATTTAGAGCTTTGGCTGAGTTGTAGTCTGCTTTTGCTCTGCCTTGGTATTCGTCTAATACTGCGCTTCCGAAGTCTCCTACTAGGAAATTTGCAATTGGGATTGACTCTGGAAGTTCAATTAAAGGTCTTCCTTGAAATTTAGGAAGTTTAGTTTTTGTTTCCATAATTTATTACATTATTTAGTATTTATAAATCTTTCGATAGTTATTTCTTTATAGTAGTCACGGATTATAATAGTGTTCGTCACTCGCTGTTTGTTAATTATTTCAATTTCCTTATAATTAAAATCTATTTGTCAATTCACTTATGCAACCTAGAAACAGGGCGAAGAATCACTAAAATCATAGATCTGTTTAACATCAAATCTCTATAACTAATTTATTTTTTCCTTCAGGATAGAGACTTGCTTTTTGGTTAGTCTTCAGATTTAACATTCTCGCAACTTTTACAGGTATTCGCATAACAACAGAATCTCCACTCTTCCAAAAACTTACCTCCTTTCTCTGAACCCCCCACAAACCAGCTTCTTTTAATTTTTGCTCTACTATATTTATAGACTCCTCTGGAAAATATTCTGAACCACACTTAGGGCATTTTTCTATCCATAATGTTCCACATTCTACACTATCTATTACAACATTCTTCTTTTGCCATTTGACCCTTCCACCACAAGGACAAGGGTAACTTTCTCCTACCATTTTATACAATTACAGTTATAGGATAAATCTTCCTTATATCCTTTAATCGGAACTCCCTATAAACCACTTTAAAATACCTATAGTCTGCTACAATACTACCATCATTTTTTAATACCTTTGCTCCTCTTTGTACAGCTTCTCTTATTTGTTCTACACCTATTCCTCTTAATTTCATCCTATCAAAAACATGCTCAACTCTTTTTTTAGTTTCTATCCATCCTCTAAGTGGTTTTTGTGTAAATTTAATGTCAACCCTAATTTCAGACATTATATAAAAGTATAGAGAAGTATATAAATTTATCCTTTGTCAAACCAAGGTAAGAATCGCTTTACTTATGCAACTTAGAAACAGGGCACTTTCTGTCACCAAAATCACAGAAAATGCAGCAATTATTTCTTGCTTCTATCAATTTCCCGCATGAATTGCAAGTGTAGAAGGGGATACATGCTTTTGTGGGAATTTCCATTTTCTGTTTACCTCTACATTTAGGGCAAGTTACAGTGCCTTTCATTATTAATGGAGATTTAGAATTTATTTAAATTTTATCTTTATTCTTTATATTTATTTAAACCATTAAAACAAAAATTTATAAGTAAAATTTTTCTAATTCCTTAATGGCAAAGAAATCTAAAAAAGGAGGGGTATCAGAAGAAGGCATAGTCCTGAAACCTCGCCAGAATTACGATTATACTCCTAATCCTAAAATTTTTTATGATACTGTAGTAATTGGCGGCGGTATAGTAGCATTTGGAACTGCAATGTATTGCGGCAGGCTTGGTCTCAAGACTCTTGTCATAGGGGAAATCATTGGAGGTACTATAGTTCTTACACATGTAGTTGAAAATTATCCTGGATTCATTTCACTTACAGGCCCTCAACTCGCTTCTCGTGTTTATGATCATGCTAGAGACTATGATATTGACATTCTGAATGCTCGAGTCGAGAAAGTTGAAAAGCATGAGAAGGGAAAGAAAGTGCATTACAAAGTGCATACAAAAGACAAAGTATTTCTTACAAAGACTGTAATTTTCACAACAGGAACTAAAGTAAAGCGATTGAATGTCCCAGGCGAGAAAGAATATGAAAATAAAGGTGTGCATTACTGTGCTCTTTGTGATGGAATTCTTTACAAGGGTAAGGTAATAGGAGTAGTTGGAGGCTCTGACAGTGCGGTCAAGGAAGCCTTGCTATTGACAGAATATGGAAAAAAAACTTATATTATTTACAGGGGGGATAAGGTACATCCAGAACCAATAAATATGAAAAGAGCTGAGGAAAAGATAAAAAAAGGGAAACTTGAAATTATAAATAGTACAAATGTGAGGGAGATTAAGGGACAGCAATTCATGAAAAGTGTAATTCTGGATAAGCCTTACAAGGGAAAGAATGAATTCAAACTCGGTGCCTTATTTATCGACATAGGACATATTCCTCTAAGTGACCTTGCAATACCTCTTGGTGTGAAGATTAATGCCAAGGGAGAAGTTGTAATAAACAGAAATGCTGAAACTAATGTAAAGGGAGTTTTTGCGGCAGGGGATGTAGTTGACACTGAATTTAAGCAGGCTATAACAGGAGTAGGAGAAGGAGTTGCAGCTGCTTACCATGCTTATGAGTATGTAAATGTGGGCGAGTTTGTGCTACCTGTAGAATTAGGGGAAAGGAAAGTCAAGGGAAAAAAGACAGACAAAGGTAAAGAAAACAAGGAAGATATGGATGTCAAGCCTCTTGCTGAGAGGGCTTTGAAGGTTAAGAAATAAAGGCAATTAATACTATCATAAATATTGTGCTCTAGAATGTAAAGTTGTTGAATATTTATGACCTTAAAATTTACCAGAGCTAGAAATAGAAAAGTTTATATATAATCTATTATATATAGACTATAGATGGTATATAATGGGTAATACAACAATACAACTTGATAAATCTCTTGTTAATTTATTGAAAGAAGTAAAGGAATATCCTAGACAGACGTATAATGAATTAATTAAACAAATGACTGAGGTATTTAAAAGTGCAAAGAGAGTAAATCAGTATGATGAATTTCTTCATAAAATACAACAAGCTAAGATGAGGGAATTGTGGGATAATAAAAAAGACGAAGTTTGGGAAAATGTCTAAAGCGGGAGAGGTAGTTTTAGCCAAAGTTCAGTTTACAGATACTTTTGAGATTAAAAAAAGGCCTGCTTTAGTATTGTTCGAAGAACTTGATAATGTGGTTGTGGCAGGAATAACTAGTAATTTAGAAATGAAGGGTATACCAATAACAAAAAAAGAGGAAGCAGTAAAGGATAGTATAATAAAATTAGATTATATCTTCACTATTTCTAAAATGATGATTGAAAAAACATTATTTTCCTTATCAAAAGAGAAAAAAAGGAGAGTCTTTGAAGAACTAGTTAAAAAATTAAGAGATTTATCTTGAGATATTTGAGAAGATTTTGATTGGGAAGGTGGATATGGATATGAAATCCCTTGCAGAGAGGGCCTTGAAGGTTAAGAAATAATTCTATAAATTCTTATTTATTGTAACGGTCTCCTCACTAAATCTAACAATAGTTGACTAGTTTCTGTTATTAACATTCTACTGGATTTTTTTGTGCGATGCGGTGCTCCAAATCAAGTATGAGCCTCATTGCATCTCTTTTAAAACTATCCAATGCTCTGTAAGAGGTTCTTGCCTTATTAGCAATTCCTCTGAATACTTCCTCAGGTACGTCTACTTCTCTTACTTCTTGAGATAGGTCGTAAGCATCCCCTGTTCTTGCATGTTTCCCTTCTAAACCTTCTCTTATTTGACTTAATAATATTCCATCCTCAAAGCCAGCCACTCCGATAGTAACAATACCAGAATGTTCGTCATCTCCTGCAATACTAGATGTATATAAAATGGCCCCTTTATTTGGTACGTACAAAACTGGACCCTTCGAATTGTATCCATCAGGGCCACCTATTTCTATTTTCCTAAATCTAAATGGTATTAAATATCCCTTCGAACTCTCCCTAAATGCATCTGGAAAGTATTTAGTTAGAATCTTCATTACTTCTTCTGGATTTTTAGTTTCTTCTAATAGTATTTGAAATGTCCATGTTCCCCCTGGGACTCCTCCATCAAAAGTCATATTATATTTCTCATGGTGAAGAGGAACATATGGTCTTGCTTCGTGAAATATGATATCCTCCTCAAATAACTTAACAGGAGGGAGGTATTGCTTAATCTCATTATAGAACTCTCTCGCAATAGGAGTTCCCTGTTGTAAGTAAGTATCTTTTACAACAAATTCTCCATTTATTGCTATTCCCCAATTCCATAACCTTACATCACTTTCCAGGCTACCCCTAACAGACCAGTGTGCATTCCCAATAATTTTTATTTTCCTATCCATCATAATCTACCCCTTTCAAGTTAGGTAGTTAGATGATATAAATATTACTCCCCCCTATATACGTTAAAATTAGGAAAATTTATAAAGTGTATTAAAGATTAACAAACATGGTAGAACAAGCACTACAACGGATAGGCTTAACAAAAGGAGAGATTAAAATTTATTTTGCGCTGCTTGAATTAGGTAGTACAACAACTGGAAAGCTTATTAAAAA
>CAYIBB010000045.1:0-4433 GCA_964361585.1 Candidatus Woesearchaeota archaeon | reverse complement strand
CTAAAAGTGAATATTTTTTAAGTCAAAAATTCCTCACTTTGTATGCTACCCTCAACGCTTCGCGAGAAAAAGCACTATCTTTCAGTCGAGATAGTAAGTGAAGAAGAAATATCTGAGAATGATGTAAGGCAAGAAATTTTAGATTCATGTAGGTCTTTCCTTGGACTGCTGGAATTTGCCAGAGCAGGAATTTCTATCATTAGCTCGAGGAAGTCAGGCAAGAAATTTTCACTAGTTCTTGTAACTGACAGAAAATATGTCACAAAGGTTAGGGCAGCACTTATATTAATATCAGAAGTTAATGGGAAAAAGGTTATGATTCAGACTAAAGGGGTAAGTGGGACTCTAAAAAGATTGAGGCAGAAATTTTAATAATCTTCTTTATTAAAATTAACCCTCAAACTCGATTTTACTCCTTACATAATCAGAATTTACCAAACTAAATACATCCTTACCTTTTAATTCTTCTAAGAAGTGCATTTCTCCCTGCAATGCTTCTTTTCTGCCTTTTTCTGTTACTGTATATGGGGTATGGTGTTTAATTTTATCTGTCTGCATAACATGGAGAGTATTTCCTAAATATCTAATATCACTACTAAGTTCCGTGCTAAATTTCACCACAAATCCAGGTAAGAATTCATAAAATTCCGGAATTTCCCCATTAGACTGTAAATAAAATATAGTAGCCTGAATATCCCCCTCTTCAGTTCTGGGCTCTAGTTCTTGAATAATTCTTAACACAAGTCTTTCTCTATGCTCCAACACTCTATTCTCAAGCTCAAATTCTTCTTGTTGAGTAATATTATTAGATCTTTTCTCCACTCTTCCAACAGGCACGTATTTAAGCAACCCCCTCCTTCTTAGTCTCTGATGTAAGGCCGAATTTACTATTCTTAATTGGCCGCTAGTTAATCCTCCGTGATTCTCCATGTACTCTGCTAGAGGATCATCCCCTCCTATTTCCCCTTTAATCCTTCTTTCTATACTCTTTTGCATACTTATTCTTAGTTTAAAATTCTCTTAAATCTTTCGTTAATGCTCAGGTAGCGAAAAATATTTAAATAAACAAAATAATATAAACTTGAGAGAAAAAGAAAGATTTTTATATCTTTTTTCTGTAAGTAAATAAATTGGTAAACGAGGACTAAAAAATGGAAATGCCTTTACAGCACCAAATAATGGGTTATGACAGAGTTACTAGCATGTTTTCTCCTGATGGCAGGCTTCTTCAGGTGGAATATGCGGAAAAGATGGTCAAGAAGGGCTTTGCTAGTATAGGCATGCTGTGTTCTGACGGAGTGCTAATTGTGGCTAATAAGAGGGCATGGGACAAGTTGGCCTTGCCCGAAAGTGTTAAGATTTTCGAGGTGGATTCGCACATTGCAGCTACTGGCTCAGGAATGCTTTCAGATGCCAGAGTACTCATTGATAGAGCTCAGTTGATCGCGCAACAGCATAGGGTTACTTATGATGAATCCATTGATGTTGAAAGTGTAGTTAAGGAAATTGCTGACTTGATGCAGATGACTACTCAATACGGTGGAGCTCGTCCATTCGGTGTTTCTGTCATCATTACTGGAATAAATTCAGACGAACAGAAAAAACTTTATGTTACTGATGTTGCTGGAAACTACTATGCATATAAGGCAACAGCAATAGGAGAAAACGAAGATAAAATAAAAGATGAGCTCAGGAAGAGATATAGAGATGATATCTCGATCGAGGAAGGAATTAAGTTGTGCCTTGACATTCTCAGCAAAGCTCATGGAAAGGATTTTGACTTGAAGAGGATTGATTGTGCCTTCGTATCAGGCAAAGACAAGCAATTCGCTCGCATGGATCCAGATAAACTCAAAAGATATATTAAATAGATATTTAACATTTCACAAAGCTCATGAATACGGAACTTTAGGATAATAATTAAAATAAAATTTCTCGTATTATGACAGAAGTAATCGCTCGCCTAAAAGTTGGGAATAAAACTTTTGAAGTTCTAGTGGATTTGGATAGAGCAATGGAATTCAAACACGGAAAAGGAGAAATTATGAATGTGTTAGGCGTAGATGAAGTTTTTGCTGATGCGAAGAAAGGGATGCGCGCATCTGAGGATGATCTCAAGTTAGTTTTCAAAACAATCGATGTTTCAGAAATTGCGGCTCAAATTATAAGGAAAGGCGAAGTACAACTCACAGTTGAGTATCGCAAAAAACTTAGAGATGCAAAAGTTAAACAAGTTGTGGATTTTTTGAGCAGAAATTGCATTGATCCGAAAACGAATCTGCCACATCCCCCTCAAAGAATTACTAATGCTTTGGATGAGGCAGGAGTTAAGATTGACGAATTCAAAACAGTAGAGCAGCAAATCAACGATATTATAAAGAAGCTACAACCAATACTACCAATAAAGCTCGAGTTTAGAAGAATTGCAATCAAAGTTCCATCCACTTACACAGGATCAGTTTATGGAGTAATCAGAGAATATGCAAGGAAGGAAGAATGGGCTTCTGATGGCTCTCTTCTCTGCGTATTGGAATTTCCTGCAGGATTGCAGCAAGAAATTTTTGCTAAGCTTAATAGCCTAACCCATGGAACTGTGGAAAGTAAAGAAGTGAAATAGAGAAGTTGGATTAAAATGAAAGAAATGCATAGAAGAGTGAGAGAAACAAAATATAGAGAAGAAAAGATAGAGCAGATAGAGCAAGAAAAGGACGAGTATAAAGAAACTCTAGTGAGAGATATAGGTATAGAAGAGAATGGAATTGAGGAAAAAAAGGAAAGAATCTTTGTAGTTCCAGGCCACGTAATTGCTACAAGCATGGATCTTCTTCCTGGTGATGGAACTCAGCGTGAGGGCAATAATATTGTTGCAATACGCTTTGGCTTACTTGATAAAGGTTCTAGATATATCAGAGTAATCCCTCTTTCAGGAGTGTACATTCCTAAGAAGGATGATATGGTTGTCGGCAAGATACTTGAGATAACTACATCAACTTGGGTTATTGATATAAACTCAGTAAATGTCGGAATGCTTGGTCTTGCTGAGGCCACCCGAGAATTCATTCCTCGTAATGCTGACCTTTCAAAGTACTATAAACATGGTGATTTAGTTCTTGCGAAAGTCTTAATGGTGAAGCCACGTTTCGCAGAACTTACAATGAGAGATTCAGGCAGAAAGCTTGATTCTGGACTTGTTATTGAGATAAATCCTAATAAAGTGCCCCGAGTCATTGGACGGCTGGGAAGTATGATCAATCTAATTAAGAAGGAAACGAATTGCAATATTGTTATCGGACAGAATGGAATAATTTGGATCAGAGGCAAGAATCCAGAGGAAGAGCTCCTCGCGAGGGATGCAATTAAAAAAGTTGAGGCTTTTTCACATATACCTGAACTTACTGAAAGGATAAAGGATTTTTTGGATAAAAATAAAGTTAAAGTCCCATGAATTTTCATAATGCCTTAGAAAATAATATCTAAGAAATAAAAAAATCTCGAAAATCAAAAAACAAAAAAATTTAAAATCAAAAAACTAAAATAAGAATAAAATGGCATACACAAAAAGATTTGATGGCAGAGGGTTTGATGAAATCCGGAAGATGGAAGCTAAGGTGGGCGTAATTGAGAATGCTACTGGCTCAGCTTATTTTGCCTTTGGGGATACAAAAGCTATTGCTGCTGTCTACGGTCCCCGTACATTGTATCCTCAGCACAGACAAGATCCTACGCAAGGAGTACTGCGCTGTATTTATGATATGCTTAGCTTTTCAGTTGCAGAAAGAAAACGTCCAGGTCCGAGTAGGAGAAGTGTGGAAATTTCTATGGTTACGGAAAAGGCCTTAATACCGACACTACAACTAAAAAAATTCCCATCTAGCGTAGTGGACGTTTTTATTATGATCATGGAGGCAAATGCAGGAACTAGAACAGCGGGAATTAATGCAGCCTCGCTCGCCCTTGCACACTCGGGAGTTCCTATGCTTGATCTTGTTGCAAGTGTAAGTGTAGGCAAAATTGGCAACAAGTTATGCGTTGACCTCATAAAGGAAGAAGAGGATTATTCAGAGAATGGGGAAAAGTCAGCAACCGACATACCTGTGGCAATGCTACCTCGCTTCAACAAGTTCTCACTTCTCCAGCTTGATGGAAAAATTAGCAAGGAGGAATTTAATACTGCGCTCAAAATGTCTCGAGATGCTTGTCACAAGATTTATGAGGTCCAAAAGAAAGCCTTGCTGCAAACCTATAAGGAAAAATAAAATCTTGATTAAAATATTAAAATGAAAATAGAAGAACTTAATAGAGATAAGGTTTTTGAGTATATTGAGAAAGGAGTAAGAATCGATAGAAGGAAATCTTTCGAATATAGGAGGATAGTGGTTGAGGAACAAGTTGTAAAGAAAGCAGAAGGTTCAGCCCTTGTAAAAATAGGGAGT
>CAYIBB010000044.1:0-4519 GCA_964361585.1 Candidatus Woesearchaeota archaeon | reverse complement strand
AGGCAAAGAAACTGCCAAAAGTTAATGAAAGTAAGACAGCAGTTATTAAATTAGCAGGCTTCGCAGCAATCATAATTTTCCAATTTTCAATTCCACCTGGAACGAGTAAACTAACTAGAATTGGTATTACAAAAATAGCAATGGCGGCAAGGGAGCCATAAAGAAATTTATTTTTCCATGCAGCAAAGACTTTCATTCTTCAGCTCCATAACCTCTATTTTTGATTATCCTCTTAATTTCTTCTTCACTAATTCCCTCATAACTTACAATAGCTTTTTTATCAGCTAAATTAACAGCAGCCTCTTTTACACCTTTATTGTTTTTTAAGGCCAGTTCTATTCCCTGAGCACAGCTAGAGCAATGCATCCCAGTTATCTTTAGCGTAACCCTTTTCATTATAAAACACCCCCAATAATCTGTTTAGCTTCGTTATAATCCCATGTCTGTGCATCTGTGTGGCGAATTATTCCTCCCTCATCCAATAAATATTTCGTGTCAAGAGATCTAACTTGATAATCATTTTCGATTTTCCCATTAATTTTTGTTACGATCCAATCTTCTCTTCCATACTGTTGTTTAAATCTTAATAAGTCTGAATCTGGCATTCTTGGATCTATTGAAACTAGCAAAACATTAAAGGCATTTCCTCCTGTCGCATCATCATATGGGGCAACATTGCTTGCTGTATGACTACATCGAGGACACCAACTTGCAAAGAAATGAATCAGAACAGGCTTTCCTTCAAAAGAATCTCTTGTAATTTGCTTGCCGTTTTCCATATCTGTAAGAGTAAAATCTGAAGCGAGGTCTCCTACTGCTATGCCTGTTTTTGTATTTGTATTAACTGTTGCTCCTGTACCTTTTGCAGAAACTTTCCAAAAAAGCAATCCAGCAATGACAATTATAACAACACTTATTATCAGCAGATTATTTTTTGATATATTGAATGTATCAGATTTTCTCCCGATTTTATTTTCGTTTTCCATAGTAGTTTCCAAATATTGATTACAAATATTTGTAGTCATAATTTATAAATCTTTCGCTCAATTAACCAATATAGTAATTACAAAAAATTGTATTAAAGAGTAAAGTTTTTATATTACTTACTTGATAAGTAATTATGAAATCAAAGATTTTATCAAAAGAAGTTCTAAGGGCCTTAAGTCCTTATGAAACGACTATCATTAAGGTTATGAAACCAAATCAGAATTATGATACTAAAAAAATTTATAAACTTATTATTAAAAAGAGAAAAATTGCCAAAAGTAGTGTATCTATTCTTCTTGATAGACTGTATCAAAAAGGTTTAGTAACTAGAGATATTGAAAACTATCGTGGAAAAATTAAATTTGAATATAAACTAAATATGAATAAAGAAGCTTATGAAAGAAAAATCGTTGATAGTGCTGTAAATCTCTTTATCCAAAAATTTGGAAATAAGGCTATAAACTATTTTAACGAAAGTTTAAAAAATAGGAGCAAGAAGAAATGAACCAACTAATAATGTGGGAATACTATTTTTTACATCTCTTTCACAATAGTCTTAATCTTTCAATATTAATTGTATCTCTTGCTCTTTCAGTAGTATTTTACTTTTTATTCAAAAGGACTAAAGAAGTTAAAAAAAGAACTAAATTCTTATATGCTCACATAGCTTTACTGTTTTTCCCTTTTCTTTTTGCAGCAATCTTCTGGTTTTGTGGAATGACCTTTTCTGAATGTGCTCCAATGGTTACAGCTTTATTTCTACCAATAACTTTGACGTTTCTATTTTTACTAAATATTATCTTCTTACCATATATCTATAACTGGAGCAGCAATCATAGAGAAATAAGTGAAGGCTTCATTCAAAATTTTGTAGAAAAAACATGTGAGGAGTCAAATTTAAAAGTTCCTAAAGTGTATTACATAAATGATTTAAGGCCTATTGCATATTCATTTTCAAATAGAAATCCATCTATATTTATTTCTGTAGGGTTAAGTGAGATTTTAACTAAGGATGAAATGAAGGCTGTATTGTTACATGAACTCTATCATATAAAGAATAAATCTTCATTATGGAAGTTTTCATTAACAAGTCTGAAATCTTTTTCACCACTCGCAGCATTTGCAACTGTAGAAGATTCTTTTGATTTAGAAGAAAATGAAGCTGATAATTTTGCGTCTAAAATTCAAGGCACTAACAAGTTTCTTACTTCTGCAAAGATGAAGATGAATAGATTTAATTCCTAATTTAGTATTAGTCAATTCCCCACATAGCGAGAATATAAACTTAATGCCTCTTTTTGTGGATTTGCCCTTACAACTCTCCCATCTTTATCTTTCGTAGATATTTCTCCAAATCTTTATAGTCTCCTTTTCGTTCTAGCAAACACACCAAAATTATGTTAGGTTTAATTACCACATAAATTAATCTTGTTTCTTTTTCGTGAATGTTCAATCTTACTCTAAAAACTTTAGAAAATAGTTTGGAATGAATTCTCTTGAATCTGTAAGGATTCTCTTCAATCAGTCTTACCTTGTCAGCAATTATTCTTTTTGATTTTTCATCCAAGCGTTTAATCTGTTCTAGAAAAATCTCCAAAGCTTTAATCTCAAAAGCCATATTAACCTCTTAAGACCTTAAGCAATTCCTCCTCAGAAATCACTTTTTTTTTCTTAAGCGATTCTTCTATCACAGCATCTATAAGTTCTATTTCTTTCTCACTGAAAGTTTCATCAAACTCCCTCTTTTCAAAAATTTTTTCTCTCATGCTAGCAGCAGCTAAATCTTGTATATTCCTAAACCCATGTTTTTCTGAGTACCTTTTAGCTATTCTGTAAAGATTTTCAGGAACTTTCAGATTAATTTGTCTTGTAGCCTTATTCTCTTTAGTCATGGTATCTATAGGTATCTTTAGATATTTAAATCTTTTTCTAATTCCCAACATAGCGAGAAAATAAACTTAGAGCTTCCTGCTGAGATGATGCCCTAACAAGGGCTCTCCCATCATCAAAAACAGTGAGTTTATCAAAGATGAAGGCATTTCCAAAATCCTTTTGTGAATTTCCATTAGTATTCATCTTGCTCAGATTCTCCCTCACTTTCCTGTAATCAAAGCTGCCCCTTATAAGGAAGCTGTTCCCGCACAAGACTGCTACTTTACTTGCTTTTTTTCCTTCTAAGTATTGAAAGTTTCCATTACATGTTTCGCAGCTCGGACTTTTCTGTACCTTAAATCTCTCAAATTTTTGATTTGATATGTTAATGTGCTTCAGTTCATTGTTATAGTCCTTTCCAGAAAGAATTTTCATGGCCACCTCAACTTGAAGCTCCGCAACCTTATCAGAAGTCTCATTCAAGATCCCTGAGGTCTCACACGTTTCATTAGTTCTTGCATCACCCAGAATGCACTTGAGGCATGCGCCTTCAGGAATTACATTGAACACAAAGCCCCTGTCAGCAATTGCAGCTCCATAGATGAAGGGCACTTTATACTTAACAGAAAAATCATTAATCAGAAATCGAGTTTCAAAGTTATCTGTACAGTCAAGAATTAAGTCTGCGCCTTGCAAGAGCTTTCCAGCATTTGTGTAGTCAAGATTGTCGAAATGCCTTGTGATTTTAATTTTTCCACGAATCCTTGTTAACCTCTCTGAAATTGCATTTACTTTGGCCTTTCCTACATCTTCCTTCCCATACTTCTGCCTTTCCAGATTCTTTTCTTCTACAATGTCACGGTCAATTAATACAAAATTATTAATTCCGATTTCAGCCAAAAGCAAAGAAGCACGGCTTCCAAGAGCACCAAGGCCGACTATTGCTAATTTTTTTGTTATTGAATCCATAAAAAATTAGAATAGAGAGTTTTAAATATTTACTTAATCTTTAAAACTCTTCGAAGAGCAGGCTCATTAAAACCAACTATAACTGTCCCATTAACTGAGATTACAGGAACTCCCATCTGGCCACTCTTCTTAATCATTTCTTCTCTCGCCTTTAGATTTGAAGCTACATCAAGTTCTTGATACTTAACTTTATGCTCTTTAAAGAATTCCTTAGTCCTAGCACACCAGGGGCACGAGGGTGTAGTATAAATTTTTACTTTCATGTTTAATTAAGGGAATTTTTGTATTTAAATTTTATCTTTAAGGATTAGATTTTAATCTCAATAAGCCTTTTTGGTGATTTGGTAAGAATCTCAACTTTATTTCCCACCTGCAAGGTATCCTCAATTCTGATTCCAAGCTCCTTACCCTTCCTTTTTATGTAAATGCCAGGCTCAATTGTGATAATATCTCCTTTCCTTAGAACTTCAGATGATTTAGGCCCTAACTTTGGCCTAATATGAATTTTCTTCCCAACTCCATGGCCTAGGCTATGTGTAAAGAATTTGCTTCTTTTGCCTAGTAGTTTTACAGCATAGTAATAAAGATCCTTACACCTTACTCCAGTATCGACCTTTCTTATACATCCTTTCTGACAGCTTAATACCAAATTGTAAAGGTCTCTTTCCCTTTTATTAGCCTTGCCCAGAAA
>CAYIBB010000043.1:0-4575 GCA_964361585.1 Candidatus Woesearchaeota archaeon | reverse complement strand
GCTTGAATCACTTCAATCTGTTTGGCATTTTCACTGTTATTGTTTTCCATTTTTATGTTCACCTCCTTTCAGCTTTTTGTTGAATTTTTTTGTCATACCCGAGCCTGCGTAGAAGAGTGCCTTTTACATTTTTCAGCGAAACGAGCGGAACCTCTGTAAGCGGTATTTTGATAGAAAAATCTAAATGGCTAACTCTGTGGTATAGAAAGATAAAAAAATAAGAAAAGCGTTGAAGGGGGGAATAAAAATACAGGAAAAAACAGAAGAAAATGCCTGCTAAAGTAAGTGAAAGTTGGAAGAGAGACTGAGCTTAAATTGGAGCAGTGGGCAATATTTTAGAGGGATGAGTTTTGAAATTAAGAAATTTTATAAGAAATTGGATAGTGAGAAAAGTATAAGAGGTAAAACATATTTTGAAGAAGAAGCTCGGGCGATACGAGAGATTTTGAAGGCGAGGATTAATAAATTTATTCTTGAAATTTATAGCATCAATAAGATTTTTTCTGTTCTCTTGAGACTATTAAAATTAATTTGTTAATCAGAAATCTGCCTTGCTAAACTTTTATATTCTTCCACCTTCTCATATAATTCTTCCTCTTTTTCTTCATATTCTTCAAAAATCTTTCTAAACTTGCCTCTCACAAGAGGCTTATCTCTATTAATCAGTTGGCAAACTCGACTTTCGCTTAAGTCGAGTTGTTCTCCAATTTCTCTCATCGTCAGTTCTTCAAGGAAATAGAGCTCGAAGGATTTTCTACTTTTTTGGTTAAGACCATGAAGAGATCTCCTAAAATCATTAGCAAATTCCTTTTCAATCATAATTCTAAGTGGATCTTTTTGTTGTGCTTCTAAAGAGGTGTAGGGAGAAATAAGCTCATCGCTGTCGTTTCCTTGCGAAGTTGATGGGGCATAAATAGAAACAAAGTGGTTATTGTGAGCGTAAGCAAGAGTTTCTATTACCTCATCATGATCAAATCCTGTGTGTGCTGCTATTTCGATACTACTAGGAACTCTTCCAGAAATTTCATAGAGATCATCGATTGCTTGTGTAACTTTGCTGACTTTTGTAACTTGTCCACGAGCAAGGTAGCTTAATTCTCTTATTGCATCAAAGAAAATTCCTTGCATACGCTGAGAGGCAAATGATGTAAGTTTAATTCCTCTTTCTGGGTCGTAGTGTTCTAGAGATTCCATAAATCCCATGGAAACCAAATTAATAGCATCATCTTGATCCATAGGGGACTGATCTCTAAGGTGCTTGTTCGCTAGAGTTCTTCCTATTCGCTCCAAAACAGGATAAAAGTGTTCTACAATTCTATTTCTTAGAGAAGTACTTTTGGTTTTAGTATATTCGGTTACAGCATCATCAATAGAGGTAGTATTTTTCTTCATAAAAGGTTCAAAAGAGTCAAAAGATTCTTGCATGCTTTCAACATACATCTTTTTAAGGCCAACACTTTCCTCGAGAGATTTTTTTACTTTTTCAAAAATCTTTCTTAATTCTTGAAGATTGGTATTCTGGTAAGGTTTTCTATCTTGAACACATTCAAAATGCTGTTCTTCACTGCCATAATAGGGTTGCGAACCAAAGAAGTTATAGAAAAGAAATTTTTCTTTGGATGTAAGTTTTTGCATAAGCGTATAACCCACATTGAATCCAGGAATCTGATCAAATCGATGCCACGCTATAAGATGGGGGAGAAAATCACCTCTAGGAATTTTTGAAGCTACTTCTGGCTCGAGTCTTAAAAAAGAATCATAAAGTATTTGTTCAGTATCACCTGCTCTTTCTTTTCTTGCTACTTGGGGAAGTATCCTCTTAAAATAATGGAGATTCCATACAGGAACTAATGTTATTTTTCTCCCATCGATTTCTCTCTCAACCCCGATATCGGTATTCTCTACCAATACCTCAAGAACTTTAGGCGATTTTAATGCAAGTGCCAAGCCCATAGCATCCACATAATCTTTTTCAGAAACAGGCAACCCTGATGATTTTCTGTGAAACTCATAAACTGATCCTCCTAAAACATATCTCTCCCCATCCTGCTCTCTTAGAAGAACACCGTTTCCTGTATCAGCAAGATGTCTGTGGTAGAGAGGCGTTTTCTTAAGATCCTCTAGGCTATACCACTTTGTGAATTGCAACTCATTAAGAACTTTCTGAACATTTTTTCTCGGCATATTCTCAACTCGCTTTATCTCCGCTTGTTTTTTCGAGAATCTTCTTTTTATCTGATTTTGTGATATGCGGAACAGATATCCCACCCACTTCAAAATCAACAGTTTCAATGTCTAATTTAGTTAAAGTCTCTAAAAATTTCATTCTATTCATTCCGAGCTCTTCACTTAATTCATAAACGCTTGTATACCCGCTCTGCGACGAATTGCCGTTTTGGCCAGCATTCCCTTGCTGAGAGGCATTTCTTCTTCCCCTATCATCCCTAAGCAATTTCGAATGCACTTCCTCATCAATAAAATACCAAGACTCTTTTGGACTTACCTTCTTCACTTTTGCACCAAGTTTATTTAACTTATAATTAACATTAGAACGTATGCCTGTTAGTTCCATAATTTGTACTGGGCGTAGATAACAGCCTTCAGATAAGCTTAACTCTCCTGACTCTAAACTTTGAATCTGGACATCTTCAAAATTTGCATCTTTTATCCAAATACCCCCATTCTTCTCTCTCGTTCTTGATACTTTTCTCTCACTTTTATCAGAAGAAATCATTGTTTCAAGACTTTTAAGATGGCGAGTAACTCTTCCATCAAGTTTTAATTGTTCATAGATTTCTTTTCTCTCAATCTTATACCATGTATTACCATCAGAATCAGATTCTCTTGTTTCAATACCTAATTTTGTTACTCTTCTCAGGATTGTTTGATAACTGGTTACCCCAGTGACTTTATGTAAATCCGAACCTCGAATATAAAAGGGGTGGTTGAAAGGTAATTCATCTTCATTTAATTCTTCTAAAGGAAGATCTCTAAATCGTGCATCTTTCAGTAAAAAATTATGAGATTCTCCTCCATTTTTTGGAGATTGAGCTTGAATTCTATCAAATGGAATTCGTTCTTTAGAAGGGGTTAGTGAATGATGTTGAGATCGAGAATCGTCATAGCCCCGCTCTTTTTTTGTTTCTTTAGAAGAATGCGAATTTGGGGGGGGGAGTTTGGGAATAGTCATAAGATTTCCCCAGTCTTTTACTGCATCAGTTCGTTGTCCTGTAGCGGTTAGTGTAGTTACAATTCCCTCCATGAAACCCGTAATGTATCTTATGCTTTCCGTATCTTGAACTTGAAGAGCAACACCATAAAGATCTCGAACATCGGAAATAATCTCACCTAACTTCTCCGGAGTTTGTGCTTCGGTTCTTGCATACCCTATATATTTACTAATAATGCGTGTTAATCCCGAACGGACAGGAGTTTGGTTGTGTGCATCTGAATCCATTTTGGTTTACTCGAATTACTATAAAATCACCGAAAACTATGTTTATAAAGATTGTTATTTTGGTTTCGTATATTTTTATCTCTTGGAGAATCATTATTAACTCTGCATAAAAATGATTTGTTCATCTCTTTTTCCTTTCTTAATAGAGACTATCTAAATCAGAAGCAATTTCGTGAATCTGAGCGAAAGTAGTAGCAAAAGATGAAGCGAATTTGCAAGGATTTTCGAGCGCCGTCTTTCGATGGAGAAAAAGAGGCTCCATGGAAAGCACTTTGGCAAGATTTTTGCGGTGAGTTTACGAACGAAAAAAGATTGACAAAGTGAGGCGCGAGATTTAGATTAATTGATTATGAGATAGTGTCTTCTCCAGGGTTTCATAAGTTACTTTAAATGCATGTTCAACTAATTGCCTGTTCCTTTCTGCAGAAGCAGAGTTTCCAAAGAGGTCTTTTCCTCCATGGTCTAAATTGCTACGAATTCTATAGGAATAATTTAAGATTTCGATAAGATCGCTAGCTGACGTTAGTGGTAAATCCGGTTTAGGATTCACCGGAGCCATATCTTGAACTGGGGATAACTTGACTAATATATCGAAGCTTTCAATAAACATATCTGATTTTTTTAGACTGTTAAATACCGACTGAAAATCCTTTGAAAATCTTTCCCTCATTAGTTTATTACTTACTGCTGGGTATTTCCATCCAAGAAATGCGTCGAATGCTGTCCATATTTCCCTTAGACCTTCAGAGTAAAATTCTTTACGTAAATCACTCCTAAGGCCAGAGATTCTTTTTTTAGAAAGACCAAAAAACTCCCTACAAACGGATTCTCGTTCATCCATATTTTTATAAATTCTGGGGAATTAAAAACTTATCTAAAAAATAAAAAGGGCTCCCCGTAGGGAGCCCGTAAGAATTTATGCAAGAACTTTCTCAAAATAGCTGACTGGCTTGATGTCAGTAATGATGGTTTTATGGATAATCCACTTGCCATCTTCACTCTTGCTGATTGAGCTTTCAATGATAGGCTGTCTGCTTAACTGCTCTATCTTGATGTTGCTCAACTTTGCCACTTCTTGCTTTTCAGCTTGGTTGTTTTGTGGTTTTGTCATTTTGTTT
>CAYIBB010000042.1:1799-4731 GCA_964361585.1 Candidatus Woesearchaeota archaeon | reverse complement strand
ACTTTTCTCGCACATAATCAGTAGCCCTAATTATTTCCTCTGGGTCGTTGCTTGCAATAGCCACTTCATTTTGCTTGGAATGGAATAAATGCATAAATAGCATTGATAGATTCAATTTTTCCCCCGTGCCGAGATTTCTTTCCTTCACAATTTTTTCACCACCTTTCCGAGTGAAGTCCTCACGCACCACATTATTATTAAGTTTCCACATAAAGTCTAGTAGAGGTGGAGCAGGCTTTAGGAATGGATCTCCTACAATGTGTTCAAGATTGAATTCTTTTCTTACCCCTCTTCCACCTTCTTCTAGTGTGAGCTTTCCAAATTTTTCAAGAATCTGCGAAAGCCAGAAAGTTTCAATATCATGATCTTCGAATGTTCTTTCCTTTAATATTCGTCCTTTGTGTTGTTCAGAATATGTTCCATAAAGCACATCAGATCTTTTATCTAATGCTACCCAACTCGCAGATTTTTTTTCAATGTCTGGCCTGAACACGTTCACGTGGTAGTAGGGCTTTTTACCTCCAAATCTCCTTGTGGCTTGATTAAATCTAGCTGTTTTGCTTACAACTCTGCCATCATAAACTCTATTCCTCCCACCCTTTTCACCTTCACTACTTCTTTCCTTAAACTTATGGTCGTAGCCAAGCTCAATACATGCCGCTAATCTGAAAGTAGCATAAACTACATCAGTTAGGCGATAAAATCTTCTCATTCCATCTCCTTGCCATATCCAGCTTATGCCTCTTCTGCTGAGTTTTTCAGGATCTTCTTCCTTAAGTGAAGTATACTGCCGAAGTGCATTCTCAAGAAGTCTTACAGGTGTTACTCTTCCTTGCCTTAACTCTTCCTCAGAGAAGGTGCCAATATCTATAGTCTCGTGCAATTTCATAAAGGTATTAGGAATATATGGAAAGTACTCTCCATTTTTTGTAGGATTAGGATTTGTTGGAAGAAGCGGAATTTCTCCATATATCCTAAGATACTCATCAGGCTGGAGATCTGCAATTCCCCTCACTATAGCTTCCCAAGAGATGAAAGGGTTCTCGTTACGGGGATTCTTAAGATCCTTTCTTTTAATTCTACTTACACTAATTCCAGAAAAATATTCATTCCATTTCATTTTAGCCCCTCGAGCCAACCTCAACCCCTAAAATAATCCACGAGATCAGCAGTTGTCAGAAAATTCTCCTCAAGCTGAAGACCTATACAAGCTGTATTTATCCAAGCCTTGCAGTCGAAATTCTCTAGCTCATCCAACTTAAGCAGATCACAGGCAAAAATAAAGGCTTCTTTCCCTTTCTTTTCGAGCATTTTTTTAAGCACTAGAGCCTGCCTCAAATTCTCTTGACCTGGTTTTGTTGATACTATAATTCCCACCTTATCCTCGGTATAGAATTTTGCTAATGCAGCTTTTTTCCTTCCATAAATCCTCTCAAGTTTTTCCTCGCTTATCTTTTCGATTTCACCTTCAGGACTTAGTAAATAAAGAGTTTTTTTTAACTTGAGTGCAACATGCAGAGGATGGAAGTCTCCCGTCCCAACATAAAGAAAGGCATCAACCTTGCCAGCTATATTCATTGCTGCGCTTGAATCACATCCTAAAATTTGACCTTCATACTGGGTAAGTTTACCCCTTGCCGTGTAAACTTCCTTGCCTTTCTGCTCAAGATTTTCCTTAATCCTATCAAGCTGACCTATATGTTGAATTGTAGCCAAAAGCCCTATTTTCTGTTCCTTAATCTCCCCTAGTCTTTCAAGAGGAATTTCCTTATTCAGCCTTGCCTCAACAAACATAATCTTCATTTTAAATATGTAGAATCCAAGTACAGGAATAATTAACTATATAAATTTTTCAGAATAAGTCAAAAAGCCAGGAAATCAGAACAATTAAGCCTTTTCTTGTACTACAGGCATTTCTTTTTCTCCCCTGTAGATTTTTGCAAATGCTGGAGTCACTATAATTAAATTGTCAAAGCCTGCAATGTCTCCCTCAATGGCATCACATGTCTTCTTTATCTTGCTTATAGCCCTCTTAAGCTCTACCATGTCCTTATCCTTAAGATATTTTACATCTATAAGGGCTATTGTGTATCCTGTTCTCAGAGTTTCTAGAATTGTCTTAACATCCTCGAAATCGCGCATTACAAAAGGTTTTACCATAATCTTAGCCTTATCTACTCCTCTCCCTGTATCTACCTCTACATACTCTTCAGATTCTTCAGAAGTCTTTGGTGTAAAAGCCCTGCCAAAATTATCCTTAATTCTATCTATAAACCCCATTTTTGTAATTAATTTTAATATGGATTAACTATATAAATATTTCTATTATTTTTTGTATATTGTGTGAAAAATCATTTTCTATACATTATCCATCTATTTAGGTACATAAACGGAATATTCACAATTCCGACTAGCCATTTAATGACTAACACCCCCAAAATAAGTGGGCCTATTGGTTGAATGCCGTAGAAAGCTATTGTAACAAACAGAACTGAATCTAGGGCCATGGCAGGCAAGGAACTTAGGATATTTCTTGCCCACAGATGCTTTCCTTTAGTGAGTCTCTTGAACCAGTCGAAAATATAGGCGTCCAAGTTCTCGCTAATTAGGGATGCTACCCAAGATGCGGCAATAATTCTTGGAACTTGGCCAAAGATTACCTCAAAGGCAGATTGATTCTGCCAGAAAGGAGCTGGTTCTAGGGAGAGTACTAGCCATGTAAAGAATGTTATTGCTACTTGTGAGAGGAAGGCTATGAAGATCATTCTCTGCGTTTCCTTCCTTCCAAACTTCTCATTTACAATATCTGTAATCAAGAAAGTTACAGAGAAAACAATGACTGCAGCAGGGGCAAAGAAGTTTCCAAAACCTAGGTTGAATTGAGCTATCTTTGCTGCCACAATATTACTAAAAAGAGCGAAGGCAACGTAAA
>CAYIBB010000042.1:0-1699 GCA_964361585.1 Candidatus Woesearchaeota archaeon | reverse complement strand
TTTTTCATTACACTTTCTCTAATGCTCTCTGCCTTTTTCCTAATTAGCTGTTCTTGCTTTTCAATATTCCTAACTCTTAGATCTAGGATGCCAAGCCTTTCCTTAAGCTCTTTAACAAGTATTTCCTTCTTGCTCTTTATCATAACATTTCCCACAATTTTGTACACCTCATCTTTACTCCCTTCAAGTTCTTCCAGAGCAGAATTTGTTTCATTGAGCTCAAGCTGGAATGCCTGTTTTTGCATTAACAAGTTCTGTAGATTCTGCTCAAAAACCTGTAACTCCTTAACTTTTTCCTGAATTTCCTTTTCCATCTTTATCTGTATTAGAACACAAACTTACACTGCCTTAACTTTATTTATAGTCTCCCGAGTCTTAAAAAATACTTTGCCATTACAATAAGGACAGCTAATTCTCTTTGCTAGTGCCTTATGGGATATTTTTTTCCCACAACTGAAGCATTTGTATGTTGCCATTCTCTTTCCTTATTATTTTGATTTTATTTTGCTGAAATTTTCTTAACTAATTAAGGAAAATAAGCTCTTCCAGTAAATTTTGCTTTACACTTCTTGCAAAGGTATATGCCTGTTGCGATGCGCTTTATTGCGAAACGGTTGCAATAAGGGCACTTATGTTTTACTCTCTGCAGTACTTCGATTTTGGAATGCCTTTTTCTTATTGTTCTTCCATACCTTGGTCCAAAACTACCTGTTGGCATTTTATCTTTAAATATTTTTGTTATTTTTATTTGATATCCTTTGATTAAACTTTCTTCCTAAGAAAGTTTATATGGGGCTGCTGGGACTTTCTAATCCTTTATGTCTTCCTTTAGCTTTTTAAAAAGGTTCTTTGAACCCAGGTCTCGAGCTTTCTTGTTGGTTATCCCATTGAGCATTTTCCCTTTTCTTAAGGAAGGTTTTTAGGCTCGGATGATAACCAAGCTACACTACAGCCCCATGTAAAGATTAAGAAATTTAACTTTTAAATATTTGCTACTTACTTTATTACTTTTTCTTTTTTTCTTCCTTAGGCTTTTCTTCCTTGGTTTCCTTTTCTTTCTTCACTTCAGTCATCTTTGTCTTTTCTCCCTTCTCAACTTTCTTCTCCTCAGCAACTTCTTCTCCTTCCTTAACTTCCTCAGCTTTCTCTACTTTCTTAGCCTTCTCAGCTTCAGCTGCAGCTTTCTCTTCAGCCAACTTCTTAGCAACTCTTTCCTGCACAACTTTAAGCTGTTCCGCAAGTCTCTTTTTCTTTTCTGTGCTAACTTCAGTAATTTGCCTCTCAATTACTTCAGAATGCATGCCGGAATCAACTTCCTTAATTAATTCTTTAGGTTCCTTCCCCTCAACGAGCACGCCGAGAGAAGAACAAGTTCCTATAACACTTTTAAGACAGGCCTTAAAGCTGCTAACATACATATTCTCTTTCTTTACCTTAGCAATTTTTATTGCCTGTTCAATAGCAAGATTTCCCACCTTAAGTTTAGCATCTCCGCTTCCTTTTTGAAGTGCAAGTTCCTTCTTAATGAGTTCAGAAGTGGGGGGTGTTTTAACATTAATTTTAAAATCCCTAGTTTCGGGATTTACAATTACTTCGACTGGAACTTTCATTCCTCGAAATTTATCGCTAGCCTTGTTGACATCAGCAATTAGCTTTCCTAAATTAATGCCAAGAGGCCCAACTTGCTGGCTAAGAGCAG
>CAYIBB010000041.1:0-4763 GCA_964361585.1 Candidatus Woesearchaeota archaeon | reverse complement strand
CATCTCCCAGGCTAATTCAAAATCTAACTCTTGCAAGAAGAAGGAAACTTGCATCTGGGGCAGAGGCTGAAGTAAGTCCTGAAATGATTATTCTTTCAGAAGTCCTGAAGGAACTTTCAGTTACTCAGGAACAGCTCATCATTCTTGGAGTTCTGATTGGAACAGACTATAATCCTAGAGGTTATGTTGGGATAGGGCCAAAGAAGGCTATTGATTTGATAAAGCAATACAAGACTGCAGAGAAGATTTTTGAAAATGCAGAAAAAATAGCAAAGGAAGAAATAAACTTTGATCCCTTCGAGATCCTGGAACTTTTCAAGAAAATTCCAGTAACAGATAAATACAGAATTAAGTTCTCTGAAGTAAACAACGATAAAGTAAAAAAAATCTTGTGCGGGGAGCATGACTTTTCCGAGGAGCGGGTTAATAACGCACTGGAAAGGTTACAGAAGGCAAGAGCTGAAGCTTCGCAGTCTGGACTTGAGAAGTGGTTCTAGTGTTGTCTATCTAGCCTTCGATTAAGATTCACTATTGAAATTTCTCCTAAATCCATACCAAAGTGTTTACCTATATTTGTAAGATCTTTAGATAGCTTATTACAGTAATTATAGGTTGTTCTAACTGTAGTTGATAAATCGTTTGTTTTAACCCTAAGTCTTTGCACATCAGTTAAACTTGCAGAGATTATTGCTAAATCTTTTAGAATTCTATTATTCATATTATTCAGGTTTAGATCTCCTCTTGAGAGAGCTCTTGCATATACTCTCATTCTGTCGCCAATTTCATTAAATCTCTTTTGTGAATTAATTATTGTTTTTAATTGACCTCTAATTAATGATTTTTCTTTCTGTATATCTCCTAATTTTTTACCTTGTATCTCTAAATTACGGAACCTATCATAAAGATTTCTTAATTCTCTTTCGTCTCTTGCAGTGCCTCTCCCACTTCTAATTTTCTGTTCTAAACTTCTGATTTCACCCTCAATTTTCTTTACATCTTTTGTTATTTTAATTTTCTCTACTTCAGCAGCTTGCCTAGCAGTATTTTTTGCTAAATTATTAAGGTCTCCTGAAACTTTTTGAAGTACACCTGCTAAAGAACTTACAGTTGTGCCCAAATCCTCTCTGAGCTTATCTAAATTTGCCACCATTTTTCTAGCCTCTTCACCGCTTGGAAGGGCTTTTCTTTCTTCTTCCCTTCCAGTAATTCTTATTTGCGTTTCTGCTTTCTTCCTCTTCCCAGCGGAATCAGTAACCTCAATTCCTATAGCATACCTTGAATTAACTTGTAATCCCCAAGATGCTGGAGTTGCCCTGAAGTCATGCCCAAATCTTCCCGTATTTGGAATTCTTTCTACCCCAGGGATTGGTTGCCTATTGAATAGATAACTAACCATGTAAGGGGGAGTTCCTCCACTAATTTGACCAGCAATAATTATTGGCTGATCACTTCCCATATCACCGCTAGGACCTGTTATTGTAACTTGTAATTCTCCTGTTGGAGCAGGACCTTCTATAATGACTTTTGCATCTGCTTCTCCACTTTTTCCTTCAGAATCTTCCACTTCAATCCTTAATTCATATTCTCCAGGAGCAATTCCTATTCTTGAGGCAGGAAGAATAAAGAATTCAATCCTTTCATTATTAATATCTCTTTGTGAATAAACTGCCCTATTTCCGAGGGTTACTGTAACTTCTCTTAATGGAAGTGTGGCATTTCCAACTCTTGCAATGAAAGGAATTTGAGCATTTTGAGAAAATGTGCTAGGATTAGCAGGCGATGCAATATTAATCTGCAACTCTCCCGTAGGAGGCCCTACAGGAACTATCTCAAATTCAACTTCTTCGGTAGATTGACTTCCCTCTGAGTCTCTAACAAAAACTCTTAATCTATGTGTTCCATTTCTAAGACCTAGCTCCTCAGCACTTCTAAGAGTCAAGTCAATATCCCTTCTATCAACTCCACTTTGACTCCATCTTATTATGTCATCTATAATTACTACCACCTCATATGGCGGATAACTCTGAAATTCATCATCTCCATTAGGCATTTTTATTCCTCATTTTATATTATATTTATGTTTATATTTATTGGAGCATTTCTTGCAATTCTTGCAATTGGTGGCCCTGGCGGGGGATTATTTATTATAATGCGAGGCCCTCTTCTTCTAGGTCTTCCTCTTGTAACCTCAATTCGTACTAGGTCACTTGCAGTATTCCCTGCAGCATCTGTAACATCAATTGAAATTGGGTGAACTCCTGGATTTAGGCCTAGTCCTCGAGGAGTTCCTAGTCTCGCAGTTCCTCCAAAATATCCTACAGTAGTTCCATCTATTGTAATTGCACTCTGATAGTTTCTTCTACGCATCCTTCCTAAAACTCCTCCAGTGATTAATGCATTGAATGCAATTGGATCATCTAATCCAAATTGATCTCCATCTCTTGGGTTTCTAATTGCTACCTGAAGAGGCTGGCCTGCTCCGCTTCCTCCCTCTCCTCCAGAGCCTCCCCCTCCCCCGCGTCCTCCAAACCAATTACGAGGACTCCAAGCCCAAGGGCTAAGAAAATGAGGCAATGCAGGACGGAATCCACTTTCCCCTCGTGGAGCTCCAGGACCTCCAGGAAAGCCAATGGTTCCAGCTCGAGATCTTGTGAGTAATGAAAGCACATAAAGCAAATTAATAAATCCAAAAATTACTCCGAATACTACGATGTAGAATAGATATGGACCCCATACTGCTTTTACTCTATCAGACAACATGCCGGGGACAAGAATTGCTAGTGCAACTACAATTGGAGATGCAACTGCGAAGCTAGTAGTCTGTTCCTTCTTTAAGAATGCAAGAAGGATGATTTCTAAAAGTAGAATTAAAAGTAAGATAGGGGTCCAAGGAGCAAAAGTTTTCAGAGTTATAGTTCCAGTCATTACCGCAGCAGCCGCCAATAAAAATGAGATTGCCAATGAAATTAAAATCGCTGGAGCTCTCTCAAAAATTTTGCTAAGGCTTCCAAAAGAAAGACCGAGGAATGCTGCAAAAAGTGTAATGAAGAGGAAATAATCAGAGCCTGCTAATTGCCTTAGCACTTCAGATGCTTGATCAAAGACTTGCGCACTTACAAGAGGAACTGCAAGAATTATAGATATTGCTAGAATACTCAGAATAGAATGCTTCCTTTCCATTTTCCTCTTTTTGTTATATAAGGCAACTAAAACAAACTTAAAAATCTTTCTTTGCAATTACGGTAAGTTTTATTAAATCAACTTACGCATAGAGGGAATGATCAGAGGCTTTGACATAATAGGAAAAATTGCAGTAATAAATCTGCCATTATCATCGCAGCTGAGTGAAGCAAAAAAACTTGCCTCGAAAATCATAAAGTTGAAGAATATTGAGACTGTTGCAGTAAAGAACGAAAAATTCAAAGGTAGACTTAGGAAAGCATCATACAGAGTAATAGTGGGCAAGAAAACTCTTGAGACAGTGCATAAGGAAAATGGTTACTCTATAAAGCTTAACCTCTCAAAAGTGTACTTTTCTCCAAGACTTGCATCTGATAGGCTTGAGATCGCAGGGCAAGTCCGAAAGGGAGAAAGAGTGTTGGTAATGTTTGCCGGCGTTCTGCCTTACGCGTTATGTATTGCAAAGCATTCCAAGGCCAGCAATATTGTGGCCATAGAAATTAATAGGACAGCTGTAAAGTATGCACTCGAGAATCTTAAGATTAACAAGGTTTCTAATGTAAAGTTGATGCAGGGAGATGTGAAGAGGGTTGCAAAGCAATTTGCAAGAAAGAAGGAAAAGTTTGACAGGATTGTAATGCCGCGCCCTCAACTCAAAGACCTTTTCTTAGTAGAGGCCTTCATGCTGGCGAGGAAAGGATGCAAGATGAATTTTCATGACTTTGTAAAGGAAAATGAAATCCCCTTAACTAGAAAGAAGATTGAAAAAGAAGCAAAGAGGGAAGGAAGAAAAATAAAATCCTTCTCCCTCAAAAAGATAGGTGAAATCGCTCCTCACAAATATCGCGTCAGAGCAGATTTTGTCCTTTACTGAATCTTAGATCCAGAAAGATTACATCTTAGCTGCTGCCTTTCTTCTTCGTCTTGCCATTTTTACTACCCCTTTTAACTATGCTTTTAGTGGGGAATAGAAATATTTAAATTTTTCTCTACATCTTAAAGTAAGAAAAAAATGGCTGGGCTTGAGACAATTGTTAAGAGTGAGGTAGATGAGGTAAAAAATTCACATATTGAGGACTCCAAAGATCTTAAGAAATGTGTAAGATGTGACAAGGATTATGAAGATTTACATAACAATCCTTTCTACTGTACAGATTGCGAGCTTGTATTGTGGCGTCCTGAATATATGGACTCTCGAGAAGCTTACGGTCTCATAGAAAAATATATCAAATAATCAAATCCTTCTCCTAATTCTGACAGCAGTTGGAGCTTCTCCTCCATGCCATGTTAGCTTAGGCCTTATTCTGCAAGGATATATTCTCTCACTATTGTCATCAAGAATAATTGCACTTCCCTTAAGATTGGGTAGCTGATTCAAGTATGCATTAATATCTTCAAGTAAGTAAGATTGCATCATCTTATTAAGAGCCTCAATATCAGGCTTTGCTGTAACTCTATGCGAGATTACAATATCCGCTTGCGTAATAACATCTCTGTGAATTTCACCTGGCTGTTGAGTAGCAAGCACTAGGGAAATTCCTGGTTGTCTTCCTTCTCTCAAGAGCTGTATGAGTGCATCGGTT
>CAYIBB010000040.1:0-4766 GCA_964361585.1 Candidatus Woesearchaeota archaeon | reverse complement strand
TTGGTATCCAACTCCAGGATAACCGGAGCTAGAGTTAGATTCATAACTATGCTCGCTCGAGTATTCTACAGTATCATCTAGAGATGAGTATTCCATACTTAACCAATAAAAACTAAGTTAATAAATTTTTCTAGAAAAATTTAAAAGCCTTTTTGCCCTACGAGAGAATGGTAAATGGAATTCATTTCATTTTGGACGCAGAATGTTCTGAGAGGGAAAAATTAAAGGACGAGAGACTAATGCACAAAGTCCTGAATGATCTACCAGAACTTGTTGGTATGAGTAAGCTAACAAAACCACTCGTAGTGAAGGGAGCTGCGCACAACCCTGGACTTACAGGAGTCGTAGTTATTGAAACTTCTAATATCGTCTTTCATACCTTTACAGATTCTAACAAGTTCTCGCTGGATGTTTTTTCAGTCAAAGAGTTTGATCAGGAAAAAGTTATTTCTTACTTACGAAAACATTTTAATTTCAGGATCATAAGGAATAATTTATTTGAGAGGCTATAGGGTATAGGGGAATGGAAAAAATAGTTGGACCTAATTTTGATAACGATATTAGTATCTCCGATCTAGTGGAGAGTATGCAAAAAGTAGGCTTTCAGGCCACTCATTTAGGAAATGCTATCGAAATTTTAAGAAAAATAAAAGAAGATAATGCATTTCTCTTTCTGACCTTTACGTCGAACATGACAAGCTCAGGACTTCGAGAGATTTTTGCATGGCTTTGCAAAGAAAAAATTGTTAATGTGTTAATAACTACAGTAGGTAGTGTTGAAGAAGATTTAATGAAATCATTTGGAGATTTTTATGCAGGCCATTCTAAAGTTAATGATGCTGAATTACGTGACCGAGGTTTAAACAGGATTTATAATATCCTTGTCCCAAATGAACGTTACGAGGCATTCGAGAAATTTATGGAAAAATTTCTCGAGAAGATTTATGAAAAGCAGAAAAAAGAAGGAAAGCAAATAAGTCCTTCTGAACTTTTCTTCGAACTTGGGAAGGAAATAAAAGATGATATATCAATTTTACATTGGGCAACGAAAAACAAAATTCCAATCTTTTGTCCTGCAATTACTGATGGAAGTTTCGGCGTTGCATTAATGATGGCTAAAGAAAAGCATAAAGACTTTGGGATAGATGTTGTGGCTGATACAAAAAAGATTTATGAGATTACAACGGAAAAGCAAGAAAATGGAGAAGATAAGAAAACTGCGGCAATAATTCTAGGAGGAGGTGTTCCAAAGCACCATGCAATTCTTTTCAATTCCCTTAAAGGAGGATTAGATTTTGCAATATACATTACAACTGCTTCTCCTGAATCCGGCTCTCTGAGCGGGGCGCCTCCTGAAGAGGCAATGAGTTGGGGTAAAGTGAAGGAAAATGCTGCATTTACCAGCGTAAAGGGAGATGCCACAATACTTTTCACTTTACTTGCATACTGCATGAAAGATATTTGGAAGAAATAAAAAATATTTAAAACTCATTCTCTTTGTGCAATAAAGGCCCCGTAGCCTAATGGATAGGGCACCAGCCTTCTAATGACCTTTCTTAGGAAGAAAGCTTAACCAAAGAGATTGAACAAAAGGAAGCAAGCTGGCGGTGGGGGTTCGAATCCCCTCGGGGCCATTTTTGCTTGAAGTTTTATAGAAAGATTTATATTTTTATTAGATTTATATTCAAATGGCATATGTAATGTTTACAGTTACGGATAAAAAAAAGCAGATGAATTTTCAAATTCAACAGGGAATTTTTTGTACGCTGATTGTGTCAGAAATGTTTTAGGAAATGAAGGGTACAATCCTAAAATTTTAGTAGTTATAATTGGCAGAAATGAGATAGCCACAATAGTAGAAGATAATTTTTTGGAAGATTCTGAATTAATTACGAAACTCCACGAAGGAGGATTTGATGTAAGGCAAATGAATACTAAGGAGAGCGAATATTTTGCTGATCGTCGTGACCTTCATTAATTGTCTTTACTAAAAAATAGGAGTCACCCATACCTCAAGGCCTCAACTGGCTTGAGCGAAGCTGCCTGCCTTGCAGGAAATAATCCAGAAATAACTCCCACTACAAATGAAAACAAGAGTGCTCCCAAAATTAGAGGTAAGCTAAAAGATGCTCTAATCAAAGGGGTGCCAATAGTTTGTGCTCCAATGTACTCGACACCTTCTGCAATTCCTATTCCGAGCGCAATTCCTATAACCCCTCCAACTAAGCCGAGAAGTCCGCTCTCAAATAAGAAAATAAGAAGTATGTCAGAATTTTTTGCTCCAACAGCTTTCATAATTCCAATCTCTCGAGTTCGCTCAAGAACTGAGGTATACATTGTGTTAGCAATTCCTATTCCTCCAACAACTAAAGAGATAGCTGCAATTCCCACTAGTACTGTGGTTACAATGGCAAAAATATTTGATACTATCCCTAAAATTTGCTCTGAAGTTTGTACTTCAAAGGTTTCTTTACCTTCTTCCTCATTTCTAAATTTTCTCAGGTCTTTTTCTATGTCTTCAACAACATTATTAACACTAGCACCTTCATCAACCTGAACGAATATCCCAGAAACTTCATCCTCTAGGTTATAAAGGTCACGCATAATATCTTCATTAATTATAACAGACCCATCATCAAAAGGATTTCCAATTTTGTTAAGAATTCCAACAACTTCAAATTCCTGGCCTTGAATGAGTAGTTTATCCCTCAACTTGACCGGTTTATCAAATATATTACCGAAGGCATAATTATATCCTACAATAACTTTAAACCTGTCCTCGTCCCTCAACTCCCGACCCTCAAATATTTTGTAGGCTTGAGTTCCCTCAAATATTTCTCGAGCTTCTCCCTCCTTCGGAATTGAGTAGATAAATCGAAAAGTTATTTCATCCTCGAACTCGACCTTTGAAGTTTTTGTTAAAATTCCAACAACGTTCTTCACACCATTAATATCCTCAATAACTTTAACATCCTCAAGAGTGAGAGCGTTTCCAGAAGTCTCTGAGCCGGGAGGACCTATTCTCCCTCGAGGTTGTACAACTACTTTATCGCTTCCTATTTGCTCAAATTGCTCTGTAATTGCATCCTGCAATCCTTGACCTAAGGCAATAAGAGAAACAACAGCGGCAATACCAATGAAGATGCCAAGCATAGTAAGCCAACTTCGCAGACCTCTTCTTCGCAGGTTATTGAAAGAGAACACAAAATAATCCAATATCATTTTCATTCTACCTTTGAGGTTTATTTCCTAGACTTAAATCGACGCCAGGTAAAGAATAGAATGATTGAGGCAATAACCAATATTATAATTACGAGAGTATAATTCGTATTAATCAATCCTAAATTTTTGGCCTCCTGCTCACTATAGGAAATTGCTGGCACTTCAATAATTTCGCTGTAAGCTTTATTATTGGCATCTCTGTAGGTAAGTAAAATTTGTATATTCAAAGCTCCGTTAGTTCTTGGAATTAATTCAAACTCCACATCTTCAAAATCATCTGAATCCACATCTCCGACATAGACACTCTGCGAGCTTACTATAGCGAGATCTGTTGAAGGTAACAGTTCAAGATTTAAGAATTTCGCGTCCGTCAACCCGGTATTAATAACCTTGAATGTAATTTGGCTTTTCTTTCCTGAAATAAGTGCTGCCTCATCAAGGGTTATTTGAAGTAAAGGCTTGCTTCCTACTACTAATGCAATTACATCTTGAATTTTATAACTAGAACCGAATTCATCAAAATAACTTATGCTCAAGGGGACTTTATAAACTTGAGAGTCTGCACTCGATAGTGTTACAATATTGAATTCAATGTTTTCTGACTGTCTGGCTCCGAGTGAGTTTATATCTCTTTCAGTAATTCCTCCTTTAGGAGCGAAAGGCAACTCTGCAGAATCGAGGTTTAACTTTACTCTGATATCTTTAAGCTGTAAATTTGCTCTATTACTGACAGTAATTTTAACAGTAGCTTCTTGCCCTGGCTCAATCTCAGGGGGAATACTTTCAACGCCTTCCACAATTAAAGTAGTCTCAAGAGCTTTAACTTGAATACTGAAAGTTTCATCTCCGCTGTCTGAGGGGGTATCCCATTTAATATCAAGAGAGGAGAAGCCACTAGTAGCTGAACTCCTAATACCAATATTAAAAGTAACTTGGGCGGATTTGCCTTCTTCAATAGAACTAATTTCTACAGTATTACTACCCTCAACAAAAAATTTGTTATCTTCATCTAATTCAATTTCTATATTAGTAAAATTTTTATCTGCAAGATTATCTATTCTAAAAGTTGCAACAAAGAAATTTCCAGGAACTACTGGCTTTGGCTCATAACTCACTAAAGTGACACGTAAATCATCAGCTGCTGCAAAAGGCATGGCTAATAAAATTAGAAAAACTAGTGCAAAAAATTTCGTATTTAACATTGTGCTTAACTTCGATTTCATTTCTTAATTCTCCCATCAACAATATTTACTGTTTTAGAGGCATATTTTGCCAAGGCCTTGTTATGTGTAATCAAAATTATCGTCTTGCCTTTCTTATTCAAGCTCTTTAAAAGATTCATTATCTCGATGCTAGTTTTACTATCGAGATTTCCAGTTGGCTCATCTGCCAGTATTATTTTAGGATCGTTAACTAGAGCGCGGGCAATTGCAACTCTCTGCTGTTCTCCACCACTGAGTTGAGAAGGCTTATTCCTTAATCTTTTTCCAAGTCCTACATCCTCAAGCATCTCTTGAGCTTTTTTAAGTGCCCTCGCACTCGGA
>CAYIBB010000039.1:0-5080 GCA_964361585.1 Candidatus Woesearchaeota archaeon | reverse complement strand
TAGCCTCCATGATTATCACCAGTAAATGCAGGTAGCTGATTATCCCCGCCAATTAAAGAATCTGCCATAAAGTGATGGCCGAATTCATGCCATTCTCTGTTATCCGGCTTGTCTCCATCATTTACAGTACTTGAAATATCTTCAATATTTATGAAAGAATTTACCCCTACTGGGCCTTGGCATAGAGCTGAAGAGGCTTCACAATAATAAACTTCAGGTGTACTAGAGTAAGTATAAACCTCAACCGGAAGTGCAAAATCTAAGTTAAGGAAACTTGATGCGAAATCGGCTGCAATTTTTGTGTGGTAGTAGATTATTGCATTACTTCTTAAATGTGCTCTCTGCAATATTGTCATGGAAGTATCAAGATAAGAAGATAATGGATCATAATCTACATCAAATATATGAACAGGACCTTGAAAATTAATTGTGCGAGTTTGTAGATAAACTGGGGTATTGCCATAAGCATTTTCGTCATGGGTTTCTACTCTTCCATCTAGAAGTTGAGTCTTTAGGGCAAAACTATTTATTGGTTGTGTAAAGATAAAAGAGAAGCTTCCAACTGAATCTGTAGTAGTTGAAAAAGTTTGGCTTCCATCTACGAGCAACTCAACTGGAACGTTTTGCAAATTTTTGTAAGATAAATCAGAATCTTGAACTCTCACGCTCCCTATTAAGATGCCCGCTGCACTCCTATTATCGCCGTTCGTTTCGTTCCCGGTTTTATTGGTACTTGGGCAAGTAAAAGTGCAGCCTGTAGCGTTGACGTCGTTCCAGCCGTATGCAGAAGTACAGATATTGTTAATACCCGTAATATTGAAGGATGTCACCGTGTAGATATCGGGCTTATTGTTACACACAAAATTTCCCTCGAGGAGGTTGTCTTTAAAATATCCTGTAATGTTAAGTCCAATATAGTGATCGTACATTATAATTCCTTGTTCGCCATTTATAATGATGTTATTTCTTATTATATTATTTGTACAATTATTGCTGGAGTAGCAAGCGAAGTTAATTCCATGTTGAGCCCAGAGCGGGAGAGAATAATTATAAATTAAATTATTTTCTATTATATTATTACTTCCTTTGGTCAAATAAATTGCGGCATCATCATTTATTGTTCCAGATAATGCAGGAGATAGTCGATTATAAGATATTTCATTATTATCGCAAGGTCGTTGAGAGTGGGTTTCTCCATAGCAATAGTAACCAGAAATAGGCCCTCCTTCATTAAATCTTATCTTATTAGAATTACCACTAAAGAGAATCATAGCTTCACTGTGTTCAACTATGTTGCTGCTATTAATAGCTATCTCCCTTGCTTTACAGTTTTTGATAGTAACTCCATTTATGCTAGACCCACCAAAAGTACCAATAGAACCTACAACATAACCATTACAATCTAAACTTGCTGGAACTGCAAACCAAACCTCAAACTCCTGCTGTACTAAACTTGTATCTTGTACAACCCAACAACCATCTCTATTTAGATTGGGATTATGACATTGACAATCTTGCTCTTTTTCACACACTAATCCGTCACCATCATAGTCGTAAGCCCGACAAGTGTGTAAACAAAGCTCTATAACTTCGGCTAAAACTCCATCACTGTTCGAAACTCCAAGAACTAGAAGAGATATAATCAACACAACTAAACCCACAACCCTTTTTGCCATTAAGTATTATATATTATTACATATTTAAAATTTTTGATAGAAATTCAACAGCTCTTTCCGAAATTTATACCTATTGTAGCGAGATCTATTATGTTTATAATTCCATCTCCATTCAAATCAGCATCGGCATTCCAATTAGCATCTCCTATCTTGGTATCGAATGCTAAGCCTACTGCAGCTAGATCTGCAATATCTACAATGCAATCGATTACAATATCACCATAAGGGGTCTTTGGCAGATCATTAATAGATAAAACTAAAAAATCATTGGAATCAAAAATTTCAATTTTCTCTGCACCTTTAAAATAGGGAATAACTAAAGTTTCATTTACACTTTCCAATATTGTTAAATTTATGTTAGGGGTAAAAATTTGATCTCCACTCTCATTAAACCAATCACGTGCAGGAACCAAAATTAATTCTAAAGGAAAATTAAATTTAAATGTATACAAAGTTCCATCATTTGACTTTACACTTAAATTATATCCAGATCCTGGTTGCAAATTTCTATCGGGAGCTTCTCCTTTGATAATTGATGTATTGGTTAAACTTAATATACTATTATTATAATTTATTTCTAATAAATATGAGATATTTGTTATGGGTTCGCTTGCTTGTGTAGATTTTACTACAGAAGAAGTTACGAAGGGGGTTGGGGCTGCTTTTAATATATCCCTTTCCAATTCATCTTCATTTATAGCCTTAAAGTCTTCATAGATAGGTCCATAGAGGTTTCTCATTAAAGTATTATCAAAACCCCTATTCCAATTTGAATATCCACATATTAAGAAACAACCTTCCTCACCATCCCATTTATCACAAAAGATGCTATCACAATTTGGAATCTCATCTGGTTCCTCTAGATGCGGTGAAAAGTATCCATAATTGTATTCATCAAAGAGTCCACCAAAACTATGACCAAATTCATGAACAACCGCTCTTATAACATCTTTCTTATTATCTCCGAGATTGACATTTTTATTCAAAACCTGACTATAAACTTCCAAAGGCCATTCACACTTTCCTATATACTCACAGCCTATTGTAACATAGGCTACTCCCCCATTAAGTATTGCATAGGAGTGAAATCTAGGTTCAACTGAAAGTAAAATAATCTGATCCGCAAATGGGCATGAGGATCTAGCGATTTTTGGTGATTGAGCAAAGTTATCGCTTGTAAATTCTAATGGGCTATTCACATACCAGAAATTAAATCTGTCTCTGTAAGTCTTAAAAGGCTCAACTGACATTAACCCAAGAAAGCCAGCATCATTGTAGTCAATCATTTCATTTACTACAGCTGAGAATTGACCCATATTTTCAAATCCACTTCCTACGAAGACAACATCTATCTTATTTTTAGTAGGTCCATTCAATTTTACTGACATACATTTTGAAACTCCACTTACCCCACCGCCACCCTCTCTTACTTTAATTAGGTAAACGTCTGAACCTCCTGAGCCGAATGAGCTAGTAGTACCAGCTACAATATATCCGCCATCTTTTGTCAGTCCAACAGAACGACTAAAATCTGAATTGATACCACCGAATGTTTTTTCCCATAACTTATTACCAGAAGAATCTGTTTTTATTAAATAAAAATCAAAACTTCCCATACCAAACGAACTAGTCCATCCTGCAAGAATGTATCCTCCATCTGAGATTTGTTTGATAGAACTGGCAGAATCAGAACCTGAACCTCCAAAAACTTTCTCCCATTGTTTATTTCCTTGAGAATCTGTTTTTATTAGATAGAAATCATAGCTACCAGAGCCTAATGATGAAGTACGACCTGCAATTACATAACCACCATCTGATGTTTGCTGAACTGAATTTCCAGAGTCATAACCATTACCACCAAAAGTCTTCTCCCATAATTTGTTTCCTAAGGAATCGGTTTTAATTAAGTACACATCTTCATTAATAGCTCCAAACGAGGTAGTTGCACCAGAGATGATATACCCTCCATCTGATGTTTGTTGGACTGAATAACCTATCTCATAACCAGTAGTACCACCAAAATTCCTTTTCCATAACAAATTTCCAGATGAATTTGTCTTTATTAGAAAGACACCATATTCTAGATAATCAGGACCTGTAGCAATATAACCACCATCAGAGATTTGTTGGACTGATGATGCCCATTCATTGTAAACATCGTCTCCATAGATTAATCTCCATTGCATATTTCCTAGAGAATCTGTCTTAAATAAACAAATATCACTTAAGTCATAACCACCAATATATCCATAATCACAAGCCCCTGCTATGATATATCCTTCGTCTTTTGTTTGTTGGACTGAGTGTCCATAGTCACTAAAACCTCTTCTTCCAATCAAATTCTTCTCCCATAATTTGTTTCCTAAGGAATCAGTCTTAAGCAAATATACATCTTGATTTCCAGACAGATTAACTGAACCAACAATTATAAATCCCTCACCACTTGTCTGCTGAACATCATAGCCCAAATCATTACTAGATCCACCAAAAGTCCTTTCCCACTCTAACTCTTGAGCATTTACTATTATTAAGGTTAGAATATAAGGAATTAATACAACAATAAACAAAAGTAATTTAACAGCCACCCTTTTCATTTTATTATTTAACTTCTCTTCTTTAAATTATTTTTCTTTTAGCACTCTTCCTAATCTTCACGTCACCAAACACCCAAGCTCGAGAAACAAGTCCATAAATAAAGGCAAGAGCCGAAAGCAAGAAAGTAGCATTCGAGATGAGATAGAAACTGTACGCTACGGAAACTATGAGTAATGCGAAAATGGCATTTTCCTTCCTTTCACTAGTTGCTTTGAAAGAAAACAAGAACAGAGCAAGCAAAACTAGGCCAAGAACAATTCCAGCAACCTTTAGCGAGGTAGTAACCATAAAATTTATGGCAGAAAAATAAAATAACATCACAATAACCAAAATAAGCACAACATTTCTCAAAATTCTAAAGTAATGCCTTCCAGACTTAACTTCCTCAGAAGTCAGCTTTGCAAGAAATTTTCCAATAGGCCATGAAAGTAGCACAATTACCAATATTAATAAATTATAAAATATATTCATCCTAACCTCTTCATATTAACCTCTTTTCACATTAACAAGATTTTTAAATTTCACCACTTTAAGAACTTTATGTTCACAATAGTAACTAGCTCCAGAGATCCTGCTGGAGTGAGTATAAAAGAGGCTCTTTCAAAGCTCAATATTCATGAGAATATTTTCACAACAGATACTGAGATAGTGAATGCCAATGTTTCTGACCTCGCCTCTGAGTACTTTATATTTGCATCAATGCATAGAGCTAAAGAATCCCGAAAGACACTCTCAGTACACTTACCAGGAAATTGGGATAATGCAGAACTTGGAGGAAAGGCAAGACAGCTTTGTAATGCTTCCGCTCA
>CAYIBB010000038.1:0-5253 GCA_964361585.1 Candidatus Woesearchaeota archaeon | reverse complement strand
GGCAAGCTCACAAGCTTTTTCCCAGGAAGTAAGGCTGTAAGAAAAGCTATCTCGAATTTCAAACCAGACATTGCAATCTGTGGACATGTGCATGAAGCTGAGGGCATTGAAGAGAAGCTCGGCAAGACGAGGCTGATTAATGTCGGCAGAAAAGGAAAAATTATTGAGCTTTGAGTTTATGTTCGAGTTCACTTTTTTCCTTAGATAATACATCAAGTTTATCAAGTAAGGAGTTGCTGAACATAATCAAGTAAAGGCCGATATTATAACCGAAAAGTTCTTTTCTTGTTGGGTACTCTCTAGTGCAATCTATTTCTGGATGTATCCCTTTATAGACCTTAAAACCTTTAATACATTCCTCGAAAAGTTCACATTCGCTCATCTTAGCATAAGGCTTTCCCCTCTCTTCAACTTCTTCTAATTTTTCTACTTTCATTCTAGAAATTCCTCCTAGCCTCCTCGAGAGTTTCAGGATTTCCAATATCGTACCACTTACCTTTTACAAGGAAAGCATAAACTTCCCTTCTTTTATGAAGCCATTCAAGGAAAAAGCCGGAGCCTTCTTTATTTCCTCCTTCTCTAATATAATCTCTTAATTCTTCTATTACATCTATGGGATAAATGTAAACTCCTGTACTAGCTAGCATATTGCCAGGGTCCTTAGGCTTTTCTACGAATTCAATAACTCTATTACTCTTGTCAATTCCCAAGGCTCCAAGTTTCTTTATTCTTTCTTTATCACTTAATTTTTGAGCTACTACCACAGTACTCTTCTTCAATCTGAAAAAATTCACCAATTCCTGAAGATTAAAGTCAAATAAATTATCTCCATGAATCACGAGTAAATCATCCACTATTTTTTCACTATCTATAACCAATTGTAAATCTCCTAAAGCCCCTATTCTCTCATCTTCGTTTCTTGTGCCATCATTTAAAATCTTAATCTTCTTAGCCTTTGCGCTCCATTCAACAAAATTATTATAGAACTTAGCATTGCTGACAACATAAATTTTATTTACTTCAGAAATGTTATTTATATTATCAACTATATACTGAATAATCGGCTTACCCTTTATTTCAAGTAAGGCCTTCGGAGTGTTTATAGTCAAGGGATAAAGTCTAGTTCCATATCCTGCTACTAGGATTATGGCTTTCATAATACTATATATTTAACAAAATTTTTAAATTATTCTACTACTATGAAACAGGATGGAACTTATTATTGTTGAAAAACCTAAATCTGCTTTAAGGATTGCAATGGCACTTGCGGACGATAAAGCAGTGAAGAGAAATTATTCCGGAGTGCCTTACTATGAGCTCTCACATGGGGGAAAAAAGATAGTGGTAGCTGCTGCTGTAGGTCACTTGTTTGGACTTGTAGAAAGGAAAGAATCTAAAGGAGAAAGAAAGGGAGAAAGAATGCAGGGAAAGAAAAAGGCTAGTTATCCTGTATTCAATATTGAATGGCAACCAAAAGCCGGCTTCACGAAAAAGTACGCACAAGTTCTTAAACTTCTCTCAGCAAAAGCTGACTCTTTTGTAATTGCTTGCGATTATGACATTGAAGGAGAAGTAATAGGCTTCAACGTTTTAAGGTTTATTGCCAAACAGCTTGACGCTCGAAGGATGAAATATTCAACTCTAACGGAGAATGAACTTATTAACTCGTATGAAAATTCACTACCAAACATTGATTGGGGTCAAGCTCTCGCCGGCGAGACTAGACATTATCTTGATTATTATTATGGCATTTCTCTTAGCAGAGCATTAATGGAAGCAATTCAAAAAGTAGGAAGGCACCAGATTTTAAGCATCGGTAGAGTTCAAGGTCCTGCCTTAGCGCTGCTCGCTAAACGTGAAAGGGAAATTCAGAATTTCAAACCAGAGCCTTACTGGCAAATATTTCTTTTAGTTAAGAACTCACATGAACTCGAGGTACAGTTTCCTAAAAATATTTTTGATAAAAACGAGGCAGAAAAATTTCTCTTATTGAAGGGAAAGAAGGGAGTTGCAAAGACAGAAAAGGAAGTTAAGGAAATTCAACCTCCACCCCCCTTTGATTTAACAACACTCCAGGTTGAAGCGTATAAGTTTCTTGGCCTGACTCCTGCCCAGACTTTGCAGCTTACTCAGAACTTGTATTTGGCGGGACTTATTTCTTATCCAAGAACCGCCTCTCAAAAGCTGCCGCCTGCAATAGGTTACAGGAATATTCTTAAAAAACTTGAGGAATCTTATCCTGTTTCAAAATATGCAAAAAGAAGTAAGCCTATAGAAGGTAAGGCTAGTGATCCTGCGCATCCAGCAATTTTTCCTACTGGAGAAAAGCCTGAAAATTTAAGTAAGATTGAGCAGCAACTTTACGATCTTATTGTAAGACGTTTCATTTCCTGTTTCGCAGAGGATGCACTAGTGGAATACAAGGTAATTCGTGTAAATGTTGATGGCAAGGAATTTGTGGTAAAAGGTCTGCAAGTTAGAAAGAAGGGATGGACTGAAGTGTATAAGGTAAAATTCACAGAGCGAGAATTACCTGACTTGAATGGCAAGATTCATGTAAAGGATGTAAGGCTTGATGATAAAGAAACACAGCCGCCAAAGCGCTACAGTCCAGCCTCAATAGTTTCAGAACTTGCGAAAAGAGGACTAGGAACTAAGGGAACTAGGGCGATGATTATTGAAACACTCTATAAAAGAGGCTATGTTAAAGACAAGCAAATAGCTGTAACTGATCTTGGCTTAGTGGTTGAGCAGGCTTTAGAGAAGTACTGTCCTCTAATTCTTGATGAGGAACTTACACGGGAATTTGAGGATAAAATTGAATATATACAGGCAATAAACGAGAGGGAAAAGATTTTAGCGGAGGAGGCAAAAATTCTGGAGGAGGCTCAAAAGGTTCTCAAAAAGATATGTGCGCAATTTAAAGAGAATGAGGAAAAAATTGGATCTGAACTTTTAACCGCGTATAGGGAGACTAGACAGAAAGTAAGAGAGGAGAACATTTTTGCTAAGTGTGAATGTGGAGGAAATCTGAGGGCAATAAGAAGCAAAAAAACAGGAAAGAGGTTTGTTGCCTGTGACAGATATCCTGAATGTAAAAATACTTTCCCTCTGCCTCAGCAGGGTCTTCTAAAAAAGAGTGGAAATGAATGCAAGAGGTGTGGAAGGCCAACTTTGCTCTTAATAAGACAGGGCAAACGTCCTTGGGAATTCTGCTTTGCCGGGTGTAATGCTTTTTAAGTATAAGTATAATGTGCAGTTCCAATTACCTGTTGGAAAATCCATGGAATTTCTTTAGTTGGTAAGAAAGCAATGTGTGGCTTGCCAATGTCATAACCTTCATCTTTTAAAGTTTTAATTAATCTTTCGTATTCTGCATCGTGGCCTATTAATCTCTCATTTAATATTGCAACCCATTGATCTGGGAATGAAGCCTTCATTTCTTGATAATTTCTATCAAAATAGCCAATATCTCTTTTGAATTGTTCGAGTTCTTCTAAATCCTCTTTGGTAATTACTGGTGGGACTAAAAGATTCATTGGATCCAACTTATCTTCAAGTGCCATATAACATTAATTATTGATCTATTAAATATTTTTCTAAAGTACATCATCTCTTGTAAATTGTAGGACTCTTGAAGGTGTATGCTCCTGAACAGGAGCCACCTTGTTGTTCTATCTTTAATTCTTTCTCGCTAGTGAGTTGAACTATAATCTTACCGGGAATAGGTCCTCCTCGCCCATCTTCAGATCCACCACTGTAGCAGTAGATACTTCCGGAAGTAACTTCAGAAAATGCCCTATTTATATTTCCAGAATGCTGCGGCGTGAATGTCCAATATCCAGATTCCATGAAAACTCCTCCGACAGAAATTGCTGATTGTTTTGGATCAAAATTGTATTGCACAAAGGCAAGATGCTTATACCAATCTTCAGGACTTTCAGCTGTGGCATCTCCGTAAAACCAATTTCCTTGTAATGTACCTTTAACATCCTGTACATTTGTTCCACATTTTGGTTCTACAGTTCTTTTTACTTCACTAAAGAGTTTGCTCTTTGTTGCATCTTCATAAAGATCAAGAGGGCAAATAACATTAGGAGTCTTACTCGTATATCTTTCAGGATTAGCAAACTCATGCTTTATCCTGTAATCATAAGCTCCAAAGTCGAATGAATGTGTATAGGAGCCACCCACCTTTCCAAGTAAAGTGCCTACATCAACTTTACGATTAAGCTGTGTATTACAATATCTATAACTTCCACCTTCATGTGTTTCTGATGTCCTACAATCTTTATCTGAGATTAATGCTTTAAATTCTGGGGCAAGTTCTTGAATGTGCAGAAAGTAGATATAAATGTCTTTGCATATGGCAAATGTCATGCCATAGTCTTCTCTTCCCTTATCCAAGTAAGAAGTTGATTGTATCCTTATTAAATACAGATCACCGGGAACTTTAATGTCTACAGAACTTACTGGTGGTTCTTCACCCAGCCAAAAATACATGTGCTCTGTTGGTAAAGTATGGTCAGGTGGATTTAAATTTCCTAAGGGCACTATTTCGTAAATCTTATTCTGCTCGACAGGAGAAACTGTAAGTTTATGACTCGCGCATTCTGGTAAGCCACTAACTCCAAATTGTGCTTTACTAGGAGAGGATTGATTAAAGTCTGCTTCACTTCCACCAAAAAAACTTCTCATGGATATGCATAGCTCATTTTCTGGGTTCTGTGAGCAGTAAGCTTCGCATTGCACTCTATTTCCTTGACAGAAGATAAAGCATTCTTCCTGTGAAGTGCAAAGATTTCCAAGGCCTTCTTCAATATCTATCCTTTCATTTTCTGTCCGGTGTTCTACATCAATACCTTCTGTTTTTTCATACTGTATATCCGACGGTTGAGAAGTACATCCACTTAGAAATAAAATTAGAATAACTACTGGTAATATCACTAGTAACTTTTTCATTTTTCCTCTCTTAAATAAATTGAATACTTATTTTCACTTCTTAAATCTTGTGAACCTCGTGACCAAAAGATTTATATACTTCTTGTATATACTGAAAATATACACAGATAGGTTAAGAATAATAAGAGGAAAATAAAAAATGTCAGATCTTTTTGATAACACTATACTCTGTAAGGAGTGTGGTAGGAAAATGCTTAAGGAAATTGTAGATAAAAACGGAGTTATGCTTCGCTCAGCAGTATGCAGAAATTGCTCGCGAAGAGAATTTCATCCTCTTGATTTAGCACGTCA
>CAYIBB010000037.1:0-5262 GCA_964361585.1 Candidatus Woesearchaeota archaeon | reverse complement strand
TACGAGATCTCTACGTGACTGGAGTTCAGACGTGTGCTCTTCCGATCTGGTAATTATTTATACCTCTTATCTCATTTAATAGTTGTTATCTGTAATTTGAATCGGAGCCTAAACAAATGCTAATTCAGTCCTACTATTTTCTTCAATATCAAACGCATCTTCTAATTGTTTCAAATGTTTTGGACTGATTTTTTTGCTTAGAGAAATAATTACATATTTAGCATTATGACCTGCATCCATAAACCTATATCCTAATTCTCCAAGTGCGTGATAAACTCTGTCAAATCCGTGCAAGATCATTTCTCTTGGAGCTTGAGCTATTTCTTTAGGAATAACTTTGTAGCAATGTTCTCTTTTGATATCACTATCAGCCCAAAATCCTCCTGTTTGATACATATTAAATTTGCATTATCACTAAAGTGTATAAATATTTGTACTTATCAAAATCTTATTTTCTCTGCCTTTAGCAGTTTAATTAAAAACTCTACAAATGGTTTTAAATTTCCTTTATTTTGCGCCTCTTGAAGTGCTTGGAAATACAAATGCTTTTTCGAGTTTGGGATATTTACCATTGGGTAATTATTTTTATGCAGGATAAAATTCATCAATAGCCTCCCAACTCTGCCGTTGCCATCAACAAAAGGATGTATCATCTCAAAGGATGAATGGAAGTAAGCTGCCAAAACTAGAGGGTGCAATTTCTTTCTATTTTTAGAATACCACAAAAACAAGGCCTTCATTTCTTTCGGCACATCTTTTGGTTTAGAAGGTATCCAACTTACTCCTCTAATATAAACTTGAATCTCCCTGTACTTGCCTATCTGTTTTTCGAGCCCTGGCTTCAAGGTGTTTTGTATAACAATTTCATGCAACTTGGATATTAACTTTTTTGATACATCTTCCTTTGTTTTAAGTATAAAGTCGAAAGCTTCTTTATGGTTTAAAACCTCATTAATTTCTCTTAAAGATTTTCTAGGCACAAGCTTTTCAAAGAGTAATAAAGAAGTTTCTTGTAATGTAAGAGTATTACCTTCTATTGCAGTAGAATTATAGGTGAACAATGAACAGAAAGCTTCATATCTGTTTTCGAGGCTCTCCTTAGGCTCTTTAAGATATTGTTTTTTTATCTCTTCCAGCTCCTTTATTTCTTTTTCGCTTAAAAGAGAACTAAGCAACATTAGTTCTTTGTCAGCTTCCTTTTCTTTTCTCAAGAGCACGTGTTTTTTCAAGTTGGCTCCTAGATAAACTCTCCTTTTCATTACTTTAATACCAACTCTTAGAGACTTGACTCTGTAATAATACTTTTTAGAATTTTTTTCTTTAATTTCTGTATATACCATTATGTTTATACGTCTACATTACTTATAAACTTTTCTCTTATGTGGACGTAAAGATTAAGATAATCATCCTCGCTTAATCTAAATCAGCATCGTCACCTTCCTTGAGTAATATTTAATCATTAACTTAACAGCCCAAGCAGTGGAAAGGTATATAAATCTCTTTTTATAAGATTATATTTTGGGGATTTAAGTATTAAATTCAATACAAAACTAAAATTTCAAGAGGAAAATAACAAGGAAGAAAAATGCCACGTAAAAAGAAAGAAGAAGAGCTCCTTATTTCATTTGAGGAGTATAAGAAATCAGGAGCATACATTGGAACTAGGGTAGTTACAGGACACATGCAAGAATATGTGTACAAAAGAAGAGCAGACGGATTGGCAATTATAAATACTGCAAAAATTGATGAGAAAGTTAAACTTACATCAAGGTTCCTGACACAGTATGAACCTAAAGATATTCTTATAGTGTGCAAGAGAGAAGCAGGATGGCAGGCAGTTGAGAAATTTTCTGCGTTGTTCGGAATGCGTCACTTTACCAGGAGATATCCTGCTGGGGTTATTACAAATCCTTCTCTCCCTAGCTTTTTTGAGCCTAAAATGCTTCTCATTGTAGACCCTTGGACGGACAAGAATGCAATGCACGATGCGCTCAAGTTGGGAATTCCAATCTTTGCTTTATGCGATACTAATAATGTTACAAATTACATAGATTTAGTAATACCGTGCAATAATAAGGCTAAATCTAGTATAGCGCTAGTGTTTTGGATTCTGGCAAATGAGTATGCTAAGTTTAAAGGACTTGCCATAGAGGTTAAGTTGGAGGATTTCGGGTATGAGGCTAAAGAAGAATTGGAGAAAGAAAAAGCAGGAACAGAGGGAGCACGGGAAATGCGAGTAGTTAAAGTAAGAGATCTTGCTAAGGAGGGGGTGTGATCTTTATTCTAAATTAAAGATGCCCGAAAACAATTTAGATAGAATATTAGAAGAAGCTGAAAGATTTATGAAGTTGGCTGAAAGAGAATTTGGTACAGTGGGTGAATGCCTTACTTTTGAAGAAGTAAATACTCATTATCTAGCATCAATTAATTATGGAATCAGAGTTTTATACCAACAAAATAACGCAATAATAGAATTATTAAAGAAATATGAAAATAATGTAACGAAAGATTTATAAAGTTTAATCTCGGGACTTCTTTATCATTCTGTATTATTGATTCTATATTATTAAAATGGAAGATGAATTAAATAAGGGACTTGTTAAGTCAGGAACTACCACTATTGGCATAATCTGCAAGGAAGGGGTAGTATTAGCGGCTGATAGAAGGGCCACGGCAGAACACTTTATTGCACACAAGAAGATGGATAAGATCCAGCCGGTCACTGAGAGGATAGCTGTTACTACTGCAGGACTTGTTTCAGATATCCAGCTTATTGTTAAGCTTACTAAGGCTGAACTTAAGTTGAAGACTATAAGGACTAAGGTACAGCCTACTGTGCGAGAGGCAGCAAACCTTTTCGCAACAATATTGTACCACAACATAAGAAGATTTTCGCCTATTATGGGAATTGCCGCTTTCATAATTGGAGGTGTTGACGACAGGGGGTATTGGCTTTATGATGCTGGTCCTGATGGCTCTGTACTAGAGTATAAGGACTTTGTGTCTACAGGCTCTGGAAGTGTAATCGCCTACGGAGTACTTGAGTCTCAATACAAGCCTGATATGACTATGAAGGATACCATAAAACTTTGTATACAGGCAGTAAATGCTGCAATGCAGCGAGATTCAGCTTCTGGAAGCGGAATAGATGTAGTAACAATTACTAAAGAGGGCACAAAGAAAGTGTACGAGGAAGAGGTTAAGAGCACTGTTATAGTTCGCTAAATCCTTTAAGTTTCACTAGATTTTTGGGGAACGGAGGACTTTTTTTACATAATACAAAATTAGAATTAAAAAGGAACTAAAAGCAAGATTAGCAAACTTCTTAGTAAACTAAAATGATTGAAATATTGGCTAATGTACTAAAGATTCTTCCCAAGAGCATGATTTCGAACGCAGGATTTGAAGGAGCTAACATAGTGTTATACACTAATGATAGGGAGTTTTTCTTAATGAGCGATGATACCATAAGAGAGGTGGTGAATAAGATTAAGAAAAGAATTGAGTTAAGGGCTGATAAGGAAATTCTTGAGAGCCAGGAAAAGACCGAAGAGTTCATTAGGAACTTAGCTCCAGTTGACTCTGGCATCGAACAGATAATTTTTGATACTGAAAGAAGTATCGTTGTAATTGAGGCTAAAAAGCCTGGCCTAGTCATAGGAAAGGAGGGCAAACTCTTGCGCGAGATAAAAGGAAAAACTTTATGGATACCTCAAGTTAGGAGGAGTCCTGCCATAAGAAGCAAGATTATAGATGGCATCCGTCATGTACTGTTTAAAAATTCAGCTTACAGAAAGCGCTTTCTGGATAAAGTTGGCAAGAACATATACAGAGAATGGAGTTCTGAAAGGAAAGATGAGTGGATAAGGCTGACTTTTCTTGGATCTGGGAGGCAGGTAGGAAGAAGTTGTCTTTTACTTCAGACTCCAGAATCCTCTGTATTACTTGACTGTGGCCTTGACATCGCGGCCTCTGACAAAAATAGATTTCCCTACTTTGACATTCCTGACTTTGACCTGAAAGAGCTGGATGCCATAATCTGCAGCCATGCGCATCTGGATCATAGTGGCATGATTTCATACTTATACAAGATGGGTTACAAGGGGCCTGTTTACATGACAGAACCTACTCTAGATATTACTGCCCTTCTTGCACTTGACTACATTGGAGTGAGCTACAAAAAAGCCGCTACTCCACTATATGACTCGCAAGATATTAAAGAAATGGTAAAGCATTCCATAACGTTGGATTATGGGGAAGTGACTGACGTTACCTCTGATATTAGAATGACATTCTTTAATAGTGGACATGCTCTTGGCAGTGCCATGGTGCACTTACATATAGGAAATGGTCTGCACAATTTACTGTACACTTCAGACTTTAAATATCAAAAATCTCGATTGCTTGAGGCAGCAATTACAAGATTCACTCGACTCGAGACACTTATAATGGAAGCAACTTATGGTGGAAAGGAAGATTTACAACCTAGCCGTAAGGAATGTGAGGATATGTTTATTGAGATAATGAAAAAGACTATTGAAAGGAAAGGTAAGGCTCTCATTCCTGTGCTTGGGGTAGGCAGGAGCCAGGAGATAATGCTAATTCTTGAGCAAGCTATGAGGCAAAAATTACTGCCAGATACTCCCATTTACGTGGATGGAATGGTGTGGGATGTTACTGCCATTCATACTGCGTATCCTGACTTTTTAAGCAATACCATCAAGAGCATGATTTTTAGAGATCAGAATCCCTTTTCCTCAGAAGTATTCAAGAGAGTTGGCAGCTCTCAAGAAAGGCAGGAAGTGCTTGAGGGAGGACCTTGTATTATTCTTGCAACCTCTGGAATGTTAATAGGAGGCGCTTCAGTTGAGTACTTTAAGGAGCTTGCTGACAATGCGAAGAATAGTATAACTTTTGTGAATTACCAGGGTGAGGGAAGTCTGGGCAGAAAAGTTCTTAATGGCGAGAAAGAGATTAGAATTTCTAATGGGGAAGGACTTGTAAAAGTTAAGCTAGAGATTAACAAACTTGATGGATTTTCAGGCCATCCTGATAGGAATCAGCTCATTTCCTTTGTGAATGCAATTTCGCCGCAGCCAAAGAGAATAATCCTGAATCATGGAGAGGCCTCAAAATGCCTTGACTTGAGCTCAACGCTTCATAAGCTTCTGAGAGTTGAGACAGCTGCTCCTCGAAACCTTGAGACTTTGAGAGTGAGGTGATTGTATTTGGAAGGACTTATACATTTTACTCATAATTATG
>CAYIBB010000036.1:0-6838 GCA_964361585.1 Candidatus Woesearchaeota archaeon | reverse complement strand
TCTGTTGTTTCTCTTAACTCTTGAAGTCCAAATTCTGCCTTGTCAATTCTTGCTCTCTCAATCTCGAAAGGCATTGTTGTTGTTCCTATGACTATACTTCCAGTCTCTTTTGCAAGCTGTGCTACAACAGGGGCACTTCCAGTTCCAGTACCTCCTCAAAGCCCAGCTAAGACGAAAGTCATGTCACTTCCAGCAACAAGTTTCTTGAGCTCTGCAATGCTTTCCTTTGCGCACTCTCGGCCTTTGTTAGGGTATCCACCACATCCAAGGCCTCGGGTAAGCTCCTTTCCTATAAGAATTTTAAGGTCAGCCTTACTGATCTCTAAGTGTTGAGCGTCGGAGTTTATAGCATAAATTTCTGCTCCTGTAATCCCCATCTCATAAAGTTGAGTAGCTGCATTATTACCCATTCCGCCTGCGCCTACTACCTTAATACTAGCTTTACCTGCCCTCAAGTCGTCTGCTTCAAATCTTTCTGGCATCTTCTACCTCCTTTTTATTTATATATCATACAACCATAAAGTTTATATACTATGGTTTTCTCTATTTTTTTAAGAATTAGGATATTCAAAGCCCAAGTTTAAGTTCGCCCAAACTTAAACTCCCTTTTCTACTTTTTATTGATTCTCTCAAGAGTTAATTTTTTTATAAATATTCTTATATTTTAATATATACTTTATAGTATCTATTTCTCCCTTGGTGTATTGAAATTTAGGTAGTTAGGGACTAAATACTCTAATCCTGCACCAATCCTTTTCTCCTTAATACGATCTAGATATGAGATTAGAATCGATTTTTATCACTCTATCCTTACAATAAATTCAAAGATTTAGGCAAAAGATTTTTAAATAGACTTCATGTGAATTTGCCACTTGTGATCATAGCAAGAAAAAAGGAGGTAAAAATGGAAAAGTCAATAAGAGATAGATGGAGTAAACTCGAAAAGGAAAATGATGCTCAGATTGCGCAGTACACAATGAACAGGCAAACAGTGAGAAAGATGATGGCAGAGAAAAAGAAAGTAAACTACGGAGATGCAGGAAAGCCGCTTGAGAGAGCGCCTCAGCTTCAAGCTCAAGCTCAAGTTCCTCAAAAGGTAAAGATCAAAGTTTACAAGTAAGATCTTTCCTCTCTTTTCGTTCTTTATTCTCTTTATTCTTTTTCTTGTTCTAACTATTCTTCCTTTATACTCTTTATTTAATTGGCGTCCTTAAATTTATAAATACAAAAATTTCATAATTGAATGGCAAAAGAAAAAAGAGCCGGAGCCAAGCACGGAGATGAGGTTGAAATTTTAACAGAAGATGAGAAGCTTAAAGGAATTCTGATTCCTTCTTATGAGCATGGAGTTTTGTTACTTAAGCTTAAGAGCGGTTATAATATTGGGATTAAAGAAAGCGAAGTACGGAAGATCAGAGTGATAAAAAAAGGTAAAGAAAGCAAATTTCCCTCAATAAAAATTAAGAAGAAAAATCTTCCAAATATTTCTTTCATAGTCACAGGGGGGACTATTTCCTCAAGACTTGATTACGAGACAGGAGGAGTTAAGCCGCTCACCAAACCAGAACAACTTTTTGCACTAGCGCCAAAACTTCTAGACATAGTAAACATAAAAAAGATAGAGAGACCTTTCATGATCGCCAGTGAGAATATGATACCTCAGAATTGGCAGAAAATTGCAGGGACCGCTGCCAAGTTGCTGAATGAGAAAGAAAATGAAGGCATTATCGTAACACATGGAACTGATACTCTGCACTTTACAGCAGCTGCACTTTCATTCATGCTTAGGGAACTTAACAAGCCACTAGTATTAACATACTCACAAAGAAGTACAGATAGAGGAAGTACAGACTCTGTCTTGAATTTGCAATGCTCAGCATATGCAGCACTTTCAGATATTGCAGAAGTCATGCTTGTAGGCCATGCTAACTCAAGTGATGATTATTGTATAGCTATTCGAGGCACAAAGGCAAGGAAGATGCATACCTCAAGGCGAGATACTTTCAGGCCTATTAATGACCTTCCTCTCGCAAAAATTTCTTCACAAGGCAAACTCGAAATAGTAAATAAAGATCACAAAAAGAAAGATACAAGTATACAGGTAAACGAGGACACTGCTTTCGAGAATAAGGTTGCCCTCATAAAATATTACCCTGGAGCAAATCCTGAAATTCTTGACTTTTTGACAGATAAGAAATACAAAGGTATAGTTATAGAAGGAACAGGGCTAGGACATGTGGCAGCCTCAGAGAGCAAGTTAAGTTGGCTTCCAGCAATTAAGCGTGCCTTAGGGGAAAAAATTACAGTATGCATAGCCCCTCAAACACTTTATGGAAGACTCAATCCTTTAGTTTACTCTCCTGGCCGAGAACTTGCAAAGCTAGGGGTAATTCATTGTGAGGATATGTTGCCGGAAGTTGCTTATGTAAAACTAGGCTGGGTACTTGGCCATACTCAGAATGAGGAAGAAGTGAAGCATTTAATGCTGACAAACATCGCAGGAGAGATTAATAGGAATATTTCTGAGAGGGCATTTCTTTACTGAGATTAATGTTGAAAGAAGATAAAGTTAACTATTTTCTAATACTTCTTCTTGAAATGCGCCTTGCTCTTCTTCTATTTCCAGCAGCTCCTTTTTTCCAAGCCTCTGCATGAGAAGGAGAATCTGGTACTCTAGAGACATATTCAGCATAAATTTCTGCTCCAGGAGCTAATTTTCTAATAGCTTTTTCAATTGGAAGTGAGCTATTGGCCACAATCATACCTTCTAAATCTTTATCTTTACTTTTACCTTTTTGTACAAAATCCAAATACTCTCTAATGGTTGTGTACACATCATGATATGATTCACGGCTTAAAGGTTCTCTCGTAACTCTGTATAACCCCGGTGCATGACTTAGTATAGTATAAGCAATATATTGCCCATCAGGAGTATAAGAAGGATTATTTATGAACAAAACAGACTGAGGAAATAAGATATACTTAACCTTCTTCTCAACCAAATCTGATTGAACCTTATGCAATAAATCTGGCGCATCTTCGTCATTAATGAACTCGCCTTCTTTATTTCCGTGATAAAATAAAATATAGAACTTCCTAAAGTTGGAAAAAATCTTGTCTTTTCCTTTATTACTTTTGCTTTTTGCCATTTCAGATTATAATTTCCAGAATTTAAAAATCTTTGCATTTGTAACTACTTCTAAGTTTATATCATTTAGATTTTGGATATGCTAGATAAAGAAAGTAAGTTATGAACAAATTTTTAAATTACTGCTTGCTGTACTGAATATGGATTACGAAAAACTCGGCCTAAAAGCAGGGCTTGAGATTCATCAGCAACTCAATACTAGAAAGTTGTTTTGCCACGACCCATCTCTCTTACGAAACGAAGAGCCTGACATTGTTGTAAAAAGAAATCTTTATGCAGTTGCAGGCGAGTCTGGAAAGATTGATGTGGCAGCAGAATTCGAGGCGGAAAGAGAAAGGAGATTTGTTTATGAGGCGTACTCTGACACTACATGCCTCGTAGAACTTGATGAGGCTCCTCCATATGAAATCAATAAAGATTCATTATTTATTGCACTACAAATTTCACTTCTGCTTAAATGCAAGCCTCTTGAAGTTTCCCAGATAATGCGCAAGACGGTGGTAGATGGCTCTAATCCTAGTGGCTTTCAGAGAACATTGCTGATAGCGCATGACGGCCACATTGAAACTTCTCAAGGTAAGGTAGGAATTGCCTCCATATGCCTTGAAGAAGATTCTGCACGTATCTTAAAGCAAACAAAAGATTCTGTAAGTTACAGACTTGATAGATTGGGTATTCCTCTTGTGGAGATAGCTACTAAGCCGGACATCAAGAGTCCAGAACAGGCAAGAGAAGTTGCATTCAAGCTTGGCCAGATTCTGCGAAGTTGTAATGTAAAGCGAGGAATTGGAACAATAAGGCAGGATGTAAATATGTCAATATCAAAGGGCACAAGAGTTGAGATCAAGGGTGTGCAGGAATTGGCACTCATCTCGAAGGTTATTGAAAAGGAAATTGTAAGGCAACTTGCTCTTATTGGGAAAAACAAGAAAGTCAAAGAAGAAGTTCGAAAGGCTCTTGCAGATGGGGAAACAGAATTCTTAAGGCCTCTTCCAGGAGCAGCTCGAATGTATCCAGAAACTGATTTGCCTTTAGTTCATATTTCTGTAATCGCGAGAGAAGCAGAAAAAAAACTTCCTAAGTTGAGGGAAGAAGAACAAGCTGAGCTCGAGAGGCTAGGCATTAACAGAGAGATTGCATCCCAAATTGTAAATGAGGGTAAACTTTTACTTTTCAGAAAGTTACTGGCAACTAAGGCCCCTGCAACACTTATAGCTAATGTTATGACACAAATTCCCAAGAGTATAGAAGCACACCACAAGGTTAACACTCAAAAATTGACTGAAGATGTCTATAGAGAGGTTCTTGAGGCCTTTTACAAAGAAAAAATTGTGAAAGATGCGATTGAACTCATACTTGTGGAAGTATGTGAAGGGGAAAAGGTAGAAAATACAATAAAGAAATTTAAAGTAAAGAGTAAAGGTGAAGTTGAAAAAATTATTTCCGAGTTAATTAGAAAGCACCCTCAACTCAAGGAAAATTCAAAAGCACTTGTTGGAATAGCAATGAAAGAGCTTCGTGGAAGGGCTGATGGTAAGCTAATCTTTGAGGTTATTGAGAAGTTGGTCAAGTAGATTGAATTTTTCTTAAATCTTTTACAACACAAAGATTGTAAACAGGTTTTCTAAAAATATCACTCCAAAAAGAATTTAATGTCCGATCATAAACTTCATAACCTAAACGCTCATAAACCTTATCAGTCCTAAAGCTTTCCGATGATAGAACAAGACCGAAATAACTTTCCAGGCCTTCGTCATACATCTTCATTTCTGTAGTTTTTAATAGTCTAATCCCAATTCCACTGAAAGGATTTGAACTAGATTTCATATCTATATGGAAATAGGCTGAATTGTCTGGAACGCGAGGCATTTCATGTCTCCCTTTACCAAATATCCAATCAACAAATTCTTTTGTTGGCTGATGATCATTGAATTTCCCGAGACTCTTTTTAATTCTCATTTCAATAGCGTATCGTGCTTGATGCACAAAAACTCTCCAAACAGGAACAGTGGAATATGCAGTATAACCAATAATTTCCCTATTTAATTCCTCGATTAAGATATTATGTGGCTCTTTATCTGTATGATATGACATCCAGAATTCACCCCACAAATCTTTATCTTTGAAGACGCCAACAAAAACCCTACCATTCCTATGGACTAAATATTGATCAATCGGTTGTCCTAATACTGCAACATCACTACAAATCTCCATAACTTTATCACGGTCACTCTCTCGGTAAGTTCTTATTACTACACTCCCTTGTGCGTCAACACGCTCATGCAAAATTTCATCAATAGTTCCTGAATTATTTTTATCCCTCCTTAAAACTAGAGGTAAAATCGAAAACAAGGGCAACATATTAGAAAAATAACTTCTAAATAAATACACTATAAAGGCAAATGAAGTTGCCAAAAACAGAATTCCAAACTTTCGCCTATTCTCTTTCGTGGCTAGTATAAATAATCCTATAGGGATAGTCAGGATAATCAGAAATTGTAGGTATATGAATTCCAATATTAATAAAAGAAATAAAATCGAAAGTTTAAGACCTTTGTGCATTAGATCCTAGACCCAAAAAATATTTAAATTTTCCTAAAGATTAAGAAGATTTTTAAATCTTAATTCTTAAATCCTTAGATGAGACAACTCATTTCAGAAATCACTTCAAGCCACGAAGGGAAGAAAGTTCTAATCCGAGGATTTGTTCAAGAAACAAGGGACTTTGGAAGTTTAAAGTTCCTGGTTATTAGAGATGTTTCAGGTATAATTCAAGTTACTGCGAAAAAGGAGACCGCTGATAAGAAAGTTTTCCAAGAAATCACGAAGATTCCTCGTGCATCTTCAATCGAGGTTGAGGGAAAAGTTGTAAAGAGCAAGCAAGCTCCAGGTGGCCGTGAGATAGTTCCTGAGAAACTTCGAATCATTGCAAAGGCAGATGAAAAAATTCCTATAGACATTAGCGAAAAGACAAAAACTGAATTGCCTAAGAGGCTTGATTACCGCTTCCTGGATTTGTATAGGCCTCAAGTGCAAGCAATTTTCAAAATTCAAAGTGAGATTGTAAATTCATTCAGAAAATTCTTTCTCAACAATGACTTTTACGAGATTCAACCACCTTGTATCATTGCATCAGCAAGTGAAGGTGGAACTGAACTATTCCCTGTGCAGTATTTCGAGAAAAAAGCATTCCTTGCGCAGAGTCCTCAGCTTTACAAGCAAATGCTTACTCCGAGCCTTGAAAAGGTTTTCATGACTGTTCCTGTATGGAGGGCTGAAAAGCACAATACGACTAGACACTTGAATGAAAGCAGACAGATGGACATAGAAGTGGCGTACGCAGACCAGCAGGAGATTATCGATTACTTAATAAAGGTTGTAAAATTTATGGTAAAAAATGTAGTGGAGAATAGAAAAGAAGAACTTTCACTCCTGGGAATAAAACTCAAGGTGCCGGATGAGAAAAAAATCTCTTATAAGGATGCGATAAAGCTTCTGCAGAAACACAAAATTAAAATAAAGAGCGGAGAAGACATTCCGCCAGATGGGGAAAGGAAACTTTCAGAGATTTATCCTGATACTATAATTGCAACATATGATTGGCCTTCCTCAATTAAGCCTTTCTATATCATGCCTAAAGATGAGAATGTTAAGGCAAGATTAAGTGAAGGATTTGATGCTATCTATGGC
>CAYIBB010000035.1:0-7187 GCA_964361585.1 Candidatus Woesearchaeota archaeon | reverse complement strand
ACCAATTGAAGGAAGAGCAAGAGGCGGAGGTCTAAGATTAGGAGAAATGGAGCAACAGGCACTTGCAGGGCACGGAGCTGCATTATTATTGAAGGAAAGATATGACTCTGATAAAACATTAATCTGGATATGCAAGGATTGTGGTGACATGACTTATGAAGATACAATCAGAAATAAAATTGCTTGCCAGATATGTGGCGGTAATGAAGCTGAGCCATTGGAAATATCTTACGCATTCAAGCTCTTGTTGGAGGAACTTACGAGCTTGCATATATTTCCTCATTTAGAATTGAAGAGTAAATATGAATAGAAACTTCTTAGAAAGAAGTTTCTTCAAGAAAAATCAAAAAGAAAATCCAAAAAATCCAACGAAATTCGAATAAACCAAGAAAATAAAAAGTAAATCAAGCAAAGGAAAAAATGTACAAGTTTGAGCCTATAAAGAAGCAGGTTAAGAGCATCTACTTTACCCTCATCTTAGGGGAGGAAATAAAAAAGCTAGCTCGTGCTAAGATAGTTACTCCTGAGCTTTATGATATGGATGGCTACCCTGTTGATGGCGGACTTATGGATCTTCGTTTGGGGGCTATTGATCCTGGAGTAAGATGCAGAACTTGCGGTGGCAAGCTTAAAGAGTGCTTAGGCCACTTTGGCTTCATTGAATTAGCAAGGCCAATAGTTCATGTAAAATACGTTCCTATTATTGAGCGTGCTCTCAGAAGTGTGTGTCATGACTGCAGGAAGATTTTGCTCACTCAAGAAGAAGTTAAAAAATATTCTGCTAGGGAGATATTGAGCAAGACCAAGGCAGCAAAGAAGTGCCCGCATTGTAACGCAAAACAGGGCAAGGTTAAGGTGGAAAAGCCCACTACTTTTACAGTTGATAGTAAAAGAATTTTCCCTAATACCATAAAGGCAATACTTTCCAGAGTCTCAGAAGAAGATGCAAAAGCTCTAGGAATTTATCCGCAAACAAAGTTGGAGGATACAATACTGAGTCTGCTTCTTGTGCCTCCAACAACTGTGAGGCCATCTATTACCCTAGAAACTGGAGAAAGGAGCGAAGACGACTTGACGCATAAATTAAGTGATATTGTAAGAGCAAATCAAAGGCTTTGGGAGAATTTGAATGCAGGAGCTCCTGAAGTAATTATCGAGGACTTGTGGGATTTGCTGCAGTATCATGTTACAACATTCTTTGACAATAGTGTTTCACAAATTCCTCCTGCAAGGCATAGAAGTGGGCAGCCTCTCAAGACGCTGACAGAGCGTATTAAAGGCAAGGAGGGAAGAATCAGGCACAATCTTGCTGGTAAGAGAGTTGACTTTTCTTCTCGTACTGTAGTAAGTTCAGACCCTTTCATTGCTATTGATGAAGTTGGTATTCCTAAGGAAGTGGCAATGATATTAACAATACCTGAGCGTGTAACCTCCTTCAATATTGAAAGACTCAAGGGAAAAATTTTGCAAGGCTCTAAAATATATCCAGGAGCTAATTATATTATAAGGCCAGATGGAAAAAAGAAACGCATTACCGAAGACCTGAAACAGGAACATCTTGAGGAGCTTCAAGTAGGTTATGTTGTTGAGCGACATTTACAGGATGGCGATGTATTGCTATTCAATAGACATCCTTCCTTGCATAGACTGAGCTTAATGGCACATTACGCCAAAGTCCTTCCAGGAAGAACTTTCAAGCTAAATCCTGCTGTGACTTTTCCATACAACGCTGACTTTGATGGAGATGAAATGAATATTCACGCTCCACAAACTCCAGAGGCAATGTCAGAGGCTATACAACTCCTTGATGTAAAGAATCATCTTATAACACCGAAGAATGCTACTAATGTCTTAGGCTGTATAGAGGATGCAATTACTGGAAATTATGCTCTAACTAATGGACTTGAGCTCGAAAAGAGTGAAGCTGTGCAGTTTCTCTATGAATCCGGAGTTAAGCCTAGTCCTGGGGAAATTAAAAAGTGGCCTAAGATGGTTGATGGCAAGGAAATTTTTTCAGCATTAATCCCTAAAGTTGACATTAAAACTGAGGATATTAGCATAAAAGAAGGAAAGTTGGTTAAGGGAGTAATAGATTCTAAGAGTATAGGAGTTGAAGATGGCGGCATGCTCATCATGGAGTTAACGAAGCATTTCAGTAATGAGGAAGTTGTTAGAATTCTTGAAAAGATCTTTAGACTTGGATGTGTAGTATTAACAAGGAGAGGATTTACTGTTGGTATTAAAGATGTTGAAGTAAAGGCCGAGGAAAGTGTTCGCGAGGTGGTAGAACAGGCATACAGACAAGTGTACAAGTTAATTGATGATTACAGGCAAGGAAACCTTAAACAGCTTCCAGGCAAAACTTTAGAGGAGACTCGAGAGATAGAAATTGCACAAGTTCTTAATGCAGTAAGGACTCGCGTTGGTGGGTTCATAGCTTCTACTCTGAATAAGGAAGAAGAGAAAAATAATCCTGTAAATGTTATGATTTTCTCAGGTGCGAGGGGCAGCCCGCTTAATAGAGTACAGATGGGAGCGTTGGTAGGACAGCAAACACTTTGGGGTAAAAGAATTGAACTTGGGTTCAAACGCAGAACTTTGTCGCATTTCAGACAGAATGAATTAATGCCCGTCTCTCGTGGCTTTATTGCTTCATCATTCTTTTCAGGACTTAATCCTGCCGAGTTTTTCTTTCAAGCCATAACAGGCCGAGATAGTTTAATGGATACCGCACTTAGGACTCCAAAGTCAGGTTATTTGTACAGAAGACTTGCAAATGCACTTCAGGATGTGAAGGTTGAGTATGATGCAACTGTAAGAGACGGGGCAATGAATATAGTACAATATGCTTTCGGTGAAGATGGGATTGCTATCGAAAGAGCGCATCTTAAGGAAAAAATAACTCCGGGAGAAGCTATTGGTATTATCACTTCACAGAGTTTTGGCGAGCCAAGTACGCAGATGACTCTCAACGTATTCCATTTCGCTGGAGTTGCAGAATTTGCCATCACACTAGGATTGCCTAGGCTTATCGAATTATTTGATGCGAGAAAAGAGCCCACAACTCCCGTAATGGAAGTCTATCTGAAAAGGGCTTACAATACTGAGGATGCGGCAAATACAGTTGCATGGAGAATTAAAGAGATCACAATCAGTGACATAGCTTCTGAAATAAGTATAAATTGGATTGATCAAAAAATTGAAGTCAAACTTGACAAGAAGCGAATGCGTGAGCTCAAGATATCAGAAAACTTTATAGTTGATTCTTTGCAGAATAAAGGATACAATGTAAGGCTAGTAAAGGAGGGGCTGAGTATAAAACCCAAGGAAAAGATTGAGAACTTGAGAGAAATTTATACTCTTAAAGAAAGATTAAAGAAGGCAACAATTAGGGGAATTAAAGGTATTAAGGAAGTTTTGCCTATCAAAAGAGAAGGGGAGCGTGACTACGTAGTATTAACTTATGGTAGTAATTTGAAGGAGATTTTGGAAATGAAAGAGGTTGATGAGCGCAAGACAAGAACTAACAACATTTATGAAATTGCTTCCATTCTAGGAATTGAGGCAGCAAGGCAGGCAATAATTGATGAAACCAAAAGTGTAATTGAAAAACAGGGAATAAATATTGATGAGAAGCACATCATGCTTATAGCTGATCTAATGACTGCCACCGGCGAGATTCTAGGTGTTACGAGGACGGGGATTATTAAGGAAAAGGGCAGCATTCTTGCTCGCGCATCTTTCGAAACTCCAATAAAACACTTTGTGGCAGCAACTCTTTCAGGAGAAAAAGATATCTTGGCAAGTGTAATAGAAAACGTAATGCTGAATCAGTTAGTTCCTGTGGGTACTGGACTGCCTGGCTTAATGGTAAAAGTAAGAGGAAGCTTAGTTAAACCCTCTTAATCTTTAAAAAGAATCTCGCACGATTCCTATAATATGTGTATGAGGTAAATAAAGACTAAAACAAAAAAGAAATGAAAGAATTAATTACCGCGCAGAAAGACAGTAAGCTAGTCATAGGAGAAAATACTACTTTAAAGAACATAAAACTTAAGAGGGCAACCTCAGTGTATGTTGCAAAAGACTGCAAAAGTTCCTTGGTTGAAAAACTAAAAATCTATGAACCACTAGGAGTTCAGCTGATACAGACAGAAAAGTCTTCAGAAGAGTTGGCCATACTATTGAGGAAAGATTTTAAAATAGCTGTTGTTGCTATATTATTATAATTTTCTAATTGCAATAATGTATTACAAACGGAAAACATTAAAAAGAGGTAAGCAAGAGAATAAACAAGAGAGATAGTGCGATGATTAAGAGACTAGCTTTACAAGATATACAGTATATCAACGTTTTCGAGAAAATCTCGAGAGTTAGAGCAAGCGATTGCTTTTCCTATGGGGCATTCTTGATTTTTGTTGTTCCACATCAAGATTTAAGTAGAGCTATAGGGCAGAATGGAATAAATGCGAAGAGGCTTAGTGAACTTCTAAAGAGAAAAATCAAAATAATTCCAGGAACTGATGACGAGATAGAGTTTGTTAAAGCTCTTCTTTACCCTATAAAATATAAAGAAATAACTTTTGAGAGTGGAATGATTATTATAAGGGCAGGGCCCCAAAGCAAGGCGCTTATTATAGGGAGAAATTCTGAAAGGCTGAAGGAACTCAAGGAGGTTTTGGAGCGCTACTTTAAGATTGATGGTATTAAGGTGATGTGATTCTATTTTTAGAAATATTTTTAAGTTTTTGTTAACTTTAGTGACTATGACAGAAACAAGTTCTCGGAGATTAATCAAAGGTGATGGTGTTAAAGTAATTGCTGAACAGGAAGAGCCTATAGATTTAGAAAATATTGTGGTTAGATTAGATTCACCAAAAATAAAATTAACTTTAGGTGAGAAAAGCGAGGGATTAGTAATCTATTTTTCTATCGATGATTTTGGTAGTGGAGATTTTAATGAGCAACCATATACTACTCAAGATACAGCTAATAAGCATTATCGCTATTTACTTAAACAAATCCGTCTAGGCAATTATACTTTAGAATTACACGAAAAGAAGAATTTAAAATTGAGATTGAAGCATCCAATAATTGAAAATTTAAAGCTGTTCTAAGCTAGAGTGGACTCGGTTAATAATAGAAAAACTTTTAAGGTGAACTAACCACATCTTATGATTCTTTTAATCCTTTAAATGAATTAGAGAATTCAAGCGAATTAGAAAAATGCCAGGAATAAATGCAGCTTTCAAATTGAAGAAGAATAGGAAGAAGTTTAGATGGAAATCTCGTGCTTATATCAAGAGAATGTTGAAGCTTAAGGAAAAGTCAGATCCTCTTGAGGGGGCACATCAGGCTCGAGGAATAGTGTTGGAAAAAGTGCAACTTGAGGCAAAGCAGCCAAATTCTGCAATGAGAAAATGTGTACGGGTACAGTTGATTAAGAATGGAAGGCAAATAACTGCCTTCGTTCCAGGCGATAGAGCCATTAGATTTATTGACGAGCACGATGAAGTTATTCTCGAAAGTATAGGAGGAGCTATGGGCAAATCTCTAGGGGACATTCCAGGAGTGAGATGGAAAGTCATTAAAATTAATGATCAATCACTTGATGCATTGCTGAAAGGAAAGATTGAGAAGGGTAGGAAGTAAAAATTAAGTTAAGATGGAAGAATTAGATTATGCTTATGGCAGCTACAAATGTAAAACTGATCCAAGAATTGATGATGTTACCTTAGAAATTTATACAGGAGTAGTCTCTAGATATATGAGTATAAAAATTCAAAAGACTTCAATTGGAGTCCTTAACAAAGATTTTGGAGAGGATGCAGAATTGACTATTATAACTCATTTAGAATCTTGCGAAACTTGTAGTTTCAGATTTAACAACCAATTAAAAATGCGCGAAATAATTTTGGAAGTTCTTGGGGCTAAAAAACTTGAGGAAAATTTGATAAATTAACTAAAAATAAAAAATGAAATTCAAAATCTTTGATTTATGGAGCATTGAGGAAGTTAAGGTAGAGGATCCTGGTCTGCGTAGATATGTGAATTTAGACAGCAGGCTTGTGCCTAAAACACGAGGCAAAGAGAGGGAAAGATTTTCTAAAGCAAAATTTAATATTGTTGAGAGAATTATCAATTTATTAGAGATAGCAGGGCATAGAGGAAAGAAGCATAAAATTCAAACAAAATCAGCTGGAAAATATTATAGTAATGCGAAAGTTGTTCTCGAGGCTCTTAAAATTATTGAATCTAGGACGAAGCAGAATCCAATTGCGGTTATTGTAAAGGCGATAGAGAATGCTGCTCCATGTGATGAGACAACAACTATAGAATATGGAGGTGCTCGTTACTTGCAGGCTGTGGATACTGCCCCTATTCGAAGGCTTAATCTTGCTCTGAGGAATGTTGTGCATGGTGCTTTCGATAAAGCATTCAGAAATAAAAGAAAACTTCCTGAGGCTTTGGCGGACGAGATAGTGTTTGCATTTCAGAATGATTCAAAGAGCGCAGCTATAGCCAGAAAGAATGAGCTTGAGAGGCAGGCTGATGCTGCGAGGTAAGTTTAAAAAATACTGACTTTTTCTTAACTGATGTCTTTTAGAATATTTAAAACGAAAGAGTTTGATGATGATTTTAATAAACTTGATAAATCTGAAAAGATAAGAGTTGAGAAGATATTACATCAGATTTATGAAAGAGGCAGCGAAACTGGTAAGCCATTGGGATTACCATCTTTTAGAGAAAAGAAATTTAACAGTAAAAGGTTATACTATCTAATTTATGAGAATCTCGGTGTAATACTAATTTTAACCATAAGTACAAAAAAGGCTCAACAAGCAACAATCAATAATATATTATCACACCTAGAGGGATATCATGACCTTGTGATTATTAAATTAAAAGAATTAGGCCTTATGTAGCTTTTTGTTAGGTCTCCATTCACTTATCCTTCCATGCTTTACGTCTTCTAGACTCCTTTTTATCTTTTTAATTAATTCTTCATCAATTTCCGCCATTTTAGCTTTCTTTTTTAGTTCTTCATATTCCACTCTTGAAATTGTTACCATCTCTTGTTTCATATCATCCTTAGCTTAACATAATTTATAAATTTTGTTATGATCTGAGGAGAGAACACTGCGCGATAGTTTTAAATATTTTTCTTGACTTAGCATTTCATGAAA
>CAYIBB010000034.1:0-7188 GCA_964361585.1 Candidatus Woesearchaeota archaeon | reverse complement strand
AATCCTAAGTTTCCCTACCCTAATTCTGCAACTGCCTGTTAAGCCATAGTGTAAATGTTTATATCTTTCGGGGTTGTTAGCTACTTCTTCAATTTTCTTTTTAACCATCAACTGAAAATGTCTGTCTAACTTTCTAAAATCATATGAGAACTCTTTTGTTGGGAGAATCTTATAACTCATTCCAATCTACAAAATCTCTATTTTTTATCTGCTCCTTAGCTTTTCTATAAGAAGTCATAAATTCTCTATCTGCCATAAGCTCTAAGGATTCAATTATAGCATCCAGCTCTTCTTTTACTCTCATGAGATCCTCAAATGCTTCTTTATTTATTGTTATAGTCTTCTGTTCCATTAATTTTAAAAACGTTTGTGGTTTATAAAACTAACTAAACTTATGAATAGGTAAAGGGAATAAATTTTTAAATTAACTAATTTTAGTATTTTGGGCTAATCCTTGTGTGTAAAATGATATTAGATATAGGAACTAAAGAAGGAAAGACTTTCCACATCGAGCTTGAGAAGGAAAAAGAAAATCTTTTTTTTGGAAAGAAAATCGGTGAAGTCTTAGAGGGCTCTCTCCTAGATCCAAAATTCAGGGATTTCAAGTTCCAGATTACAGGCCTTAGCAATATTGCTGGCTTTCCTGCACGCAGGGATTTGGATGGAATTGCGCTCAAGAAGTTGCTTCTTACAAGAAGTGTTGGAATGAGAACAACAAAGCCCAAAGGACTAAGACTGAGAAAAACAATTAGAGGCAATACCCTAGCCAGAGATATAGTGCAGATTAATGTCAAGGTTATGGAGGGAGATGGAAAAAAGCTTGCTGCGCTATTAGGAAAAAGGGAAAAGATTGAAGTAGAGGTTTCTGAAAGTGCTGAAAAGTAGAAAAAATCATATCAAGATTTCATCAGTAATTATTAAATAAATATAGAACAAGACCTAAACAAACTCAAACTATCTCATCCACTTCTTTCACTAGAGTCGCAGCAGTAATTGCAGGCACTATACAATTTGCCCTGTCACAGTATGGGCATTTGCCCTTCCAGTCTCCTATCCTAACAAATTTATAGCCGCAGAGCTTACACTCGTAGTTCACGCCCCTTGCACCGAGTCTGTCAGCAACACTCATACTCCTTCTTTTCTTTATTTCCGATATCTCCCTTTTGATTTCAGGCGCAATAAGCTTTCCAGTCTGCACTACACTAAAACAACCTTCACAGAGAAGCTTTTTTTCCTTCCAATGGGTTCTTAAGACTTGAGGATTAAATTCCTGGTTGCATCTATCGCAAGGAACTCCTTCTTCCTGTTGAAATAGCTTTAACACTGCACTCGCGTCCATTTTCCTCTTTTTTCCTTAAGATTACCTCTTTTTTACCGATGTGAATTTGCATCACAAGTTCTTTTTAAACTTTTTGTCCTACTTTAGAGAGACAAACTAGAATTTTTACAAATCTTTTAGCAAAAATCTTATTCATACAAAAGTAACAACCTTTTCAATTTCTGAAAAAGAATTTAGGCATAAGTTTTTAAATGTATTACCTTTGCGAAACTAACAAAAAAGAGGAAGAAAGAATGGAACAACTTGTATGTGGAAGATGCGGGCAGAAAACAAGCATAGGAATGTTAAAAGTCGACTTGAGGAATAAAAAACTTGTATGTGGGAACTGTTTTAGCATTCAGGAAGGTGTTAAGGAAAAGGCTAAAGAAGTTTTAATAATGCAGCCTGAAGGGCCGCTTGGTAGAGGTGTGCTGAGAGAAGGTAAGTTCGAGTACAGTTGTGGGTACTGCAATTTCAGATTTAAAGGAAAAAGGGAATTCGAAACATGCCCTTACTGTTCTAATAATAAGCTAGTTCTAGTAAGAGGAAGAAGGCCAGGAATTGTGAAAGAGATTGATGAATTTATGTAGTTGATTTTCTTTGATTAGTTTATCACCTTAAAAGTTATTTTAGTTAATATCTTCTTTCAAAATAATAAAGCCTAGTATCTCCATCCCACTCCTTTCCTGAGAATTGGAAAGGATTTGTTATTGTTGTGTTTGTGTTGTTTGTTGTGACTGCCACAACACTCCCTATAGTGTCTGTATGGTAGAGGTATGTGTTATTGTTTTCATCGATTCGTGCTAGGATACTTCCTTGAGTGTCGTAGATGTAAGTTGAGTTATGGATTTGTTCTGTGGGGGATTGGATTGTAGTGACTTCTCCTCCGAAAGGAAGAGTGTCTTGGCTCATATACCAAATTAACCGAAAAATATATAAAGTAAGAAAATTTTACTTTTTTACAATGAAAGAGAAAGTTAGATTAACTACAACCTCCCTTAAAGGGCAAGTTGTTATTCCACAGGTGATAAGAAAAGAACTTAAAATAGAAGAGGGAACTAAATTTGCTGTTTTTGGAAGAAAGGATACTATAGTCTTAAAGAAGGTTTCAGTACCTACAATAAAGGATTTTGAGAGGGTTACTTCTTTTGGGAGAAAATTCGCTAAGAAAAGAGGAATAAAGAGAAGAGATGTTTTAAAGAATGACTAAAGTTAGGGTAGTACCAGATACGAATGTTATTATCTCTTCAATATTCTGGAAAGGAAATGAGCATACATTTATAAGGAAAGGCTTTGAAGGAGCTTATATATTAGTTTTGTCTAGTGAGATAATAGAAGAAGTTGTTAGGAATTTAAGAAAGAAGTTTAAATTTCCAGAAGACAAGATTAAAGAGGTTGTTGCGTTATTGTATTATTTCTGTCATATAATTGAGCCTAAAATTAAGTTAAGAGTAGTTAAAAAAGATCCAAGTGATGATAAGATTATTGAGACTGCTGTTGATGGTAAAGCAGATTTTATTGTTACAGGAGATGAAGTTATTCTAAAGATTAGAAATTATGGGAATATTAAAATTTTAAAAGTTAGAGAATTTTTGAATATAGTTGATAGGTGAGAGTATGCTTTTCTCAAGTTACCCAACACTTCCGCTACCTCCATTACCACTCATCCAAGGATGAGCAGGGCAGAAACCAGATTCACATTTGAATAGAGTTTGCTCCCCACTCGGATCAGTGTTCGTAAGCGGATATTCTCCGCATAAGCATAAGGATTAGTATCAGAAAGTATAGGATCCACAGTAATAAATCTCCCAATGCTTGGGTCATAGTAACGTGCACCAAAGTAATAAAGTCCAGTTTCGTTGTCGTATTCCTTGCCTGCAAATTGAAACGGGTTTGTTACTCCACCTGAGCTGTTTGTAACTGCAACGATTGTGCCGACTTGATCGTAATGGAAGTATAGAATTGAATTATTGTTATCGATTCTTGTAACTATCTGGTTGTTTGAATCGTGGATGAATGAATAGTTTAGTTCTGCATCCTGTCCAGGCACAACAGAGACTGCATCGCCGAATGTTCTTACATCACAAAGCAACTTCGTTGCTTTGTTCATGTTAAGTATAATTACTATTTACTCTATCACTCTTATTTTAGCTGTTCCGAAAGTGTGGAGCCTGTTACTAATCTTCATAGTTATTTCTTTAGGAATTCTAAATATATACCACCAAGGAACAGCTGAGGCCCACGCTTCTACTTCCTCTCCCCGATGAATCTTAAGACTTATATCCCTTTCACCTTCCATATATATTGGAGAAAGAATTACTCTTTTACAATTTATTTTATATCCTAAATTATCACGTCCTCGTAATCGATTATCTAAATCAACAACATACCAAGTACTTGTCCCATAAAAGGCTAAGTCAGAATGGTGCCTACTATACCCAGAAATAATTCCTGTCGAAGGTGGAAATTGAAGAGGTCCATGTTTATCCTCATCTACTCCCTGATATTCTAACTTAATTCTTTTACCTAAGTTTTCTCGATCTATTCTATCATCTGGTTCATAATACATTCTACTCCCCGAATCGTTCATTACATAGTTTATAAAGCCCGTCATACATTCATTTAAGTAACATAAACTTTTAAACATTTCTTTAAATCAAAATCTCCTATACCAATTAGGAATTGTTAGAATTTCTCGGGCTTCTTTTTTGTTTCTAATATATATTTGCATCGCTCCTCTATCACTACCCGCAACCCTCCCAAAGTACACTTCAGTTCCTCTGCTTATTTTAAAAAATCCTAGATTTTCTGCAGTGTTACCAGCAGATGGCTTAAGAGCCTTCATTACATCCTCTTGTGTTCTTACCATCTTCAATGTTTCCGGTAATGTTAAATAATTACTTCTCGCTGGAGCCTTGCCACCATAAAATCTTGGAACTATTATATCTTCTTTTAAAACTTGACTAGTATATTTCCCTCCAGCAAAAGTTCTTGCAACATCATCAGATAGTCCGCCTATCCCAAACAATCTACCTAAAGCTCCTATTGCCCTCTTAATAATCCCGGGCCTCTTAGCTAGTAGTAATTCATCTCCAGGAACAGCAGCAGTTAAAGTCCCTACAACAGCAGGACCCATAACTTTCAAATATAAATCAAGAGCTTCTTTTTCTAATTTAGGATCTCTAGGTATGGAGCCGGGCTCAAATTTAGTTTCTCCTGGCCTTAGAGGACCATAAACTCCTCCTGGTAATAATTCTTCATCTAAATCAGCAGATTGCGCTTGTGCATTAAATATGCATTGTCCCTGAGATTCTTGGGCTTTTGTGCATGTCTGCATCCCATTAGGATCCGTATTCACCAGCGGATTATTCTCCCCATAAGCATAAGGATTAGTATCAGAAAGTATAGGATCCACCGTAATGAATCTTCCTATGCTTGGGTCGTAATATCTCCTCCCAAAATAATAAAGCCTAGTATCTCCATCCCATTCCTTTCCCGCGAATTGGAAAGCTGAAGTAATAGGTAGAGAAATTAGTAAGAATATGAAGAATAAGGTTAAGAGTTTGGTTTTCATGTTGATGTTTGGTTGGGAGATTTCTAAAAGGGTTGAAAACTAGTCTCTGTAAAGATCAAATATTTCTTGATATAATTGCATCGTTCTCTCTTCTTGCTCCCTTATCCTCAGTCCTCTTTGATTTAAATTTCTTATATAAGTTCTTGTGTAAGCATCTGTTCGTCCATATTGGAATGCTAAGTCTATCCAAAAAGTTCCAATACGGTTTATTCTATGTGTTTGAGTAACTATCCTATGGCATTCTTCATATTTTCTTATGTATTGTTCTAGTTCTTCTGACAAGTCTTCTGAAGAATAAGATAATGCTTTTGCTTCGGCTTCATCTCTAACTCTTCTATAAAATTTTCCTGTCAAAATTTCAAAGAAATTTTCTTCGAGTCCAATCTGAAGTATTGATTCTCTTGTCAAAGTATAAAGATAATTTTTGCAAATATCAGTCATCTGAGCTTCATCATAAAGATACTCTCCTCCACCAGGGTGATAAAGGTCTAATGTTACAATAAGATCCTCTAAAAGTTCATCTTCTGGAAAGTTTTCTATTAGAAACCCTACCATTTCTTTCGAAAAAGCAATTGACCGATCTTCACCTGAAACAAAGGATTGTAACATTTCAATGAATTTTTGTGTTTGTGGAATCATTTTTACCCCTAAATAAAGTTTATTATTGTTGATAATTTCTTAAATCTATCGAACTAGTTCCAGGAGGTGGTCCTCTTACCGGTGGATTTGGACTAAAAGGATTTGTTACATTGCCTGAATCGCCTGTGACTGCAACAATATTTCCAACTTGGTCATAGTGGAAATAGAACACTGCACCGTTCTCGTCTACTCTTGCTATGAGCTGATTGTTAAGATCATAGATAAGGGTATAGTTGTGATCGTCTTCGGAGCCTTGGACGGTGGATATTGATTCGCCGAAAGGCGTAATAGTGAATGTGATATAAGTTGTTAAGAATGGTTAGTCTATTTTTAATCTTTTGTTAATAACCTCTAGGAAGTTCATCTGGTCTTGGTTGTCTAGGTACCCACGGCGGACCAAATTGCTTTCCTGGTCTAGGCTCTAAAATATGTGGTGGATAAGTTTCAATACGTTCTTCACCTCTTTCTTCTCTAAAGCCAACGATTAATTCTTCGTCTGGCTCATCTATTTTATAGACTTCAAATCTCCTTTGTGGAAATTGGTAATGCAAAGATGCAGACCATGCCTCCATAAGTGCATCTGCTAGAACATCTTCTTCTCCCTCTTCTAATTCTATTCCTGAAGAAAACACATGAAGAAGTTCTACACGATTGTATAAATCAATTAAAACATTGGGAGATCCCCAATAAGAATTGTTTTTCTCTTGAAGATACTTTCTTCTATCATCCTCCGTTACCATAAGTTCTTTAAAGAATACACACTCATCAAATTCTACAAATTCTGGGTTGAATAATCTAAAGTACAGAAGTGCATCTCTTGGATTTCCAGCCGCATAAAGATAATCCCAAGGCCTTGATTCTCCTTCTAGGGGAAAATATTTTTGTAATATTTCGATTAGAGACACCATTTTTATATTGTTATTGAATAACTTTATATATTTTTAGATCATATAATACCGCTAATTTATAAAATTAGGCTTTTAGTCTTAAGTGTTTATGGGGATCTTCCTGGTGGCGGGTCTGGATAAAATGGATTATAGCCTATAGGAGCTTCATCTGGTCTTGGAGGTCTTGGAACAACAGGACGCCCTGTTTGTTTTCCAGCTCTGGGTTCTAGAATGAAAGGTGGCCTCATTTTACCATGCTTGCCACCGGTACCCCTGAATCTTTTTGTAGGTTCAAGCTTCCCTGTATGAGGATTTCTTTCAAAGGTTGTATAACGTGTAACTCTTCCACCTTTATCCATTTCGAATCTTGTGTGAGGCCTGCCCTCTGCTGCAGGATCTATTTTTAAACTCGGTTTTCTTCCACCTACCCTCACAAACCCTCCCTCTCCTCTCAAAGCCTCTCCACATTTTCCCATAGCACGAAGAGCCTTTGTGCATAAATTCTTAACAACAGGAACTTTAGCTAAAGGAGAGAGTGCTTTTTCAACAGGAACAGCAAGAGCACCAATTTGAGCTACAACTTGTGCATGTAGTTTATGCCCTTCTTCTTCAAGTGCATTTCTTAGGTACAATAATGTTAAATACCATTCAGGCATCTGACATACTTCATCTCCAGTATAACTAGTTCCTATAGGTATCTCTGGTTGGCATCTTGCAGGAGGAAGATTAGGAAGGAAAGGAGAAGTTTTCTTTGCCGATGAATATTCCCC
>CAYIBB010000033.1:0-7460 GCA_964361585.1 Candidatus Woesearchaeota archaeon | reverse complement strand
CTCTTCCGATCTTAGTAGTGTTAATTGCTATAGGTGCTCTGGCATACTTCGGAGTTCTAAGCCCTGAGAGATTCTTACCTGAAAAGTGTGTACTTTCTTCTGGTAGTGGACTTTTCTGTGATGATCATTCAGCAGCAGTGGGCAGCGTGACCATGCGAATTAAAAATCTGCTTGATAACAATGTTAACGTTACTGCAATTACATTAACACTTGTTGGAGAAAGTTGCGTAACTCTATCACCACCAGCAGGAACACAGATTACTGAGGACAACACTAGTGACTTTACTGTAACCTGCGCTTCGATTGCATCTGGCGATAAGGTTAAAGGAGATTTATTGGTAACTTACTTCGAGGGAACAACACCACCAGGACTTACAAGAACAACAAGCGGCCAGATCGTAACAACTGCAACTTAATTTTCTTTTTTAATTTTAACTTTGTATTTCTTAAATTTTTACTTTTTTTAGTTTTACCAAAATTCTTTTAAACTTTTCTTTACCTACTATAGATGACTTTAGATGGATTAGTGAAAGAGGCTGAACTTCTTTTGAAAGAGCCAGAACTGACAAGGGAGTATGCAGAGAACCTAAACAGAGTTGGCAGGAAGTTGCATCATCATGCTAATAATAATCTTGACTCTAATTTGTACAGGGATCTTAATGGTTGTGCCATTTTATGCAGATTTAAAGCAGGCAAGGTTTTTTTTGAGAACCTCGAATATTTAAGTGCTGCCAAAGCATTCAGCAGTGCAGGACATTATGCCTCATTAATCAATAAGTTGGAAGTGCAGGCCAGATGCAGTGATATAACAGCCAAATTTTTCTTAAAAGCCGAGTATTTTAAAGAAGCAATTTATGCATTTATCATTTCAGCGCAAACAAACTTTAAAATCGAAAATGCCCTCGGTTCGGAAGACAACTTAGATAAAAGGAGGCAAGCTATTTTAGAGGCAGTTCATCAATTCTCCCAAGTTGAGGAGCTAATAGAGGCCCATTCTCTTCAAGAGGTAAGGAACAATCCGACATACAAAAGAGTTTTTGAAAAATATTCTGTAGCTATAACTTTAATTAATCCTAGTGAAATATCACCCAAATCAGACTAGTCAGAGCCTTAAAAACAGAAAGGTTTATAAATTAAAAATCTTTCGTGGTAAAATCACCAATTCTAGCCTTTTAACAGCAAATAAAGAAAATTAAGGGCTATTTTAAAACATAAGAAAATGGCAGAAAAACAGAACTTGAATATAATATTCGTAGGCCATGTCGATCATGGAAAGAGTACTGCAGTCGGAAGACTATTGTATGATTCAGGAAAGCTTTCAGAGCAAGAATTAGCGAAAGCTAAAGACATTGCAGAGAAGCTTGGCAAGAAAGGATTCGAGTTCGCGTTCATTATGGATCATCTTAAAGAAGAAAGAGAGAGGGGAGTTACTATCGAGCTGGCTTACAAAAAATTCCCAACTAATAAGTTCAATGTCACAATCATAGATGCTCCTGGTCACAGAGACTTCGTGAAAAATATGATCACAGGTACTAGCCAAGCTGATGCTGCTATATTAGTGGTTGCTGCCTCTGAAGGAGTTCAGCCTCAGACTAAAGAGCATATTTGGCTTTGCAGAACCATGGGAGTTTCGCAAATCGCGATACTTGTAAACAAGATGGATGTTGTGAATTATGAGGAAGCAAAATTCAACAAAGTAAAGGATGAGATATCCCAGATTCTTAAAGCTGCAGGTTACAAACCAGAGACTATCAAGTTCATTCCAGCTTCTGCTTATCAAGGCGAGAACATAGCCAAAAAGTCAGCCAAGTTGCCTTGGTATAAAGGTCCTACCTTGCTTGAGGTTTTTGACCTTTTCGAGTTACCTAAGCCTTCTATTGATTTGCCTTTGAGAATGCCTATCCAAGATGTGTATGAAATTACTGGAGTTGGTACAGTTCCTGTAGGAAAGATCGAATCAGGAATTATGAAGGTAGGAGAAAAAGTAATAATTTTGCCAGCAAGAACTGGAAAGGGCATCAGCGGAGAGGTACGAACTATAGAAATGCATCATGAAAGTTTGGACAAGGCAGAGGCAGGAGACAATGTAGGAATAAGCGTTAGAGGAGTAGGTAAAAGAGATATTGCTCGAGGTGACGTAATTGCCTCAGCACAAAATCCACCTAGTGTAGTTTCTGAGTTTACAGCAAAGATTGCAGTTATCAATCACCCAACTGTAATTGCCAAGGGCTATACTCCTGTACTACATGTACATACTGCACAAGTTCCATGTATGTTTATTGAACTTTTGAAGAAGTTTGATCCTAAGACTGGCCAAGTTCTTGAGGAAAATCCTGATTTCTTAAAGAATGGGGATATTGCTGAAGTAAAGCTCAAGCCAGTTAAGCCTCTAGTCATTGAGAAACAGAGAGATAATCCACACTTGTCAGGATTTGCTGTAAGAGATGCAGGACAAACAGTTGCTGCAGGCGTCTGCATTGATGTTGTGGCTAAGTAGGCTTGGATTTGAGTTTTTCTTTTGATTTTGGTTTTTGTGGATTTTGATTTATTTTATAAACATCTCCAAAATCTTTATTAATTTCAAACACCTCTAGATGTAATGTTCCGAGGTAAAGCCCGTTATCTTGAAAAGCTCACTTCTAAATTTAAATTTAAAAGCATTGAGGTAGGAGAAAGTCTCGAGGGAAGTAGTCCTCCTTCTGTTTTCGTTGGCAGATATGGATATCCTAAAGTATTTCTCGGCCCTATGATGTCTCTCGAGCATGAAAGCTCACTTCTCGATACTCCTGAGTTGTGGCTTGATTCAGTAAATAGTAATATTGATATTGTAAACTTTAGGCTACAGCTTGTTAGAGGCAAGAGTACTGTGGGAATAAAGGATAGCAGCAAATATGTAGAAAGTATGCGTGAAATTGTACTTGCGCAGAAATCGCCTGCAATCGATGCACATTTCTTGAAGAAACCTAAAGGAAGATTCTTTAATGAAGAAATGCAGCCTTTCGGTCCTAGTGGGGAGATAAAAATGCTCGAGGTAGAAAATGTGAAATACAATCCCCATATAGAGAAAGCATATTACGATACTGATCTGAAGGCAAAGGATGCGATTCTTTCACTTTATGATAAAGGGATTTTATTTTCTTCAATACAAAAAACATTAAGTGTGGGAGCCTTAGGCCTAAAAAAGAATCGTAAATTGGTGCCAACAAGATGGAGTATTACTGCCACAGACTCGATGCTTTCAGAGACTTTTCTTGAGGAGATAAAACAGTATGAGACTTTGGGTAATTTCAGAGTTTATGAATACGGAAGCTTGCAGAATTATTTCGCAATCTTAATGTTGCCCACGCCTTGGCAATACGAATTAATAGAGGCCTTTATCAGAGTGCTTGGAAATGAGGAAGTTATGTTTTCTGATTATGAGCTTTATCATAAAAAGAAGGAGTACGCTGCAATTGGCGGCTGCTATTATTCTGCCCGCCTTGCTGTAGCGGAAAAATTAAAGGAGGAGAGGAAGCAGGCTGGCATTATCATCCTTCGCGAGAGTTATCCAGGATACATTCCTCTCGGTGTGTGGAATGTACGCGAGAACGTAAGGCAGGCAATGAAGAGTTACAAGGAATTTGAATATTTGCGATTAGCATTAAATTACATTTCAAGAAAGTTATGGATTCCAATGAATAAATGGCTCAGGCAGAGTAAAGTCCTCAAGAACTTTTTGCATCAGAGAACTCTTCAGAGCTATCAGTAAGATTTTTATACACTAATCCTATCTTATCATTAATAGAATTATTCTATCTAAACTAAAAAAATGCCAATTGCACGAGTAAAACTTACGTCAATTGATATAGGAAAATTGAATTCAACTTGTGGGAACATAAAAGAGATAGCTGGCAGTCTCGGTGTTAATCTTCGAGGTCCCATACCTCTGCCAACCAAAAGACTCAAAATCACCACGCGAAAGAGTCCATGTGGGGATGGAAAGGCAACTTTTGACCGCTATGAAATGCGGATTTACAAGAGAATTATTGATCTCCCTATGGATGACAAAGTGCTAAGGCAAGTTATGAGGCTTCTTATACCTAGAGAAGTGAATATGGAAGTCGAGATGATAGATTAATTTTTAACTCTTTCTTAATTAAAAGAATAATACTAAAGGATAAGATGGTAACGAAAAAAGCGCTGCTGAAGTTGTATGAATGGGAACTTGACAGACTGATTGAGGCTATGGGTATTGTGCTTTTGAAGAAGAATATGACTAAAGAAGAAAAAATTCTTGTAGTTCTGAATAATCCTGACAGGGCAGATGAGGCCATGCAAAGGCTCGGGTTTGTAGAGAATTCTTGATTACTGACTTACTTCTAAAACTTTTTAAGTTACATCCTTCTAGAAAGATTTAAATATAACATAATGTTATATTTTATATAACATGATGTAAAATGGAAGAGTTAAAAGCAATAACAACAACAAGAAAAATTGGTGGTTCTCTTGTAGTAACAATCCCAAAAGAAATTGTGAAAGAAGAGAAGTTGAGGGAAGGGGAAGTTGTAGAAGTTAGAGTTAAAAAGGTAAAAAGAGATTTTTTCGGCGCTTTGAGAGGTATCGGCCCTATGACAAAAGAAGATGAGCTTAGAGGGCAGTTAGAAGAGAATGAATAGATATGTTATTGATTCCTACGCGTGGATAGAATACTTAGATGGGACGGGAGCTGGACTTAAAGTCAGAAAAATTCTATTAGAAGATTCAGAAGTTTATACTCATTTGGTTAGTATTGCAGAAGTTATATGCAGAACAAAAAGAAGTGGCAAGGATGTAGATGTAGCATATAATTCAATATTAAGAAACTCAATAATAATAAATGGTAATGAGGAATTGAGTAAGGAAGTTGGAATTTTACACGCAGAAATTAAGAAGAAGATTAAAGATTTTGGTCTAGCCGATGCCTTTGTTTCAGCAACTGCAAGAAAATTAAACGCTAAAATTTTGACTGGAGATCCACACTTTAAGAAATTCAAAGAAGCAATTTTAATAAAGTAAGCTCAAAACCTTTTTAACTTATCTTATTCTATAATGTTAATGCCGAGAGGGCAGGACGGTAATGCGCAGTAAACTTCTTAGAAAAAAGTTTAATCAAAAACTAAAAGTTTGCGTAAGCCTGGAATTACCAAGAAAGCCTGTGGGCGTAAGCCCTAGAGGGTTCGACTCCCTCTCTCGGCGTTGAATTCGTTGAAATTAAAAGGGTAAAATGAAAAAAGAACTATTAAGAGTATTAGTGGAAAATGTAAAAAGGTAAGATGGTACAAACTATTTCAGATGTACTCCCTATTGCAGCCACAATCACAGGGATCATAGGAAGCATTGCATACTTTCCCCAAATTTATAAAATAATTAAGAGAAAAAGTGTTGAAGACATTAGTATAGTTACTTACTCTATTTGGACTCTAGGTACTTTAGTATGGCTTCTATATGGAATTCAAATAAGGAACAAGCCCATAATAATATCGAATAGTATTGGTCTTATAGGCGCCACCGCCATAATCACTTTGTATATAAAGTATAAGAAGAATAATCATTAATAGCACTTAACTTTTAGATGTCACTTCTACTAACTCTGGACTATAAACTTCAACTCTATTTTTACCTTTTCTCTTTGCTTCATATAATGCTCTATCAGCATATGCACACAATTCTTGAGCAGTTCTAACATACTCAAAATCCATTGTTGTAACACCTAAACTTGCAGTAATCTTATTGTATCCTTCTCTCAATGGAGTGTGTGGTTTTATGTCAACATTTTCTATTCCATATCTTATTCTTTCAGCAATTGATCTCGCTATTTCTAAATTTGTTTCTGGCAAGGCCACAAAAAGTTCTTCGCCTCCGAATCTGGCACAATAATCGCTCTTCCTAGTATTATTTACTAATACTAATGCAGTAGTTCTTAGTGCCTCATTTCCTTGTTCATGCCCATAATTATCATTATATCTCTTAAACCCATCTAGGTCGATAACTATTCCTGAAATGGGATTTTTAGTTCTTAACGCTCTTGCTTCTTCTTTTTCTAGAATATATTTTAAACTTAAATAATTTATTAAGCTAGTTAAATTATCCGTAGTAGCAAAAGAATGGAGTTCTCTAAAGAGGATATCTAGTTTACCTTTATCGGGATCTGATTTTTGAAGTTCATGTTTAAATCTATCGATTATTTCTTCAAGAGGTGTAATCCTACCAAGTCTTTCAGATTCCTTTTCCATCTTCCCTTAGCCTCGCTCTTGTATCAAATCCTAATAATAGTAGCACTTTATAAATCTTTCTATTTGTTGCTATTATGTGGTAGTTATTTTGGAATTTAATTAAAATTAATTCTTTCTTAAATAATTAATGAGCTCTTTTGTGGTCAGCACCTTTACTTTCTTTTGCTTTTTGAAATCACTATCTTCACTCCAGATTCCGTCTGCTTTAATAGCTAAAGCAAGCGCAATGTATGGAATGTCTTGCTCGTCGATATTTCCTATTATCTGTTCGGCTTCTTTTATATGCTTACTATAAACAGGAAATGGGATAACTATAATATATTTTAATATCAATGATAAAAGTTCATTAAATTTAGATTTACTTAATTTACTCTTCTCTCTGATATAATCTTTATATCTTAGTACTTCATCTAAAGTGAAGTCCGGAATATAAAAAATAATTCTTGATATAAAAATAATCTTCCTAGTTACAGAGTCTTTTATTAAGGCAGAAATAAGTATATTAGCGTCTAAAACTAATTTCATCCTATTCTCCTCTTTTCATATGCCTTCTAATCTTTCTCCATGTAGCTCCTTTTATTTTTTCTGAAATCTCAAAAGCATCACTTTCAGTGAATTTGCTTTTACTTGCTATTCTTTCAGCTCGCTCTAGGTCTTCTAACCTTTCTTTTATTATGTTACGAACTAATGAACTCCACTTTATTTCATTATGTCTTTTCATCCTTTTATGTAACTCTTCAGGAATTGATAGAGTCATATTTGGCATAATAATATGTGGCTACACATATTTATAAATCTTACTTTGTATCAAACCTTCTCATACACAATATTAAGCTCATCAAGAAGCTTCAGAACTCTTTCCTTTTGCTCTCCTAGACCTTTCCAATCGAGTAACACAAATTCAACTCTTTCCTCAGTCCTTTCTATAGCCTGCTTCAGCATTTCCTCATTCAAACTCTTAAGGGTATACTTAGCACATATGTGCGAGAGCGCAAAGTCTTCCTCTAACTCAATTTTATTAAAACTACTGCAGTAGTGATTTCCTCCTATGCCGAGAGCAACGCGCCATTTCTCCTCTTCATCACTTATGTTTCTGAACCTTTCTACAGTCCTGAAAATTGTCTTTGCCACTACTGATGCAGCTGCTTTATCCTACCATTCATCCTCAGAAGGACCCATTTCAATGAAAAAACAAGGCCTGTTCACGAG
>CAYIBB010000032.1:2927-7553 GCA_964361585.1 Candidatus Woesearchaeota archaeon | reverse complement strand
AGGAAGAAATAAAAATGTTATTTGACTGATTTTATTGGCAGAAAGCTTTATAAATGCCTAAAATCCTTAAAAAGGATGTCAAAAAGAGGTAGAAGGCAAGCTCTCAAGAGCTCAAAAGTTAAATCCAGGGAACTAAACCCTTGGACTTATGTGCTTCTTGGTGCACTAGCTATACTTGCAGTCTGGTTATTTTCTTCTACTATTACAGGCTCAATTACTCAAACTAAATGCACTGACTCAGATGGAGGAATAAACTACTTCGAGAGAGGGACTTTAAAGATAGAAGGCAAGACAGTTAAAGATTATTGCAGAACAAGTACAACAGTATATGAATATTATTGTAATGGAACTAAAATTGCTTCCACGACTTATAAATGTCCTTTAGGCTGCGCAAGTGGAGCCTGTAAGATGACTCCTACTAACACAAGTACTTCTACAAAAGTACCTACTACTAATTCTACTAATTCTACAAAATAACGTTCTAACATTCTTCCAATAAGTTTAATATATATTTCTAATTCTTTACAAATGAGCTCTTCAATTAAAAACTAGCAAAAACTTAAAAGAATTGAGAAGGAAATTCTTAAGCTTAAGAAATTCTTTCCGAGAGCAAGGAATGCAGTTCCAGGAGAGGGAGATTCAAGGGCAAGGCTCATGCTTATTGGCGAAGCTCCTGGACGAGAGGAAGATGCTTCAGGAAAGCCATTTGTGGGAAGATCTGGGAAATTGCTTACTAGGCTTCTTGAGGAACAAGACATAAGAAGGAAAGATATTTACATCACTTCTGTTGTAAAGTTCTTGCCAGCAAAAGGCACTCCTTCAAGAAAGGAAATTACTACTTCTTTGCCACATTTGAAGAAACAGATTGAGATAATTAAGCCAAAAGTTATCTGTTTGCTCGGAAATATAGCATTAAAAGCAGTCCTTGATAAAAATCTGAAGATTTCGATAGTTCATGGCAAAGTCTTCAGGAGAGAGGAAATTACTTATTTTCCATGCTACCACCCAGCGGCTGCTGTAAGGAATGCTAATCTCATTCCTATTTTAAGAGAGGATTTTAGGAAGTTGAAGTTACTTGTTACTTAGATAATTGAGTGGTGGATTTCATTGTGATATCTTCTAATGGATATAGGCCTAATTTATTAATATGATACGCGTGCAATCTGAATAAGGCATGAATTTGATGTGCATCAACCTCTTTAAGATCTATAGTACTTAAACGTTTACCAATATCTAAAAGCTCTTCAATAGCGCCCGTAACATCACTTGCAACAATAACTGTTTGCAAACCTTGTTCAGTGATATAGCCCATAATATTTTTATTGTTATAACATTCAATTAATCTGTCAAAATAAGCTCTAAATCTTTCAGAAAGTTCTACACTAAATCTTGCCATTGCCATTCTCCCTTAGCCTTTATTTAAACTCCCCAAAGTGGACTCTTCCTTCTTCTTATCTCAAGGATCTCGTGTAATGCAGAAAGTTCATCAGAACTTAAATACTTTTTGTTTTCCTGTAATGTCTTGAATTCATCCTCGCTTATTGCGCTGTACAATACATCTCCTTCCCTAACTTGTCTTCCTATAGTAATACTTGGAAGTGAGATGGCAACTTCCTTTCCTCGTCCTGCTTCAACAATGTTCTGCCCTTCACTCTGGATTGCTTTCACTGTATCAATTTTTTTCCCTGCTGAGTTCATCATTGGCGTATCCACTTTAAGCTTCCCACCTTCAACTCTGACTCCAAAAATTGCGGGCTTATTTTTTCTGAAGACATAAGGTAAAACTTTAATCTTACAGGGCATAGTTATTGCAAGCTTCCCCCTGAGTAATTCTTTTTCCCTCTGTTCACGCCATTTTTCATATTCCTCTAAAATTTTGTATATCACATTACCGGTAAATACCTTAACTTGTTCTTCTACTTCTTCAGTAACTTTTACATTAAAGCCTAATACTACTGCGTTAAGTGGTTCTCTTTCCAGACTAGATTCGGCGTTCATAACGTCAACTCGAGTGATATTACCTATACTTGCTTTCATTACTCTAATGCCCGCCTTCCGTAACAAGAAGATAAGTGCTTCTAAACTACCAAGGGAATCGGCCTTAATCACAATTCCCTCTTTATCAAGTTTTATAATTTCTGAAATTTCCTTCTTAATCTCTTTCTTAACAGTTTCGAGGTTTTTTTTGCCTGCGAATAGAGGCATACCAGGAAATATCTCCTCCTTGGCTGGAATTTGAATTCTTGCGAAAGAGGCTGCTGTAACTTCTTTAGTATGTTCAAAACCTTTGGCTAATGGCAGGGCCTCAAACAAAGCGCGAGCCTTTGTAACTATTGGCTCTTCTATGTTCCCTATTACTATCTCATCACCCTCTTGAAGATGGCCATCATAAATCACAACCTCTATGTATTTCAGATTCTTATCAAATTTTGTTTCAAGAATAGTGCCTCTAACTTCTTCTTCAACTGCAAGTTTGTTCTTAAGAAACCTTTGCGCAAGTCCTGCGAGCATCATTAATAATTCGGGAATTCCTTCTCCAGTTTTAGCAGAACATGGAACTATGGAAATCTGTTTCGTAAAATCCCGCACTCTGAAAAATAAATCAGAATCGAAGCCATGCCCAGAAAGCTGGGAAATAAAGTTGTACAGTTTCATATCAAAATCTCGTTTTACATGCTCTGGTTGCTCCTCGAGATTTTTCTGAAATTCCTTGCTCTTACCTTGCCATCCTGCTATAGCATCAATCTTATTCAGGGCTACCAAAAAAGGAACTTTAATCTCCTTGAAAATACCAAGGCATTCAATAGTTTGCTCCATCATCCCTTCTCTTATATCTACTACTAATATAACGAGATCAGCCAAACTCCCTCCTCGCTTTCGTAGATTTGTGAATGCTGCATGTCCTGGAGTATCAATAAAAAGAAATCCTGGAATTACTAGTTCTATTTTGAATTTCTTCAACAGATCAGAGGCAATCTTCTCAATGATATCAAAAGGCATAACAGTGCATGAAATTGCCTGAGTAATAAGGCCAGCTTCCTTTTTTGCTATTGCAGTTCCTCTTATCTTATCAAGCAAAGAGGTCTTGCCATGGTCTACATGCCCCGCTAATGTAACTATGGGCTGCCTAATTCGCTGCTCTCTGTGCTTTTGGATTTGTTTTTTGGGCATTTTATTTAGAAGTTAGTTAAAACAACTTTGATTATGAATAAAGAAAAATTTATATTTAAAGCTTATGAAAAGTTTTAAAAACTTTAAGTATGATTAATGTTATGATTATACATCACAGAGTAGAAGTTGATTATGATGATCACGATATTGCTAGAGCAAGATTATTCTCTGGAGTCCGAGAGAAGTATGATGCTCTGTAATAGGACACGATAAAACCGGGACATCTACTATGTTTATTAACACAAACAGACTATTAAATCTTGAAGAACTAGCCAGAGAGTTGGAAGATATCGAGATTATTCGTGTTGAGGTTGATTGACCCTACTTCTTCTTTCTAATCCATTTAACTTTACGAGGATTTCTGCCCAGCTCGTAGTTACTTTCACATTTTGAGGAGCAGAAATTAAAGATTTTTCCTTCTGCCGTCACAAATATCTTGCCTTTGCCTTGCATATAAACTTTGGCACAATAACTGCATTTTGGCATTTTAGGTAAACGCCCCTTTCATTACTTTACTTCGCAATCTCCTTGCTTCAATTTCTGTCTCTCGAAGCATTAAGATATCATGAATTCTTATAGGGCCTTTAATATTTCTCCTTACAACTCTGCCTTTATTATTTCCCTGAAGTATTTTCGCCTTAACCTGAGTTACCTCGCCTCTGAAACCAGTTCTGCCAACAATTTCCTGAACTACTGCAGGTGTAATAGGCCCACCAAATTTCCTGGCTTCCTTTTTTGCCTTAGGCTCATCATACTGAATGTCCTTAACTTTTCTTTTTGCTTCTCCCATTTTCTTTAATTATAAATTCTTTAGTTATTAAGAAAACTACTTGGATTCCTTTGCAATCCTTTCGACGTCAGCTTTAGCATCCCCCTCAATTATGACAGCAATACTTGCAGCTGAAGAGACTCCAGCAGCTCTTCCTAATTTTTCCTTGCTATCCACATAAGCTAAAGGGATCTTTTTTTCCTTGCATAGAATAGGTATGTGCTGCACAACTTCTTGGGGGTTAATGTCTTTAGCAACTACTACAAGCTTAGCTTCCTGTCTTTCGATAGCCTTAGTTACTTCATTAGTGCCTTTCTTTATCTTCCCGCTTTTGCGAGCTTTCTCTATTATATTATAAATTTCCATTTTTCCCTCATTGAATCGGTCATTAAAATTTTAGAAGTATACTACACACAGAGAACAAGTTTAAAAAGTTTTCCAAAACTAAGAAATCTTATCTACTCGGAATATTACTTAGGATTTATTTCTTTCCCAAAATCTTGAAGACCTTAGTTCCACAATTAGCGCAAACTCCCTGAACAGCGCGCATGCCATTCTTCATAGTAACTTCTTGTGGATTCTTAACATCTACCTGCTTCTTTTCTTTCATGCATCTAGCTTGTACCATTTTTCCTCCTCTTTTTTCCTTAACTTTTTATAGTAAATTCATTTATAAATATTTGTGT
>CAYIBB010000032.1:362-2827 GCA_964361585.1 Candidatus Woesearchaeota archaeon | reverse complement strand
CGCAAATGAGCAATAGCTCTTTCTGCAACTTCTATAACCATGGCAAATGCATGCTCTTGCATTGAAAATGCTAAGTCCTCAAGCTTGTACTTTTTAGACTCGAGCTTCTGCCGCAGGTTTGTTAGCATCCCTGAAAATGAAACATCCATACCCTTAACGCTGTAAGGTAATTCAATAAAATTCTTGCCTTTAGATGCGAGTTCCATAATCTTAGGCCCTCCTGGAAAACCTAAGCCAGCATAACGAGCAAAGGTATCAATAAAATTTCCCAGTCCCATATCAAGAGTTTCCCCGAAAATACGGTATCTTGCTCCTGAGTAAGAGATAACTTGCGTATTAGCTCCACTTATGAAGAGGAATACAGGATCTTTTATGTTGCAGACGAATTTTCCTATCTCTAAATGCGCAATGCAGTGATTTACTCCCACTACAGGAATGTTGAGTTCTGAGGAAAGTCTCTTTGCCTCTCGCATCCCTACAATCAAAGAGGGCGCCAACCCAGGACCTTGTGAAAATGATACTAAGTCTATATCCTTAAGCTTTATCTTTGATTCTTTCAAAGCAACATTAAGAATTTTTTCATTAACTTCTTCGTGATGTTTTGCAGCCTCTGTAGGTATTATTCCTCCTTTGTCTGTCTTGTAAGTATCTCGAATGTTACAAAGGATTTTCCTTTTTGAAGCATCGTAAATTCCAACTCCGTAAGTATGGGCTGTGCTTTCTATCCCTAGAACTTTCATTTTATTAGGAAAATATTTAAGATTAACTGTATTTAATCCTTATGGCAAGAGTTAATCTTCGCATTATTAAAGCAACAATAAATTTTCGGAGTGGAAGTGATTTACAAGATAGGGGTGGTTCACAAAATAGGAGTGGGCTAGAAGTGATATCAACAGGCAAGAAACCTTTTGATAATAAAAGAGCTAGAGAAATTAGAGAAAAGGAAGATTTAAGTCAGGCTGAATTAGCAGAGGAATTACACATGAATAGGCGTACACTAAGCGATTATGAAAGGGGGTATCGCTCTCCCTCTAATCCTCCGAAGTTAGATTCAACTGAAAGATACTTATCATGGTTAAGGGAAAAAGGTTATAAGCCATACAACTTATGATCACTCAATATATCCAACCCTTTCTTCCTTCTTTTCTTTTTCAGAGACAGCTTGCTTTGACTTCTCGAAAATATTCTTAAGCTTGTCCTCGAACTGCTGAGCCTTCTTTAAGAGTGGTTCGTAAGGAATTTTCAGGTTGAGATAGGAATCAACAATCTCTATAATAACAGCCGCAGCTCTTGAATCGGGCAGTCCTGAACGAGTTTCAGCAAAAATTGCAGACATGTTGAACTTATTCGAGGCCTTAAGCATTAATGTGCCAGTAACTCCTACAATGATGCCATCTTTTAAAGGTTTTAAGCCAAGCTTTTCAAATTTCTTTCTTGCATTAGTATTGTTTGTGTAATAGAAAGCTCTCTTCTTGGGGGTATCAGGAACAGTGCTTATTCCCTCAAGACTTATAATCTCCTTAGCCTTAAGTTGATTTGCAAGGTCTACAACGGAATTGCTTAATTCCCATTCAATTCCAGAAACATTTGTTACAGCATGTTGAATCACAATATTTGTTTTTGGATCATAAAATATGCCCAAAGGTTCTACTACCTTTTCCTCATGCACTGCCACTAGAGCCGGAAGTTTGTTATGAACAATTCTTCCAATAGCTTTTGCTCCAAGGTGTTCGAGAATTGCTTCAGTAGCAATAGTCCCTACAAGACCCATCCCAGGAAAGCCTTCTACAATGATAACATCCTTAGGCTTCTTGTCAAGTTCTATTTCCATTTTCTCTTTTTTCTTTACTTGTGCTTTTAATTTATAAATATTTGTATATCTTCCGAGAACATAAGATTCATAAATATCCTTGATCAACTTATTCTATGTATCCTTTTAGGGCATCTTCACTTAGAGAAAGGCAAGAATTTTATGAGAAGGAGTTTAATGTTAATTCTGTGAAAAGGTGGTTTAAGGATAGGAGAAAACCACAGATTATGGAAGTTGATGTTGGAACTGAAACACACATCGCGAAGATTAAGAAAGATATTAACAAACTTGTTGTTTTGAATTTTATGGAAATAGGATTTGCTGGACTTAGGAAAGAACTCCTTAGGATTTTGCCAGAAGACGTATATTATGACAGGAATCAATATGCTAGAGTAAATGAGGTAATAAAGAAAAAAAATTTTAGGACTTCCATAGGAACTAAGAATTGGCTTGGCCAGGAGCTTGCTTTCGACATAGACCCCGAAAACATTAAGTGTGAGTGCAAAAAGCGCAAGGTAGAGGAACTTTACAAATTCTGTGAAATCTGCCTTGGCCAGGCAAAAAGTGAAGTGCTTAATATGCATGAAGAATTAAGAAAAACCTTCAAAAAAGTCGAGATAGTATATTCAGGGCGAGGATATCACTTACATGTTCT
>CAYIBB010000032.1:0-352 GCA_964361585.1 Candidatus Woesearchaeota archaeon | reverse complement strand
ACATGTTCTTGACGGCAAAGCTTTCGGAATGACAGTAAAGCAAAGAGATGAACTCAACAGGAAACTTTCCAAATTTCCTATAGACCCCTGGGTATCTAAAGGCCATATTAGATTGATGAGACTTCCATACTCACTTAATGCCTTAGTATCCAGAATCTCATTACCATTAACAATCAGAGAATTAGATAAATTTGACCCTACAAAAGATAAGAGAATAATTCCTAACTTTCTAAAATTTTAAATGTCTACTTTTCCTTCTTTCCGTAATATTTCTTCTTCTTACTTGCCTTACTACTAGCCTTTCTTCTTTTTGCCATCTTTTTCTTTTGGATTAATAACCGTACACCTTAAT
>CAYIBB010000031.1:0-7572 GCA_964361585.1 Candidatus Woesearchaeota archaeon | reverse complement strand
ATTTTTCTCTTCTTCACTGATTTTTATCTCTCCAACCCTTATTCGCCTCATTTTTATACTTTTAATTCTTAAAATGAATATGAGAATAAAAGAGTTTAGAAAATAATTTAAACCTTTCTCTTTTTATCATAAAATGGCTAAGAATTTTTCCAAATTTTTCCAGAGATTACAAAGGATTTACAGCTATATTCTTTGGCTTATCTTTGATCCCTCAAAAGAAATAATTGATGAAGAGAAAATTAAGAAAGTTTTAATAGTAAACCTTGGATTTATTGGCGATTTACTTGCAACTACTCCAATGATCGCAGCCCTTGCTAGAAAGTTTGGAAAAGTTGATGTACTCATAAGAGAAGACATGAGCGAAGCTCTAAGCTTGAACCCTAATGTGAGAAGGCTTATTACCTATACTGATAACTTCGATAGAAATCTTGCTAATGTTAAAAATGGAAATTATGACTTAGCTGTTATTGTTTGGCCTGCTTCACTTGAAATATCCAATTTAATCAGGAGGGCGAAAATTCCTTATAGAATAGGAACTACTCAAACTGGGCTTTTGGAAGGCAAGGGCTACTTTCTGACAAGAAAAGTAAAACCTTCATTTCATGCAAAGCACAAGGTAGAGGAAAATTTGGACATTGCAAGATTAGTAGGAGCTGAAAATAAGAATCCTAAGATAGAATTTTATTTTTCTAGGAAAGATGAGCAAATTGTAAGTACAATTTTGCGAAGGAATAAGGCAAATAAATTTATTATCTTACATCCAGGAAAGAGAGGAAAGTTTTATGCTGAATATTCTTGGTCCCTTGAGAATTTTGCTGAAGTTGCTAACTTTTTAATTTCTAAAGGCTTCCATGTTGTAGTGACTGGAAGTAAAGATGAGCAAAGAATCGCGGATGAAATCATTTCCAGTATAACCAACAAGAAAAAAGTTATTAATCTTACAGGAAAATTAACCTTGAAACAATTTGGTGCCTTACTAAAGCACTCTGAACTTTTGATTAGTATAGATACTGCCTCTGTGCATATGGCCTCAGCATTTTCAATTCCTACTGTTGTCCTAAATGTAAAATATCCAGAGATATGGCATCCTTGGATGTCAAAAGAGAAGTACAAAATTTTGATTTCCCCCTCTGCGAGTGAAGTTATAAAAATATCTTTAGATTTAATTAAAAAATGAAAATACTTTACCTATGCGAGTTTTCGGCCGGAGCTGATGGAGTATGGAATCGTGTTTACAATATTGCTAAGATTATTTCCAAAAGGCATGAAGTTTATGTATTTTCCTCAAATATCACTAAAGGTACTGAAGAAATAGCTAAGTCCAGAGAAGTTTTAGGTGGGATAAGAATTTTCAGATTCCCTGTAAAGAGGCGAGTAGGCGAGAATGTGCTTTTCTGGGATTTTACTGCAGAATTAAATAGAATTAAGCCAGATGTAATTAATACTCATGTTTACAGGCATCCGCATTCTACAATAGCCCCAAAACTTGCCAAAAAATCAGGAGCAAAATGCTTTCTGACAACTCATGCGCCATTCGTGGAGGGGGAGCTTAGAAGTAGAAGGCTAAACTTTTTAGTTAATGCTTATGACAAATTCATTGGCAAAAAAATTCTAAATTCATACAATAAAGTAATAGCCATAACCAAATGGGAAATTCCTTTCCTTGAAAGAATGGGTTGCGATAGGAAGAAGATTGTTTACATTCCGAATGGAATTCCAGATGAGTTTTCTAAGGTAAAAATAAATTATAACAAATATTTAGGTAAGGAAATCAAGATTTTATATTTCGGAAGAATTTCTCCAATAAAAGATCTCGAGACCTTGATTAAGGCTATTTCAATCTTGAGAGCTAAGGGTCATAGAATTGTGCTGAAACTCGTAGGACCAGCTGAAAATGCCTACAAAGAGAGGTTAATAGTGCTTGCTAAAGACCAAAAGCTTGGGAAGTATGTAAAATTTTCAGCGCCCGTCTATGGAATAAGCCAAAAGATAAAAGCACTCAGAGCTGCAGATATTTTCGTTTTACCGAGCAAGAGAGAGGCTTCTCCTCAAGCTCTACTCGAGGCAATGTCTCTGGGACTTTTGGTTATAAGTTCTGATACTTTGGGAGGTAAGGAAATCCTAGGCGATGAGGAAAGAGGTTTACTCTTCCAGATTGGAGATGGAAAAGATCTGGCTGATAAGATCGATTTTACTATCAGAAATTTTAAGTCATTGGAAAAGACAAGAAAGAGGGCAGTAGAATTTGCCCGCAAGCTTATATGGAGCAAGATTGCTGCTCAGGAGGAGAGCTTATACTAAATCCCAGTTTTCTGATCCCAAATATAGATCTGTAAGCGTGGAGAAAAGTTGAAACCATACTCTTTCGCCAACTCAACAACTAATTTATCTCTTTCTATAAGTTCTTGTCTACTGGAAGCTTGAGACATCAAATATACCCTGCTTTGGGAAATATTAAATGGTTTAATATACTCCTTTATAGCTTCATTTGCATCTGCTTTATTCTCTATAACAAATTTGAAAATTGAGCGATGATTTGTAACGTGCCATTTTACTACTTCTGGTTTGTACCTTCTCTCTTTAGGCATTAATGAATTAGACAATTTTGGAGAACAATTATATTGACTGATGAATGAATCGAAATCCACCCCCGGTAGTACAACACATTCTGTCTCAACCTCAGTATAAGGTCTTATTCCGTCGAGGTCTAATTCCCTCAAAAGTTCTACCAACTGCCTTTGTTTTGCTACCGGACTTCCACCCGTCAATATTAAATGCACCTGATTTTTCTTAAGCTTACTAAGCCAGCCTTCCTTATTCCAATAATCTATAATATCATCTATAGATATTCTTCCACCCCTCTTCCATACTTCTGCAGTATCACACCAAATACAATCTAGTGTACAATCTTTAACTCTCAAAAATACAGCAGGAACTCCTGCAGTTTTACCTTCCCCCTGTATTGAATAGAATGTTTCACTTATATCTACATAGTTCATTTTTTATAACTAGCATCTCTATAATCTTTTGGTTTCTTCTCGTATTTTGTTGGGTCTTTCATATTGGCCCAGTAAAATGCTTCTTGCCTCACTCTACAATTCATACAAACTCCACAATGAATTTTTGTACCAATATAACAACTATAAGTATCCCTAAGATTAATGCCGAGTTTTTTTCCTAGTCCGATTAAATCAGATTTCTCATATTTCATTAATGGAGCTACAATTCTAAATTTTCCATGAGCCAATATATATTTCTGCAATTTCATTAATTGCCTTAGGAATCCTTTTGTAGTGTCAGGGTAAAGTTCTCGGCCTTCATGTTTGAAACCTACAAAAATATCGTATTTCTGATTTTTTGAAAAGTAAAGGTTTTCTGCTAATGCTAGAGCATAAACCAGAAATAGTGTATTCCTACAAGGTACATACCATTTCTTGAGTTCATTCTCTGGATTTTTGATTAAAGTTTCCCTAGATAAATCATCAATCTTTTTGTTTTTATTTATCAATGCCGTACTAAATTTTCCTAAACTTCTTGTATCTACCTCTATAAATTTAGCACCTAATACTTTAGCGTGTTTTTTTGCAAAAAACCTTTCCATTGTTGCTGTTCTCTGTCCATAGTCGAAAAAAAGGAGAATTAATTCTCTGTAGCTTAGTTTCTTCTTTGTGTAATACGAGGTAACTACACTATCTAATCCACCAGAGACTAAAATTATTGCCTTCTTTACCTTAACCATCTACCTTCAGAGAGCAAATTTTTATAAGCTTTACTAAAATCTATGAGATATGAGGAGAAAAAAGGCATCTGAATTAAAGAAAGGTGATAAGGCAATGATTGACGGCGCTCTCTGCGAGATAGTAAGTACAGAACTATCTGTTGGTATAGGTAAGGGTGGTAAAGGCAAGCAGAAAGCAAAAAAATGTAGGATAGTAGCAATCGTTCTAGGAACTAAGGAAACTAAAGTCTCAGTGAAACCAGCTGATGCTTTAATTGAAGTCCAATAAAGAATTTAACAATGTGAAATTTAACTTCTGGGAGATGATAAGGATTATAATAACTGCATATGGAGAACCTAAGGCAACAGAGAGGGCTATTAATGCCCTTCTTAGTCAGAAAATTAGAGAGAGATATGAAATATTAGTTGTTGACCCTTTTCCTAAAGTTGAAAAATACATAAAGAAAAAATTTGGCAAGAGCGAAAAGGTAAGATTCTACAGAGATGTTGGAGAAGGAAAAGCATTTGTTTTAAATATATTGCTCTCCAAATATTTTTCTGAGAACGAGAAAGATATATTCATCTTTACTGATGGTGATGTCTACGTTTCAAAAAATTCTGTTAATGCTCTTCTTGCGAAATTTAAAGACCCTAAGATTGGATGTGTAACAGGACATCCAGTTTCAATAAACTCAAGGGAGGAAAAATATGGTTACTTCTCTCATGTTGCATTTGATGGAGCACATAATCTTAGAAAAAGATTAAGTAAGGAGGGCAAATTCTTCGAATGTTCAGGTTACTTATTTGCAATAAGAAATGGAGTAATTAGTGAATTTCCTCTTGATTGTTCTGAGGATAGTATTATCCCTTTCTTATTTTGGCAGAAAGGTTACAAAATCGCATATTCTGAAGATGCTAAAGTCCATGTAATCAATCCAACAAATTTTCAAGACTATGTTACACAGAAGGTTAGGAATATAAAAGGACATGAAAATTTAAATAAGTATTTTAAGCTCCCTAATGCACCACCGCGAACTAAATCTTTTATGAATGAAATACGAGAAGGATTCTTTTTTACCTTACTCTACCCTGGAAATTTACGAGAGTTCGTGTGGACCATCCAACTTTATGCCTTGAGGCTTTACATATATTATAAAGCTTTTAAGGAGTTAAGGCGAGGAAAAGGTTACAGTGATGGCTGGCGCGAAACTGAAATTAAGTCCACAAAGCCATTTGATTGAATCTTCCTATCTTTTTAAATTCAGAAAGTTTTCCTTTTAATTCCTTTATAGAAGTGCATATGTACATACTACCTAAAATCATTGCGCTCAAGTCAGCAATAGCCTTCTCCGGAGCTTTGTCGGTTTTTATTCCTATCACTTTTTTTTTCTTTGCATATGCATAACCAAGCTCCCAAGAAGTTCCTGCCCCAATACGCCATCCATTGAGAGAGGCAACTACAAGATTACACTTCTTGAGGGCATTCACATCCTCCTTAAATGCCTTAGGAATATCACTCTTAAAAGCCACAAGTCCAACGTCTCTGTGGGGCAGAAAAGTCTTAAATCCTAAATTTCTGCATACTTTATTGAGTTTTTCCACAAAATCCCTTTCCTTTTTAGTGCATAAAGGCCCAGCGATATAAACTAGCATTGTAATATCAAAATAGATAATATTTTAAAGTTTTCATTCAAATGCTTAAGATGGCACAGGAGGAAGCTCTGAGATATTCAGGCTATTTAGGCAAGGGAATGGAATTTTATGATCCAAGAAAGAGGAAAGTCCTAATTATAAAACTAGGAGCTATGGGCGATGTTTTGCGTACAACACCAGTTCTTTTAGGTCTGAAGAAAAAATATGATAACATTATGATATACTGGGTAACAAGCCCAGAGTCTGTAGCCCTTTTAGAAAATAACCCTCTAATTGATAAGATTCTGCCTTACAATTTCGAAAGTGTGCTAAGGCTAATGTATGAAAAGTTTGATCTTGTGTTCAGCTTTGAAATTGATGCTCCTGGTACTTTATTAGCAAACATAGTAAAGGCAAAAAGGAAATTTGGTTACTATTTCAATGATAGAGGCATGACTTCTTGTTACAATAGATTTGCAGAACAACATCTGAAAATCGCCTTTTCTGATGAACTGAAAGTAAAAAATAGCAAGTCATATCAGGAAATGATGTTCGAAGTTGCAGAACTTCCTTTTCATGGTGAGAGTTATATGTTAGAGCTTACTGATGAAATAAGGAGTTATGGTGAGAAATTTAAGAAAAAAAATAATTTCAAATCTAACGATATATTGATTGGCCTGAATATGGCTTCTGGTAAGAGATGGCCTAGTAAATTATGGTCCCAAGAAAAAATTTCTGAGTTTGTAAAAGCCCTATCAAAAAATAAAAACGTCAAGATAATATTACTTGGTGGTCCTGAGGAAAAGTTTTTAGCGCAACTACAATCTGCCTTGAAAAAGAAAGGTCTTAAAGTTTATGCTAAAAATACTTCTGATTCTATTGAAGAGTTTATTGGTATAATCAATATTTGTGATTGCCTTGTAACTACTGACAGTTTGGGCCTGCATATATCACTTGCCTTGAAAAAGAAAACTATAGTTTTATTCTTTTCAACTCTAGGAAATGAAATTAAATCCGAGCCTTATCTAGTAAAGCTACAAAGCCTCTTAATTAAAAAATACTTCTACGTGAATGAGTATGAGAAGGAACTAGCAAATTCTATTTCTGTCCAAGATGTTGTCAGTGCAATAAGGAAATTAAATATTTTTTAAATGTCAAAAATAATAAGCACTAACTTTTTATAGTTGTCTTTTTTGTATTTAGATGGCTGAGGAAGTTACTACAAGTAGTGCAGATATACATGTAGGGCATAAATCTGATCATCAATCTCAGACTCATGTAAAGAGTGGCAGGGACAGAACCAGAATAGTCCTTGACAAGTATCTTGTTTTTCTTATTCTCATTCTGATACTTGCCCTGGCAGTAAGAATCTATTTTTTCTGGCAATTCAAAAGTCAACCTCTGTGGTGGGATGAATCTGAGCATATGCTCATGGCCAAGCATATTGCCTTTGGAACTCCAAGTACAGGATGGAATGAATCTAGAGAAATAATTGTGCCCCTAATTTTCTCATTTTTCTTTAAGCTATTCCAAAGCGAGGTTGCAATAAGATTTATCCAGCTTTTGCTTTCTCTCGCAATAGTATTCCTTACATATCTTCTTGGCAAGGAGATGTTTGACAAAAGTATTGGTTTAATTGCATCTTTCTTGATGGCAATTTTCTTCCAATTCCTTTTTTGGGGTCTTCGTTTTGGATACGAAATCTTTGGCATGGTTTTCCTTCTTCTAGCAATTTTGTTTTTCTGGAAAGGTTATTTTAAGAAGGAAAAGAATTACTATATCTATTTAGCAGCAGTTTTTGGTGCACTTGCTGTAATGACCAGTTCGAAGGAAGGACTTGTCGCACTCTCCGTTTTTGTGTTTTTGTTTCTGTCAGATAGATTCGCTTTCCTGAAGAACAAACATTTCTGGATTACTATCCTTGTTGGAATTGCTCTTACTGTTCCATACATGTTGTACTACAAGAGCACTACAGGTCATTTCTTACCAAGAGCGTCGACAACAGCAACCGCTGTAACTGCAGCCCAAGAGGCAGGCGGTTGGAGTTGGAGTAATTTCTTTCTTTTCAGCTTTGACATGAGAACTATGTTGTTTCTTCCATTTCTTATCGTATTTTTAATTGGCCTAATTTACATTCTCGTGAATTTAGTTTTAGGCTTCGATCTAGTTATAAAGAAAATCGAGGAAATTAAAGATAATGATAATGCAAAGAATCTTTTCTT
>CAYIBB010000030.1:0-7624 GCA_964361585.1 Candidatus Woesearchaeota archaeon | reverse complement strand
TAATAAATGATCTTGCGGCAAGGCTTCACCGCTATGATGAGTTTGCAAAAAGTCTTACTGTAGAAAAGAACATCTTAAAAAATTTCCTTGACGAGAAGAAAATAAACTACGAAAAGATTATAGAAGAGGCATTAAAAAAGCAACGTTATACGTTAGATTATCCTATTGAAAAAAGCGAAAAGAAGGATTAAAGCAACTTCTCCATAGTTTCTTTTACATCTCCAAGAATTGGGGTTTGTCTTATAAGTTCATCTTCAATGTACATCAACAATTCGCGGTCTTTGTTTTCCTTTGAGACACGATAAGCATTTACTAAATCGCTTCGCGCAAGATTTCTTGATGCTGATTCAAAAAGTTGTTTGTCTTGAAACTCACGAGCTGATTCGTATGCTGCCCACGGATCCTTTTCAGCAAGTTCTCGTGCAGTCAGCTTGAGAAATTCATTATCATTTGTTCCTCGTGCAGTTCTGTACGCATTCTTGGGCATGCTCTCGACAAGCCTTACCGCGCTTTTAACTAATAATGCATAGTCATGTGTCTTTCGAGCAACTCTGTAAGCTCCTAACACATCTCTCTCAACAAGAACTTTTCCTGCATAATCAATTAGAAAATCATCATTAGCTTCTTTAGCAGCCATGAAAGCACCCTCAGGATCTGTGCTTACAAGTCTTTCAGAAATTACCTTCAAAAGCTCGCGGTCATTAACTTCCCGAGCCGCCAAATACGCAAGCTTCGAATTAACTTCTACAAGCTTCTTAGCAACTTGCCAAATTAATGCTTTATCCCCAGCAGCTTTTGCTGTCTCAAAACTAGTTACAGGATCAGAATCAATTAGTAAGTGGGAAATCATAGTCAATAGAGCCTTATCATTAGCACTCTTTGCAGCTTTAATTGCAGCTGTAATATCCTTACTTATGAGCGCTCTGCCAGCTTCTTTCATGAGCTCCTCATCATGTGAGAGCAATGCAGCATCATATGAAGCGTAAGGATCACTTTGAATGAACTTCCGCGCAACTTTTTTTAGCAACTCTCGGTCTCCGGCCTCTTTAGCTGCTTTATAAGCCATCTTGGTCTCAATTTCAAGAATTGCATTTCCAAATCCCGAGAACATAGCTTTCTTGCTTTCATCCTCTAGTGCAGTAGCTTTAGCATAGAGATTATCGAAGCCATAACTCAATTGCGCTAACTTCTTTCCTAATTCGTAATAAGCCTCTTTTGACATCTTTTTTTACTTATAAATTTTCTATTGATAGTTTATATTTAAACTTTTCTGTTCTAATCCTATTTAAATTTTAAAATTTCCCTTTCTCAACAAACTTTCCAGATTCCTTTTCCTCTATCTTTTCAAGAACCTTTTCTATGCCGACTTCTTTCTTTCTTCTTCCTTTCCTACCTCGCCATACAAGATAGAGAATAACCAATAAAATAATAATTGCAGCAATTACTAGCATAACTGTTCCAATCTTTTTCTGAGCTTTTTTCTGCTCTTTTTCCTCTAGTTCTGTGGTATTCACAGTGACATTAGTACTTGAAGGAGGGGTAATTCCCTCAACTGCTTTAATTTCAATTCTTACTGGCGTTGTAACCTCTAGTCCGTCTGTGGCTTTGAGTTTTCCTTCATAAATTCCGAAATTCGCATATGATGCTGCATTCACCACTAACGCAATTTCAACTTCTTCATTCGGCTTTATCGATTCTATGAACACAGGCTCTGTTCTAACTATCTTATAAAGGTCAGCAGTCAGAACAAGAAAAACATTTTCAATAGGCACTGAGTAAGGATTCTTCAATTTTATTTTAAAGGTGGCAGATTCATTCTGTAAAATTGTCTCATTAATCTCTGCCTCAAAAGCTAGGGTAGGAATTACACTAACATTTTCCTCAATAATGGCAACTTCCTGACCTTGCTTAATTTCTGTAATTATTACTGGTATATTATAGATGCCGTTTACATAATCAACAACCAAGAAATAAGTACTCTTGCCTGCAACAAAATTCAATTTTTTGAATTCATCTTTCCTTACCTCGTAATTTTCTTTAGAATTTAAGTTTGTTACTGAGATGGAGGAAGCTTTATCGCCTCTATTCTCAATTATGATAGAAAAGTTTCCACCTTCTTTGATTTTTATAATTGCAGGGTCTATGGAGATGATATTTTTAATCTCACTAGAAGGAAAGACAAAGTAAAGCGCTGCTGATAGCTCTTTTCCCCTCAAGCTATTAAGTTTTCCAAGTAAATATTCGCGACCTCGAATTTCTACAAGTGCATTTTGTGTCTTTAAAGCATTAAGAGCAAGAGCTGTAACGAACGCATCTTCCTTATTAGAGACAGATAGGGAACGATTACTCCAATATCCTTCAAGAGCTTGATTATTTATAAGCCAGTTCAGGCTCTGTGCATCTACCTTAAAGTACAGAAGCGAAATTTGACTTATTGTTACAGTATCTTGCCTATTCTTCTCGAGCCAATTTACTGCAACCTCATCTTTAATTCTGAGTTTTTCTAGAGCAAGTAATGCAAAGTATGTATCTTCAATAGTGCATTTATCTCTATAGTCAGAACCCCAACATTTTTCGTTTCCCAAAGTTATTGAGTGCGTATCATGAACTTTAGTTAAATTTCCTTCTATAAAGGATTCAGAGCTCTTCGTTGTTGAAAAAACATTTACCTTTCCCAAATATGTATGAATGATGTCAGCATTCGTAGTTCCATTAACATCACAGTAAACTTTCAAATTAACATTTTCTTCAGGAAGTGTAAGAGCTTTCTCGAGAACACCTTGTTGCATTTCTAAAACTTGGGTGTTATTATTTATTATTAAAGTGCAAGCTGAATTTCCCAAGGAACTTGTTCTGAGTGAAAGACTCCATGTTCCTATCGCGAGGGAATTCTGTGCGTCTAAAAGCCAACTCCTTGCTTTTTCTGCCTCAAGTGTTTTATTTGTTTCATACAGGGCCATTAATACAAGTGCAGTCTCTTTAACCTCACACCCATCCTTAGGCCAACACTCCCCATTCTGCGAATTCGAGATTAGATTGTCCGCCCCCTGCCTCGCAAGCGCTGAGTCGAAGTTCCTCAGAGCAAGAATAGCAAGAGAATTTTCCTCTGCATTGCCCCAAGTTGTTTGCTTCGCGAGCTTTTCATAAGCATCCCCTACAGAATCCGCTTTAACTGAAAAAGAAATCTCTTTTGAAACTTCCATTATCACAGTATTTTGTATACAAAGAGTATTTAACCTAAGTTTATAGCTTCCTGTATCTAGCGTATTGAAGTAAATAAAATATTTCTCATCAGAAAGTTTTTCTATCTTAATAGGTAATTCTTTCTTTATATTATTTACAGAAAGTTCCAAATTTTTTCTCTCGAGAGCTTGCACAGGATTTTTAATTTCAATATCTGCCTGAAATGTTTCCCCTGCTAAAAATTCATTTTTTGACTGCGTAACAGAAAGACACTCCTGCGCATTTACTAGTGGGACTATAAATAGAATTATGACTAATATGGTAAGTACAAGTATTTTCATTTCCTTAAATCTTTTCCAATTCTTTTAATGCCTCTTCAAGCTCTTCTTCTGTTTTTGTTCTCTTTCTCCCCCGCACAATTCTAGGAGGGGGGCGAGGCATTGGCCTTGGCATAGGCCTTGTTGGTGCTTGAGGAGGACCTAGAGGAGGGAATCCAATTTCAATCTTACCTTTTCCTTTTCCACTTTTTTTCCTTCTAATTAAAAATAGCGCAGCAATTATTGCAACCAATAATACAATGAGGACAATCCACAACCATGTCGGAGCTGTTTTTTTACATATATCTGAAGAGGAGCATGCTGTATCCTCACAATCGATAAATCCGTTATTATCATTATCTATACCATCAGTACATACTTCTACTTCTGCAATACAAGTTCCTTTGCCAATGCACGCATTGTCTGTACAGCAATCAGCATCATTGCAGTCTGCTAGAGCATCACCATCATTGTCAAAGAAATCATTGCAGCTTAATTCACGAGATTCACATTTTGCATTTCCCAAACAGTCAGGATCTGCACAATCTTTTCTTCCATCTTCATCATTATCCACTCCATCTGTGCATATCTCAGCCCCAACTTCGCAGTCTTCTGCACATACTTTACCTTCTGGACAAAAAAGATCAGAGAAAGTTTCAGCCCCAGACTTTACCTTTACTGATTCGCAACACTCATAGCCATAACTATCACAAAATTGCTGAGTAGAGGTTCTGCAATCAGCAGGACAACTTGTTACTGTTTCGCCAAGGCTTGATTCGCAGATATTATTACCACATCCTGAACGTGGGAATGCACCCCAAAGCACTGCACTAGTATCGCGTTTCTTCTGAGTTCCCCAAGAAAAATCAGAATTCTGATTTGCAAGAAGCCAATCTTCAGCCTTAGTTACATTTTCCTGGAAGCTGCCATCTAGAGCAAGAACTGAAATTGCTGTCCTAAAGAATCTGTCAGTATCCCAAAATCCTGCCCTGTTCTGCTCCTTAACTAGCTTGTTTGCAAAATCCAAATCTTGTTTAATTAAATACATGAATGCATATGACAATGGCTTGTTAGCATCAGCCTCATTTTCGAGGAATGCAAGAGTTTGAAGTTCTTTCTGTTTCAGATTTAAAGCGTAAGAGGCCCACTGCGTTGCATCATAATCACACTTAGTTCCTTTAGGTTGAGAAGGGAAGCATTTATTTTTAATGAGTACGGTGGCGGCAGTATTCTTAGTTTCTGGAAAGACCAGAAGTTTATTATCAGTTCTAAGAAGCAAGTTCACTAAATAGTTTCCATCAGAACATGTAACTAAAAATTCCTTCTCGTTACAAGCTGACTTAAGGCGGAGCCAAAATCCTGCATCCTCAAAACAAAATGATGGCCTATCGAGCATTACAGTTCTATCCTCATTAACGAGTACAGTATCGACTCTCTCCTCTTCAGAAAAAATGTAACTGATCGAGCAAGTCCCATTAGGCACAACTTCAAGCTGGAGCAACCATTCTCCTCCCTGTTCCGCTAAGATTTGTTGATCTTCAAGCCAGTTCTCGATTTTAGATGTATCTCTTCCAAGCTCGCCAAGCGCCACAAGTGCTTGTGCAGTCTCTTTAACCTCACACCCATCCTTAGGCCAACACTCCCCATTCTGCGAATTCGAGATTAGATTGTCCGCCCCCTGCCTCGCAAGCGCTGAGTCGAAGTTCCTCAGAGCAAGAATAGCAAGAGAATTTTCTTCAGGAGTCCCCCACCCTTTCTTAACCTCATTCTCAAGAAAGCGGTATGCATTATCTACTTTACTTTGATTTTGTGCATAAACAGAACTTGTTAGTGAAATAATTAATAAGGTGGATACTAATAAAAAAAGTGCAAAAGTCAGCAAATGCTTATACCTCATTTTTTAATTCAAGCTAGGTAAACTTTAAAAATTTATCCCCACGAACTCAAAAAATTTAAAAACTAATCTCCTCTGGAATAAAGAATGAAAAAAGAGGGAAGGAAGAGGAAGAAGGTAGATGTAGGAATTTACATTACTGCAGTTTTATCAATAGTACTATTCTCAGCTTTACTTTATGCTTTTGCGCTTTCAATTCCATTTACTGGGAGAGCTGCTACATTTTCAGATGTACCTGAATCGTATTGGGCCTTCAAGGAAATTGAGGCACTTTATAGAGGAGGCATTACTATAGGATGTGATGAAAGTCCCTTGCGTTTCTGTCCTACTGATGCTACATTACGAGATCAATTTGCAGTATTCTTAGTAAGGGCAATGAAGTTACAACCTTATGATAAGCCAACTCCAACCTTTGAAGATGTTCCAAGAACTTATTGGGCATACAAAGAAATAGAGGCAGTTTATAGAGCTGGCATAACTCAAGGATGTAGTTATGATGCTGCGACTGGAAAGCGTTATTTTTGCCCTGGCAATAGTGTAAGCAGGACACAGTCAGCATTATTCATACAGCGTGCATTAAATATCACTCCTTACAATAATCCAGTTCCAGCTTTTGTGGATGTTCCCAAGACTCATCAGTTTTACAAGGAAATAGAAGCTATCTATAAAGAAGGCATTACTCAAGGTTGTTTATATTACGAGAGCACAAATGAGCGATATTTCTGTCCTAACGATATAATGTTCAGAGATCAAATGGCAGTATTTCTTGTCAAGGCATTTAAAATTCCTGTTGAAACGCAGCAACCCAAGCCTGACCTTGTAGTAAGTGATATTAACATTGTAGATGAGCAAGGAAGCACGTATCTTGTGGGAGGTAAGAACTTTATAGTAAGTGTAAAAGTAAAGAATATAGGAACTGCAGATTCTGATGTTACATTCTTCTATAAAGTTTATGTGGATGGTACACAGGCAGTTTCAATGTCATGCAATAATTTCCCTCGCATCAGCATTGGACAGGAAATTACATGCTCTACTTTTAGGCTTACATCGGAAAGCAACTTTGCAGGCCAGGGCATTCATAATGTCAGAGCCGTAATTGATACAAGTAATTTAGTTTCAGAATTGAAGGAAGATAATAATGAGCTGACTAAAGTGTTTACAGTTTCCCCTTCACAGCCAACTACTCAAACATGTTCTGATGGAACTCCTATAAGCAGTTGTTCTTCAACAAGGCCTTATTATTGTAATTCAGTAGGCGGCCTAGTCGCTAACTGCTTTGCATGCGGTTGCCCTACTGGAATGGTTTGTCAGAGTGTTTCTGAATGCGTTTTTCCATCTGTATGTGGGAATGGTATATGTGAAGCTGGAGAGAACTTAGATACGTGTCCTTTAGATTGCACTATATCTGGTAAAAATATTAAAGATATCCCAGTATCAAGATCGCTTAATGATCCTATATATGGATGGCCAAAACCTATCAATAATTCAGAAGTTCAAACATTAAAGAAAGGAGAAGTATTTATTGGTATAGGAAATGTAAGAAATTCATATAATTTTCATGAGGAAGTTGTATTTGCAAGAGATATAAGAATTGCTACAGGAATAAACATAACTTCGCCAGGAGATGACTTCAAAGATAGAGTGTTTTTAGAAATTCCACAAAAATCAATTACTTACAGATATGTATTTGATGAGCCTCTTAAAGCAGGAAATTATCTTTCTGATGCGAGTGGTGAAGAGCCAATAGCCCTTGAAATTCTTGGTTACAATATTAAAGTAGTTGGAGCTACAGCTACATCATTAAAGATCTCAGTTGCAGGTTCAAGCGAAATAAAGACTTATAATAATTTAGATGAATTTATAGGACAAGATCCTGATGATCCTAATTGGATATGGCAACTTGCAGATCTAAATACAGCAAATCCAAAGATTAGTGTTGTTTTTGATCAAACATGGACTGACGATGATGAGGTAATTTATGTTGGATATGAAGTAAATCTACCAAATAATTATGTTACTATTGCACCTACGACTTTAACAGAGGACAAATGGCAAGATTACGTTATAGAGAAGGAAAGGACAGAACTCTTCAACTCCACAGGAGGAAATGATGGTGGAGGAGAGGAATGGAACAAAACTTCTCAAAATGTGCTTGTAATCAAGGGCCCTAGTGGAGTGAATGACGCATTCAAGATGCCATCATCAGGAGTAGCCCCTTCATGTGCTGGAA
>CAYIBB010000029.1:0-7665 GCA_964361585.1 Candidatus Woesearchaeota archaeon | reverse complement strand
TGAAGACTGCAACTTGCGAAAGAGGAATATTATTTGTTGAAACATTTTGCTTTTGTGGAGCTGAATTTGAGATTGCAATTCCCTCAGTAGTAACTTGTTGTGATGTTATTATACCACTTAAATCATAATTTCCTGCTGAAGAGGCCCATGCAACGTAAAGTTTTCCAGAAGGAATTTCATACTTATAGGTAGAAGTTCCCACTGGACTGGTTTCCTGCACAACTTTTGTAAATCCATTGGTGTTAGCAACAAATTGCTTAAATGCATAGTAGGCTGGCTTAGGATTCCCACCTGAGTCAAGCAGTCCTAGAACCTGAGTTCCAACATCTACTGGAATATCCTTGTAAAGAAAATAAAGCACAAGAGAGACACCATTTGCAAAACTTATACTCAATCTTATTGGAATATCCTCTGCTTGCTCTTGTAAGGTAGGCGTAGGCGTGAAGTGGACTGAATTTTCAGTTGAGAAAAGCAATTTGTTAGAGTTTCCAGTTTGTGCCATCCATCCCTCAACTATGTTAATTTTGTCATCAACATATTGCGTTTGCCCATAAAGATGCAAGTCAATAATATCAGTATAATCTTTAGTTCCTTGCATGACTTTAAGAGCATTTGATTCTGCTACTATTAAAGCTTCATTTGGAAAGAACACGTCTTGACCAGATGCAAATCCTGCTAATACAATTTTTGCGCTAGGATCTATTGCTCTCACTTCCTCTGAGATAATTTGAGTTACCCAAATATAGCTATCCATGGTTCCTACCCAGAATCTTTGTGATGCGTAAATTTCATTTTCTACCTGATAATACAATCCTCTTCCCTTATAGCGAGTGGAAACATTTCTTACAAAATCCCTCAGATCTTGGTCATTTTTAGGCTCACACCCAGGGATATGGCCATCTGGTTGGATTACAGTGCAATTTCTTGCCCACAATGCATTTAAATCAAAGTTTACAACTTTGTTGCCAGATATAGCTAATAACGAATCTGATCTAACCCAATCATAATTTCCCTTTGAAGGTTCAATAATCTGCCAGTCCAATGTTGGTTTTCTAGTCCATATTACTCCGAGGTCAGAAGCAGCCTGATCATTAAGCAATCCAAATACTCCGATTGCGGGAAATTCACTTAAGTTTATCGGACCTGATGTTACGAAGCCTGTAACTGGCTTCTTTACATTCTGAATTTCTGCAGGGAGAATTTCTTTCTTGTTTAATAATATAGAAGCTACTAATATTAGGAAAATTAGAATTATTATAACATAAAAAGTATTTTCTTTTTTTCTCATTCCTCTTTCTCCAATTCCCATTTTGATTATCATATCTTAATTATTATATTTATTATATCCAAACTTATTACCGACATACCTGGGGCGTAACTCTCTCACTAGCTCCTTCAGGGCACAATGTTGAGTCAATAGCTGGAATGAACTTCACTCTAGCAAGCCTACCCAGATTTGCATAGGAGGAAGAGTATAAGATCTTATTAGTCGCATTCGGCACAAGATTAATGTCAACCGTTTCAAGATTTTCTGGAAAAGCCACTCCGATCTCTGTATTGAATTTATCGGCCTTAACATAAATTCGGTCTATAGTAAATCGGCCTTTATTCACAAGAATAGCATTGAAAATTGGATTATTAGGATCAGTTTTATCACAAGCCATATCCTCAACAATAATAGAAACACCATCACACTTATTCTGCGGCAGTGGTGGATTCTTAGCCTGAGTATAAATCCAAAAAGAGACAAGAATGCCTAGAGTGATTGTAATTCCAATTAGCATTGTGTAGGATACAAGCTCACTTACAGCTTTTTTTTGCATTTTTTCCATCCTTCCTTTTCCATCTTATTTTCAATTGTGTTAATTTTAATTTACTTTGATCTATGGACTTAATTAAGAGGATGCTGATTCAAATCTTACAGAGCATTGGCCTTGTGCATCACATTCGGTAATTAAAGTTCCTGATGTCACATCACCTCCAACTTGAACTCGGTAAGGCAATCCTCCTACATTAACATCAACCCATTCTCCCTGGAATGTTTCAACATTAATTCCCTGAAATGTACTGGCTCTGGTGTAAATATCTCTAACGAATTTTTCATCTCCTATTTCGAAAGTAATCTTGTTTAAGGTTAGGGCGCTTCCTCCTGTGATGTTGCCTGTTTCTCCCTCAGAACTGACTATAGTTGTCCCCTGTTGTAAGAAGTTTATTACTCTAATTTCTTTTCCCCTTGCGTAAATATAAAGAAAGCCAATAGTGGGCTCTTTTGTTGTCGCAAATTCAGTATAATTTGTTGCAAACGAATCCAAATCAGCCAATATCTCTGAGTCACTCTTATCCTGATAAATGCCTCTGTCAATAATTCGAGCAACTTCTCTTTCAAAGTTACTGCTTAGCTCAGAAAATTCAGCTGGCTGTCTGCTCAATCTAATTTCATTAGCCACAGTGATTAGTCCAACCATAATTACAATTAAGATAATTGCTGCAATCAAATAGAATTGTCCTTTCTCATTCATTTTGAATTGAATCTTGATTGAATTCATTAGTTTATGAATATAATCAAAGTAATCAACGACCGAACCCTGATTTAATTCCTGAAAAACCTTTTACTTTCTTCTCCTTCCTTTTTTCCATCTTTACATGTCTCATTGCATAAATTATTTGCTCTTTTGTCCATCCTGCTCCAGAAAGCTTTCTTTTAATTTCCTCTTCCTTAGTTCCTTTCTGTAATGCAACTCTTATGTAAGCCTTGATATTCGCGAAATCCTGCCTCGTCTTAAAGATTTTTTCAGCATAAGTTGTAAGATGCTTATACCATATAAACACGAGAGCAGCAATTACTGCCATCACTATAAGAATTGTAAGAAGTATTTTCGTGGCCGGAGATTTAGGACAATCCTCTGGGCAGAGTTCATAACTTTCTCCAGCCTCACAAATTTGATTTCCGCATGTTGGTAATTCCACTGCAGTTAGCTCTGAAAGCCTTGTTGATGCAAAGGGCTTTGTCTGCGGAATGTCATACTTTCCTGGAACTGCAAATTCCACTTCCTCATGCCCTGCAAGACTCGAGTATTTTATTCCCTTTACTCCTGATGCAACACTCTCGAGTTGTTTCGAGAACTGCGCTGAATCAGGAGCTCTGAAAATAAAGAACACATCCTCTAAGACTTGAGATTCGCGGGGTTCAATACTAACTTTAACAAAAGTAAATTTTTCCTCTGTGCTTGAATCATCGTATTCTATTGCTCTAGTGTTACCTGAAATTTTTATAACAACATTAAGATCTTGCCAAGCTCCTACCGCATCCTTGAGGCTTTCATCAGCATCTTCACCACTAAGAGCTGCCACATAGTTCACATCTATATTTCTTAGATCAGCAGGAACTTGTGACTCTGCGTAAGTCTGCGTACTTACAATTTCAATAGGGACTTGTAATGAATTGAGTTGATTTACGATTGTAATAAATTCACTTTCGCGAGATGAGGAAGAATTTGATTGCTTGAATTGCTGTTCTATACCGCTTAAATAGGAGTCAAGAGCAGATTTATCGATAGCTAAAAGTGAAAGCTCGAAGCTGCTTAATCCGCTTGTAACTGTACTAAGATCGGCGAGTGCATCCTTTTTCCGATCTAAGGTTCTCTTAATCAGATTGTATGCTGAATCGACCCCTATTTCGAATGATGCAGCTCCCACAAGTCTTTGATCATCTTCTATACTTAAAGTAAGAGTATAAATTCCTGGCTTGGTGTAAGTGTGAATAATCTTTGGAGTAGTGCTTTCAGTTTTTACTCCATCTCCAAAGTCCCACACAAACTTTTTGAGATCATTTCCCTGAGGTGAGTCAGAATAAGAAGCATCAAACTCGACAGAACTTCCGACTATTGCATTTAGCGGCCTAACTCTGACTATAGGGACTTTTTCTATAGTAAAATCTTCATCAGCACTGTCCAACACGTTGCCATCAGGAGAAAGGAATTTAATCTCTAGTGTAAAGTCCTCATCATAATCATCAGGATAACCTCCAGGAAATGGAGTTCTGAGACTAGGGAATTTCTCGAGTCTGATTTGAAGGTTGGAAGCATTCAAAAGAGCAGGCTTCTTTCTAATGTTCTCTAATGAATGCAGTGGTGGAGTGCAGCTCTGCTTTAACGTAAGATCTGAAACTACCAAAGCACCTTTCTGGGAAATGAAAGTGAAAGGAACTATACAGCTATTTCCTTCGCATCTCTGTGTATAACTTTCTATTGCCGTCTTTATCTTTACTGCATCTGCTCCTCCAACAGGAAGTTTAAAGTTGAGTGTTTTGAATGATGCATAGTGCGCGTAAATTGGGTATGCAAAACTCTTCTTCGTGGCCCGATCAAATTTTATATTGTACCAATATCCATTTTCTCCCTCGTAGTAGGGAATCTTTCCTTGTTTTCCTGCAGCGCAAACGAGGAAATTTCTTTCTTCCTCTAATGTGAAATTCACAATACAAGATCCTGTTCCTGACGCAGCGGCTGCATTACACTCAGCAATTCGAGAAAGTGTCTGTGCATTTCTCAGCTTTAAAGTAATATTCCCTGCATTTTCCAAATTCCTTGCCTCAAACTTGAAGCGCTTAGCAGGCAAAAAGGTTATGTTCTGACAAAATTCCCAATCACTTGTTAGATCATTTTCTCCTTCTCTGCTCCCTATTTGAGTTGCTAACACTACAAAGTTGTCCGAGGGTTCGAGGTACTTCCATTCTATAATGCCATCATCTCCAACATCTAACTGTGGCTGAGGAAATCCCCCCACATCTTCTCCCTCAAAAGAGAAATTTACGCTTTCAATAATAACATCATCAACTCCTGTATCACATTCAAGATTTACGCCCACTTCTGTTAGCGAGCATTCTCCCTGAGGGCATGAAAATTCTATTCTGCTGCTCTGCGCACTTCCAATAGATTCATAAAAGTTTTTACAGTCTTTAGGATTACATGAAAATTCCGCATCTGTCTCGTTAAGTAAATTTATCAATGTAGTTTCAATTCGAGAAGTTTGTGGTGTAATGATAGCCTGAACTTTAGAATCAGATTCTGCCTGGTTCAGAGTTAAATTGAGATAGCCTGAAAATTTCTGTCCAGGGCCGTAGGAAGTTGTTGTGAGTTTCAGAACTTTGAGATCAATTTGCGCATCTACGAGTGCAATAGTAAGATTTAAGATCATTACACTTACAAGAATGAATAAAAACTTCTTCATTTTCCTCTTTTTGCTCTTTTGTATCTATTTGTTAAAAATTAGACATATTTAAAAGTTTTCTATGTGTGCTGTGTGTGAGCTTTATTTAATAAGTAATATTGATAGAAGAGTAATTGTATTTAGATTCTTCACTTTTAAGGTCCCTAAAAAGTATGGTGGAGAAGAAGCAGTTAAGGTCTTCCTATAACTTTAATTCCTTTCGTGAAATTCTTACTTGCACTTGCTCCTTGAGCATCTTTTACTGTGAGTGTAGGATAGTATGTTCCTTTCTTGTTATATGTGTGTAGAATATACTTACCACTAGAAATAGTTCCATCTCCGAAGTTCCAAGAGTAATTTACAATTCCTCTATTTACTACAGTGCTATTGTCAGGATCATAACTTGCACTTGCATCGAACGTCACAACTAGAGGAGCTTTTCCTATTATAGGAAATGCAGTGAACGATGCTACTGGAGGTTGATTTGTAAGATTTGGTGTTATTACACTTACACATTGCTGAGAGCCGATATCGCAGGTGTAATTAGTAGGGCATCCACATGTTGAGCAGTTATTTACTAGAGTTCCTGAGCTGCAGTATAGAGGCTTTGTAACAGAACAGCTTCCATATGATGTTCCGTCTGTGCATGTTGATGGGGGAATAGGAGGAGTAAAGAATTTGAAGCTGCCAGTTGCACTTGATCCGCTCAATCTTGTTCCTATTCCGGGTACTCCCTGCCATAATGCTGCTGCTGTTGCCCCTATTGTTTTGCCTTGACATACAGATGGAATTGATGGAATAGTGTATATTCCTGTTACAGTTCCTAATCCTAAAATTGGTGCTGAAGTTGAAATGCCGCTCATATTTCCGCCAGAGTATTCTATTACACATGAATTATCAGAAGATTTTGCATCAATTTGGAAGAAGTTTGCTGAACTGCAGTCTCCTGTGAAAGTTCCACTCATTGATATTGTTTCTCCCTGCTCACAGTCTACCGAAGATCCTGATGCGCAGTTTGCTGACATTGAAGTTGATGTAAGATTACATGTGGATGGGGGAGGTATAATTGGATTGTTTAGCTGTATCTGTATGTTAGTTATTGGATTATCTGTCAAATCAGTAAATCTAGCTGAAAAGGCATAGGCGCCAGTGTTCTCAGAGATTCCAATGAGCAACTTATTCCAGCCTGCATTTAGAGTTGTTTGTACAACATCTGCATCTGCTGAATAAGACCTACAAGCAGCAAAATTATTCCATATAACATTCCCATTCAACCACCCCTTAATTCCATCATCACTTCCAAGTTTTAGTTTTACATTTCTAGTTACATCTGAGTATATATAGGCAAATGCAAATGATGTTACATCGTCTACACTACTATAAAAGATATCTAGGTTAATGGTGCTTGAAGATGAATTAAGTTCCGTCCATGTCTTTCCTGCAGTAATGTCTCCTTTGTTCGGACTTAAAGTTAATTCATTAAACTGAGATTCGCAGTTTGCCGTTGCTCCACATGCACAGTCTGGATCGCTGAATGTCCCTAACATAATCCAATTCCTTATATAGCCTTGAATGTCTGGCAAATATGTAGCACTTAACAAAGTTCTGAAACTATTTTCTGTACTCTGTGCAGAATTTCCTGCTGAATCAGAGGAATTGACTACAAAATAATAAGTAGTGTCTGGCTGCAATCCGGTTAAAGATGCAGAATGTATTGTACCACTTGCTCCACTTACTAAGTTGGTGTAAGATCCGCTAGAGATACCATATTTAACATAACTTGTAGAGAACTCATCAGTAAGCCAAGTAATTGTTGCTGAATTGCTTGAAGGAGAAGCCTGAACGCTGCTTATTATAGGTAATACTGTGTCTAGTGGACTTACTAACGTTAAACTTCCTGTTGCAATCTCACTATCAATCCATCCTATTCCTAATGAATTAGGGGTTGTGTTCCATAATGCTCCGAATGTTGCTGCTATTGTTTTACCTTGACATACAGATGGAATTGATGGAATAGTGTATATTCCTGTTACAGTTCCTAATCCTAAAATTGGTGCTGAAGTTGAAATGCCGCTCATATTTCCGCCAGAGTATTCTATTACACATGAATTATCAGAAGATTTTGCATCAATTTGGAAGAAGTTTGCTGAACTGCAGTCTCCTGTGAAAGTTCCACTCATTGATATGCTCTCGCCTTGCTCGCAGTCTGCCGAGATTCCTCCTGAGCATATAGGAGTTATTGATGCTGAAGTGAGAGTGCAGGATACAGCTCCTCCCTGTTCTGCTGCTTGGTATGTTGAGAATCCTGTTACTGTAAACTTCAATACCCCACCTGTATAACTTATGATATTACAAGTAGGAGAAAGGCAATTTACACCATCCTTAAGAATCTTAGGATTAGCGAATGTCAAACCCTTAAGTGTGAGTGTTGCCGGCTTATTGAATTCTGGTAACTGC
>CAYIBB010000028.1:0-8677 GCA_964361585.1 Candidatus Woesearchaeota archaeon | reverse complement strand
GAATACGACAAAAAAGGAGGTAATATTAAAATGACCCTTTAATACGACAGAGAGAAGTTTAGAAAGATTTAAAAATTTAAATGGCGCTTATATTAATTATATTAGCAAAAAGAGGTAATGAAAGAGGAAAATGGCGGAATTTGATAAGGTTGTTGATTTGATGGTTAGACAGCAACAGGGCCTTTTTGACTTTAAGGAACTATACAAATTCATGTACCGCTGGCTTACCTCACAAGAGTACGATGTTGATGAGACTGAGTATACAGAAAAGGTGAAGCCCACTGGGAAGGAACTCTTTGTAGAATGGCGTTGCAGAAGGAGAATTTCAGACTATTTCAGATTTCAAATTCGAGTTCTTATTACAGTATTAGGTATGACGGATGTGGATGTTGCAAAAGATGGCATGCGTCTTAAGCTGAATAGAGGTGAAATTAGGCTTGATGTTCAGGGCTTTCTTGAGAAAGATTATGAGAATCGCTGGGAGTCATCACCAATAGCAAAATTTCTTCGAGGGGTGTATGACAGATACATAATAAGAAGTCGAGTTCTGGAGTATGATGATAAAGTAAGAATTGAAACTTATGACTTTGCAGAACAAGTTAAGGCCTACCTTGCCCTAGAAGCTAGAAGATTTTCTTAGTCCTAGTAGATTACATTCAATTTTATCAAATGTCACGAAGAATAACCCTCGAGATAGATGCTGCAGTTTTTAGGGAGTTGGAAAGAAGAGCTGCTCGAGAATTGCTTTCTGTAAAAGAACTTTGTGAAGATATCTTAAGAAGAAGTGCTTCCATGTCTCGGTTGAAGAGAGGAGGTAGTTCAATTCCGACAAAAGTTGATGACAAATTTATTGAGTACTTCAGCAGAGCAGGACATTATAAGAAGAGTAAGGGAAAGAAAATTAAGAAATGAAGGTAGGAAAAGAGGAAAGAAGAAAGTAAAAATAAAAGAAAATAGAAAAAAGAGGAAATGGTTAATGAACTTATCATTGCAGGAATCTTAGGAGGAGTAGGTGGATTGACCAGAGGGGTAGTGGGACTGCTTAAGGCACTCTCGATGCGAAGAAGGATCATATGGAGTTACTGGCTCATTACAGTTGGAATAGCAATGATTATAGGAATTTTCACCGGCATAATTTTTGACTTCGACTCTCGACTCAGCCTTCTTGCAGGATATGCAGGAACTGACATTCTTGAGGGAATTTACAAGTCATTTAAAGTTCAGAAAGTTTATATAAGTACGAGAAAGAAATGAAATATTCAGGAAGATTTTTAAAATACAAATAATTAAATACGGATGGAAAAAAGAGGTTACACAAGCTACCTAATTCCAGTTGTCATTCTAGTGACTCTAGTATTAATCGGTGGATGTTCTCAAACTCCTCCAGGAGCAATTGCAGATGTTAAGGATGCAAAATATCAGGCTGGAAGTGTATTTATCACAGTTGAAGCAAGTGAATCTTCGCATAACGTAAGAATTGATATTCTTGGAACTCAAGGCCAGATTTTATGCACTAAGTACAAGGACTTGGCTGTAGGCACAAATCAATTAGAATTTTCAGACTGTCAGCTCGAGAGGGATATAAAGGTGTCTGTTAGTCCTCCTGAAAAGCCAGTAGTGATCAGGGATTTTAGACTTGACCTGCCAGAGCCAGGAGTTAAAATAAAAAATGCTAATTATGAAACAGGAAATCTGGTTATTACGCTTGATTCAAATATAGAAATAAAAAATGCCCGGATTGAGATTGTAAGCGAGGGAAATGTTCTCTGCACTAAATATGTTGATTTAAAACAGGGAGAAAATCAAATAAGACTTCCAGATTGTGGGGTTGAGGAAAAGATTACAATTTCTGTAACTCCTTCAGGTGGAACTCTGGTTACAAAAGATTTCATGCTTCCAGTACCCCTTCTCAAACTGCAAAAAGGGTATAGATATGATTACAATGGTGGCTCTTCTGGCTCTTTACAAGAAATTTCAATATATATAACAGAAGAAACTGCTGACGAATGGCAAGGCATTGCAGGGATAAAAAGAAACGGCAATACGGCGTCAATACTTCGTTTTAAAATACGCAAAAGTGATTTGAACATGCAGGCAACTTATCCTCTTGCAGCCAATAAGATTACAGCGCAGGATGTAGAATATAAAAGCGTAAAGGATATATCATCAATTGGTGAAGCTGGAAATTCCTTAATTCCATTTTGGTTCCTTGTATGGAAAGGAGCTTACGGACTTAATCTAGATGACCTTTTTGATAGGAAAATTGTGACTTTTTCACAATCTTCATCAGAGCAGATAACCTTTAAGGTCGAAGATACTCTAACAGATAGTGGTTTCTTAACTTATAAGATTAGTATAACTGGCACTGAAGCAGATACTGTAAAAAGTTTGGGTGAAATTTATGCATCTCCTGCAGAACCATATCTTATAGTCAGGCTTATTATCTTTGAAGGAGGAGGAGGGAGCCTGATTTATAAAAAGATGGAGAAAGATGATTTTAGCTTAAGTGATTATTCTGGCTATAATATTGAAGATTACAAAGTTGCAGTTGAGGTTACTGAACAAAGGGCTGTGCCTGCAGAGCAAGTTCCTGCTACGGGGTCTTCGATATTTGATTTTAATATTTGAATAAGATTTAAAGTAAAGATGCACAGTGAGAGAAAGATTTAAAAACCATAAAACTCTCCATAATTATTAGGTTAGGGGAATACCCATTAACCAAAGTCAGATCAATTAATTAAATAGAGTAATTAAAATAAATTAAATAAAATCAAGGGGTAAGTCTGATTTCACTTGAAGCTTTGTGCTTCATCAAAAATCAAAAGGTCACTTACACTTCATATCACAAATGGAAAATCATGAATCATGCTTCACTTATTTTTTGAAGCCTTCTGATTAGATGATGGTATAGAGTACAATATATACGGTGAGCAAGAAAGAGGAAACAGACTTACAATAAGGAATGGCGAAGATAAGTCCAGTATCTATAAAGTATATAATTAGAGCAAAATTTTCTGCTGATGGAGTTGTTGAAAAGCCTGATGTAATAGGGGCTATTTTTGGACAGACCGAAGGTCTTTTGGGAGAGGAGCTTGAACTTCGAGAATTACAAAAGGAGGGCAAGATCGGCCGTATAGAGGTGCAGATTGAATCTGAAAAAGGCCGCACCGAGGGTATTATAGAGATTCCTACTTCTATTGATAAAGCTGAGACTGCACTTATTGCAGCTGCTCTCGAGACTATAGAGAGAGTCGGTCCTTGCGATGCCACCATCAAAGTGGAGAAGATTGAGGATGTTCGAACGATCAAGCGAGAATATGTTGTGGAAAGGGCAAAGAGTATTCTAAAGGAATTTCAAGATGAAGGGCCTGAATCTGCCGAGCTCACAAGTGCAATAACGCAAACTGTTCGAATGATGGAAATTAAGGAGTATGGACGAGAAAGGCTTCCTGCAGGACCGGAAATTGAGGAGAATTCTGAAATTGTTGTGGTTGAAGGAAGAGCGGATGTTCTCAATTTGTTACGACATGGAATTAAGAATGGAATTGCAATGAATGGAACTTCAGTTCCTGAAACTATAAAAGAATTGAGCCGAATGAAGGAAGTTACACTTTTTGTGGATGGAGACCGGGGAGGGGATTTAATTACTAAAGATGTTATTGCAAACTGCCGTGTTAAATTTATTGCAAGAGCTCCTGCAGGAAAGGAAGTTGAAGAACTTACAAAGAAAGAACTTCTGAAGGCATTGCGTGATAAAGAGGAAGTTAAAAGTTCAAGAAGGGAGGAAAAAGAATCCAGAGTAGACAGTATGAGAGGAAGATACGAGCACGGGGAGTACAGAGAACACAAATCTATGAGAGAAAGAAATGAGGGGAGAGAAAGATATGACAGAGAAAGGGAAAGAGATAGAGATCGAGAGCCAGAAATGCGAAATAGAGCCAGAGTAAGAGTATCAAGTCAGGAAAGAGAAATTTTCGTCAAACTAATTGAGGAACTTACAGGAACAAGAGGAGCTTATATTCTTGATGAAGAATACAATATTTTGGGTAAAGTTCCTTTAAGCGAGCTTTCAAGTGTATTACAAAAGGTCAAAGCTTACGGAATTATCGCTGATGGTACTATAGACGAAGGGGCAATTAGAAGTGCTGACAGAACTGGCGTTTCATTTATTGTGGCCAGCAATTTCTATGGTCGCTCAATTAATGTGAAGCTAATTACTGCCCGTGATGTACTTGAGGAAAGATTCTGATTCTTTCTTTTGGTTGGTTTTAGTTTAATTCTTGATTTGAATTTGAGTTTTTTGTTGCTCTAGTATTTTGTTTGGAACACTACCCAACTCTAAACAAACTTCCCAAAATAAATCCAACAAGTACTGCAAGAGATCCTACAGCAAGCATTTCAAGACCACTCTTAAACCAATCACTCTTTGTGTAATGCGCTTTTACTGCTCCAAAGAGAAACAAGGATATGGCAGAGATTACGAATGAAAAGGTCAAAGCACTATGTGGATTCAGAAATATATATGGGGCCATAACAATAAATCCACCTACAATGAAGATTAGGAACATTATAATTGATCCAATAAATGGTCTTTCAATTTCCTTCCTCTTCGCTTTACTCTTAACTTTTCTTTTATCATTAGAAAGCTCCCTTTGCGCCTTTAAGGAAAGATAAGTTCCAGCTGCCATTGAGAATGCGGCTACAATTATCTCAATAAAGGTAGCCAAAAGTATGATATTCCTTGAAAGAGCTGCAGTTGTTAGGCCAGCCACAACTCCCACTGTAGATACTATACCATCCTCAAATCCGAAGACATATTCTCGGATGTAAGTACTTACCTTTTTATGAATTCTATCCTCTTTTTCTTTCATTTTCTCTTTTCTATTCTTGGTAAAAATTAGGTAAAGTTTATAAGTTTTAGTTTTTAACTTATATTATTAAAAGTAAATTAAAGGTCTTAGTAAAAAATATCTGAAGGATTATGGGACATACAAGAAATGGATTAGATGTCTATAGCTATCGTGATGAAGATAAAATTAGAAAAGATTTTATTGAAAAAGTAAAAATTGTCCATAAGAAGGGAATTTATTCTACTTATGCGAACGCTTTAGAATTTTTTATCCGAATTGAATGCTAATAACGAACATATGAGACATCACCATAAAAAAATTTAAAAGCTAGTATAGGCTTAAAGACAAAAAGAGGATGGCAGACACATTTTCTGTTAATAGAGAAAGAGGGAGTTTGATAGTTAAAGTAGTTCTATTAATTATTGCTATTACCCTAGCTTCCGGAGTAATTTATTACTTTTATGGTTACACGAGGCATTGCGAGACAGAAAGTTGTTTTCTTGACAACTTGGCAGCATGCAGAAGAGCTAGCTTCATTTCAGAGCAGCAGGGGAATAAGTGGCTCTATGAAACTAAGGGGAAGGCAGGAAATTTCTGTACAGTTTATGTTAAGAATCTCGAGATCTCAAGTCAGGAGATAGAGCTTCAGAGTGTAAAAGGAAAGGATATGTTCTGCCGCATTCCAAAAGAAGCAGCAGGAAGCTACATAGAGATTCAGCAGCAGCTTGAATTCTGCACAGGGCCTCTAAAAGAGGAACTACAGGACGTTATCATAAAGAAGCTTTATAATTATATTATTCAGAATTTAGGAGACATTAAGGATGTTTTGAGAAGGGGTTGAGTATGCGACAGCTGGTCTCACTGAAGTTCTATCTCTATCTTATTTTTCCCATGTGGATGAACTAAAACAGGAGTTTCCTTTTTTATTTTCATAAATTCTACTATTCTCTTGGGTATCCTTATGATTAAAGAATTTCCACTGTAACTTATCTTGCTTTCCTTGCTTATCCCAAAAAGTCCTTTTTTCCTTTCCAGATTTTCTATTTTTCTAGTTATAGACTCATCGAACCACTGTTCTTTACATTTACTGCATATGTTAGCTATAAAATTTCCTAGATTAAACCCATATACTTCATATTTCACTTCTTTCTTAACTAATTTTCCGTTACATATTGGGCACTTCATTTTCTTATCATTACAGTTATTACAAAATATCTATCTTTCAATTTTTTACAGACAACTCTAATATGTCTAAAGGAAGTAACTACTTTACTATCCTGGATAAATTTTGCTCCTTTCTGTATTGTTTCTTTGATTTCATTTATGCTTATTCCTCTTTCTCTTGCTTGCTCCAAATCATGCTTGCTCATAACAAGTTTTATTTCCGCCATCAAACCTTATCACTTACTATAACTTACAAATAAGTATTTATATATTTTACTCTTTCAGTATGCGGCAGCCGGGATTCGAACCCGGGTCTCGGCCGTTCTGCCCGCTTTGCTTTCTTGCTTTTAATTAATAACTGAGTTTTCTAATTGATTTATGGTCAGTTTATCATTAACCTAGATTTTCCAAGCATTAACTTGACCAACAAAATGGCAGGGCCGTATCTTAACCAGCTGGACTACTGCCGCATCTTTTGATAAGACAAGAGCATTTTAAAATCTTTTATTTCTTAAGTTCAGTAATTCATGCGCCTCTTTCTGCAAAGTGCCGAACATTTCAAATGTCAAGGCCTGCTCTGCATCGCACAATGCACTGTCAGGCTCATTATGAACTTCTACAATCAGGCCATCCGCTCCTGCAGCAACTGCTGCTCTTGCAAGTGGCAGAACAAGCTCAGCCCTGCCAGCAGGATGAGAAGGATCTGCAATTATTGGCAGTCTTGTTTGTTTTTTCACAACGGAAAATGCTCCCACATCAAGAGTAAAGCGAGTTGACTTCTCAAAGGTTCTAATTCCTCTCTCGCACAGTATGACCTTTTCATTACCCTCCTTCAGAATATACTCAGCCGCAAGCAAGAGCTCATCAACTGTAGCAGAAAAATTTCTCTTAAGGAGAATTGGCTTGCTTGTATGTGCAACTTCTCTAAGCAAGGGAGTGTTCTGCATATTTCTTGCTCCTATCTGAATAATGTCAGCAACCTCTGAAACAGCGTCAACATTCTTTGTGTCCATTATTTCAGTAACTATATTGAGATCAAAGCTCTGCTTTACTTTATCAAGAATTTTCAGGCCCTCTACTCCCATGCCTTGGAAATTATAAGGTGAAGTTCTTGGCTTGAATGCTCCTCCCCTGAAGAATTTGATTCCTTTTCCAGAGAGAAATTCTGCTATTCTGAAGCATTGCTCTTCGCTCTCAACAGTGCAAGGCCCAGCTATGAATATAAAATCCCCAGGATTAAAAATAGCATCAATCTTCCCACTTGCCTTGCTTGCTAATCTTATATCCTTCATTTCTTACCCCCTTATTTCTTAATCAACTTATATTTTTGTGGCTTATCATTAGTCCTTGCAATAACATTCCTAGCCTCAAGGTCGAGCTTCACAGTTTCAACATACCAAGGTAAAGAACCCTTAAATCCCTTCAAGTTCTTTCTTGCATCTTGGAGTATCTCTGTAAAGGTCATTTCCTTCATCCTCAAACTGCTTATTATTGATGCTTTCACTTTAACATAAATCTCCTTGCTAATATTCCTGCCTTTCTTTACTTTTTCAGGATGTAGAGTCATAATCTTTCCTTCCATTTTTGTAAAATGGGCCTGCTCGGACTCGAACCGAGGATCTCCACCATGTGAGGGTGGCGTCTGTTATCTCCTTATTGCTTTTTTATCTAGCATTAGAGATCTTAACCACTAGACCACAGGCCCTAAAGAATAAGAGAAAATTTGAATATAAAACTATTTATTAAAAATTTACTAAATTAATAAAAGGTTAATTCTCTGTCTTTGTCTTTATTTAAACCTCTATTCTTTATTTTAATTCCATCATCAGAAGTTACTTCACCAATCACTTTAGCTTCAATCAAATGCTCATTTGCAACAGAAATAACATCATCTGGCTTAGGAGTGATTACTATCATTCCTTGACCCATATTCCATGTTTTATAAGCTTCTTCATCTGCAACTCCACCTTTTTCTTGACAGTATAGCATCAAATTAGACGGTTCGAAAGGATCTTCAATATAAGCTCCTAAACCGCTTGGCTTTAGAACCCTTCCTAATTTTCCAGGAATTCCTCCACCAGTGATATGAGAAATTCCATGAATTTTTGCTTTTGGTTGTACTTGCAAATCATAACCTCCAAACATAGCAACAACCGCAGCGCTATAAATTCTCGAAGGAGTTAGTGCTAATTCTGCTAAACTATTTCCGTCTAATTTTTGCTCATGCCAATTATCTCCGTGCTGTTCTTTCATTATTCTCCTCACTAGCGATAATCCGTTAGATCTAAATCCATTTTCTTTTAATCCGACAATTCTATCTCCCTCTGTTATTTCTCTTCCTGTAAATAATCTGTCTCTATTAGCAAACCAAACTACTGCGGCACCCCAGTTATAATTAAAGTTTCCAAATCCTCCAACTCTGCTTCCTAATTCCGCAACTTCTCCATTAACAATTGCAACATTTGCAGCCTTAGCAGCTTCAATATACCCTTGAGCTAATTGCCTAACTTGTTCGATATAATTTTCTCCTCCTTTTCCTAAAGAATTAACATCCAAGATAGAGCCAACTAAAACAGGTTCAGCCCCTCTGACAACAGAATCATCACAAACCATTGCAAACAAATCGTAAGCAATTGTTCTATGATCATTTATTCTTTCGGCTA
>CAYIBB010000027.1:0-8718 GCA_964361585.1 Candidatus Woesearchaeota archaeon | reverse complement strand
CTCTTTAGAATTTCTTTTATATTTTCAACATGTTCTGATACGTCTGGATGTTTGATTATATGTCCTAATCTTTCTTTAGTCAAATATATTCTTCTTCCACCTTTGTCTGAAATTTCAAATACCTTTTCCATCATAAGTGCCCCCAGCGGGATTCGAACCCGCGTTTCGGCCTTTCTTTTTTCCCTTCTCTTCTTTTCCCTTTCTTTTTGGTGAAGCTTTTTCCAAAGCTTTCTTGGTGAAGCTTCTTTTCCAAAGAAGATTCATCGAAAGGGCCGTGTGCTTGACCGGGCTACACCATGGGGGCATGGGTCCGCTGGGATTTTCATATCTTCTTTGCCATTTCTTTTCCAAAAAAGGCCAATTTGAACCCAGGACCACCGGCTGTCTTAGTTTGCTTAGTTGCTGCAAAAAGCAGACAAAGCCAGTGGAGGCCATATAAGACCGGTGCTCTAACCGCTGAGCTACGGACCCTATTTAATTTTTGTGAAGTTGCTATTTAAATTTTTGTAAGTATTTACTAATTAGTTAATTAAATTACAGGAAAGTTTTATATATATCAGTACATGTAAATTAAAAATTAAGGGTGAAAGGGGGCAAAAAACAAAAAATGGCAAAAGCATATATGTTGGAATGTCCACCATGCAACTTTCTAGTGCGAAGCCATGACCAGAATGAGGTAGTGGATCTTGCACAAATACATATAAAAGGAAAGCATGCAGATATGGCAAAGCAGTATGGGAAGGATAAAATAAAGTCAATGGTAAAGTCTGCTTGATTTTACTTAAGAGTTTAAAATAAAGTTGCTGATTCATGATGCAACTTTATTGATTTTGAATTGCCTTTATTTTAATAATACACGGATTTATTTCAAAAGATTTATAAATTTTTGTAATGTGTATCATTATGGCAAAACTAAGAAGTAGAGGTTATAGTATTCTTGATGTGGTTACACCAGAAGGAGAAGAGCTTGATATGTTTGTTGGTAGAAGGCAAGGAAACTTAAGATTCTTAGGTTATAGATCAGCAGGCAGTCCATATCATTCTGAACAGGAATGTACGGCGTTAGATCTTGGCCTAGTTAAATTACCTGAAGGAAAAAATTCTTTAAGTGATCTTGTAGAAGGAGATATTATACACGTAGAGATGGCAGATGGAAATCCTAACCAATTAGACTGTGTTACATACAAAAGCATGGATGAAGATCACTAAATTTTTGGAAGAACTATATTTGCAGAAATTGCTATACTCACAATAAGACTAAGGGCAAAGAACAGAAGAACTAAAAGAATTCTTTTCCAAAGCTCAATGCGCTCGGGAATTAATAGTTCTGCAATTACTGGCGGCACTATTCCAACAACAATTACTGCAGTCATCCAAGCTTTAACTGCAGCTAAAGATTCTGAAGGAATCAAATCAAAAACAGGCAAAGTCCCAATAACTACGCTCAATAACAAAGATACAAGAATTACTGCAAAGATTGCTCGCCAAATTGTAAGTGCAAATGCAGCATGTCTTTCCTGTCTCAATTCCTTAATGCCAGCTCTCTGACGCCATTTCCTAATTTCTTTCATAAGGTTTACCATAATATAAAGTACTGCAAGAATAAGAGCAACGAGTGCAAATAAACCTACAGAATTTATGGTATAAATTACAATTTCTTCACCAGCAGTTTGCATGCCTGTAATTGCCATCTAGCTACCTCTTTTCCATCCTCTTTTTAAACTAACAATATCAAGAGATGATATTTATAAATTTAACGTGTGGAATTTATAATATGAAGATCTTCAGAAATTATAAATTCAGGAAATTCAGTACCTCTTCCTTCTAAATCTTATTACGGGGATATTAACTTTCCTGTAAACTTCATGCAACACTCCCTGACCCTTGGACGAGATGTCTACTTTAGCCTCTCTCACATCTCGGCCTGTAACTTGTAAGCTATCGCTCTTCTTTGCTCCTATGACTTGTGAAGGATAAATACTTTTATGTCCTACAATTATGAAGCTGACGAATGCTGCGAGGGCAGCAAAAACTCCTATTTGCGGTCCAAAGAGCTCGATGGCCATGATAGCTGCTGCTATAGGTGTATTGGTTGCTGCTGCCAAAAGTGCTACAATGCCAATTCCAGCGAAAAGGGAAATATTCGCCTTAAAGATTTCTGCGAAAAGGCTACCTGCTGATGCTCCAACAAAGAAGATCGGACCTATTACTCCTCCACTTCCTCCTGATGCAAGTGTTATGGAAGTAAAAAGCATTTTCAATAGAAATCCGCCTTTCTCTTGCGGCTGACCTTTAACAGCAGACTCTATTTGCTCAGTACCAAGGCCGAGATATGTAGTAGAAAATGGAATTGTAAGTAAAAGCAAGATCAGGCCACCTATAGCTGCCCTCAAGAGATTATCATTAATAAGTGCAAATGCTCTCTTTGTGATCTTCATAAGTTCAATAAATAGCAAGGCTAAAAGTCCAAAGAAAATTCCTGCCAGTATTACAAACTTAAGAAATATAAGATCAGAAAATTGAGGGGCCTCAAGAGCTATGGTATGATGGAAATACTGCACTCCAAGCAAGGATGCAATGTAAAATGAAGTAACTCCTGCAACAATTGCCGGATACAGTATGTCATAGATCAAGCCACCAAGGAAGAGTACTTCAACGCCAAAGATTGCTCCAGCGACCGGAGTTCCGAAAACAGCTGCGAAGGCTGCAGAAATACCACAAATCACTAGCTTTCTTTTATCCTCTAGACTGAGATTAAGGAAGCGCGCAAATGTGCTTGACAACGAGGAGCCTATCTGTGCTGCTGGTCCTTCCCTTCCTACACTTCCTCCGAGAGCTATGGTAGCTATAGTAGCAAAGAATTTTGCAGGAGCAGTTTTCCAATGTATCTCGCCATACTTCTTATGAACAGACTCTATAACATGTTCAGTCCCATTGCCCTCAACATCTTTGATATAGAAGCGTGCTATTAGTGCAGAAATAAAGATACCCACAGGAAGAAAGTAAGGCCATAAGAATTTGGCACTCAAACTGAGGTTCAGAGCCTTAATAAAAAATACAGTTGAAGCTCCCACTATAATACCCACCGTGGTGGCTAGGAAAGTCCACTTAAGTATGCTAAGGAGCAGGACAGACTGCTCAATTTTGGGAAATCTTATACTCATCCTCTTTTTCTTCCTCTTTTCAGTTTTATGGAAGAATTCTTGCTAACGAATATAAATACCTTTGCGTTAAATTTTTCTGAGAATTCTTACTAGAGACAGGAAATTTGAAGGAAGATTTATATATTTTCGTGTATCATAGACTGTAAAATGACAGACCAATATGAAAGGCGAGATGGATTAAAGAGGGAAGACATTCTTGCTTTAAGAGAAGGTGAAGTAATAAAGTATAGATGTGGAATACTTGGAGTAATGAATTACTTGGTTGTAGAATCTGTTGATGCTGAAAGTGGAAAAGTTAGTGGGCATATCTCAAATGCACTAGGTGTAAATGCAGTCTCAATAGAGGAACTTGTTAGGGAAGGGATTGATATTGCAAAGTTTAGTAAGAGTGAATAAGATTTTTGGTAAGTTAAAGTTGTATAAGTCCGAACATCACATCCAACCCTTCTTCTTGAAGAAGACTACAAGGCCAATTACAACTGCCACCATAACTCCTAAAATGATGAAATAACCATATCTATAATGCAGCTCAGGCATAAATTCAAAGTTCATTCCATAAATTCCTGTGATTACAGTAAGAGGCAACATGAATGTGGCCATAATTGCAAGCACCTTCATAATCTCATTCATTCTATTAGATACTGTTGTTAAGTATAGCTCTAAGGTATTGCTTATTGTTTCCCGAAAACTTGTAAGAGTATCATTAACAGTAACCATTGTATCATGGGCATCTCGCAAATAAGGATAAACTTGTTTTGAGATGTACTTATGATCTTCACGGTAAAGAGATGCGAATTTTTCTTGCTGTGAGCGCATAATTCTGCGAAGAAGCATAATATCCCTTCTTAATCTGAAAAGCTTATTCATTAAAACTTGCCTAGGATTCTCGATAGTTTCTCTTTCAACTTTATCTATCTCTATGTCATAACGTGTAAGTAAATTATTATACTGCTCTATCTCAAGGTCCACAATGTGGTGGAATATAAAATCAGGACCCTTAGAAAGAAGTTCTTTAATCTTAGTTTTATGTTTTTTTAATTCTTCTATGTTCTCTACCTTACCTAGATGATTAGAAATTAAAAAATTATTTCCAATTATAAAGTCGATTTCCTCTAACACGAAGCGTTTTTCTCCTTTAATCCCATAAAATACGAAGAACAAATACTTGATGAATGGTTCAACCTTGATCCTTGTTCTTACGCGTAAACAGTCTTCTATAGTAGTAGGATGTAGATCAAAGACCTTCCCAAGAATTTGGAATTCCTCCTTGTTCGGCCGGGTTGCATCAATCCATAATGGTTTACCTTTGTACTTTTTTAATTCTTTTAGATTTATATTCCTTACATTATTTCTCTCTAGAAGATATATTTCTATCATCCTCCTATTCCCGCGTCCTCTTTTTGAATACAAGGTAATTAAATATATTTATAAATATATTTAAATCTTTTTTCTATATATATTAGTAATATCAAAATGATTTAAAACTATGCTAAAATGAAACGATCAAGTAGAAGGTGGAAAAAGAAAGGCCAAATGAGGTGGAAATGGCAACGCAAGCGCATGAAGAGGGAGAAGCGTAGAAGGCGTCAGAGGAGAGCTGCTGCCTAGGTTTATTAGTCAGTCTACTTTATTAGTTAGATCATAATTCATGAAAAAGAAAATTGATGAAAATAATGATGTTAAGAAGTTAATTGACCCACCAAAAAGGAAAAGGGGCAAAACAGGCTATAAAGACAGACTCAAAAAAGCGTGGCAAGATATATTTAGCCTCGAAGCATCCCCTCATCAAATCGCTTTGGGATTCACCATAGGTATCTTCATGGGCATTTTGCCTCTTGCAGGCATAGAGTACTTGATTGCAATAGCCTTGATGTTCATCCTCAGAGTAAGCAAGTTAGCACTTTTTACAGGCCTGTTAATAGTTAATCCTATTACTACTCCTCTAGTTTACTATGCAAGTTTTCAACTTGGCAAACTCATTGTAGGTTATGAGCCAATTGAGGAAGTGCAATTTTTTTCTCGTGAATTCTTTTTAAATGCCTCAAAACCTTTACTTGTGGGTAATTTGATTATTGCAGTTTCTGCTGCCTTGATATCTTACATTGTGCTAAGATTGATCTTTACATATAGGATTAAGAAGTTGAAAGAGAAGGAGAAAAAGAGCTTAAGAAAGAAGAAGGATAGGAAAATTTAAATTTCGAAATGATTTACTATTTTAAGTATATTAAGAAATTTTAAAGATGAAAATCTCCGCGTCAGACATTACATCATATAAATATTGTCCTCGATCTTACTTTAGGGAAAAAGTTCTCAAATTAGTTAGGCCCCCTAATGAGCAACAAGTAAGAGGTTCTCTTGTGCATAACATTTACAGCTACTTTTTTGCGAATAAGGTGTATGAGAGAAAAGATTACTTAGAGTGGTTTGTTGATGAAGGGATTAATAGAATTATTAATAAGGAGAATGAAAGAATTTCAAAACTCAATTTAAGTAAAACTATTTTGAAAGATGATCTATTTCTTGCGGTAAATAGAGTAATTAATGCTTTCAAGGAAGGAAGGATTCAAATTCCTAGAGAAGTTGAAAAAAGAATTGAAAATGAGGAGTTTGTTGCAATTAGTGATGCGATCTTTTCAGATTCTCCTGATAATAATGGATTCGTACTGGGAGAAGTTAAGTTAGGCTATAATCTCGAGAGAGTTAAATTGCAATTAGCGGTTGCTACAATAATTTATGAAGGTTTAGGGCAGAGTATTAAGGGAGCTAAAGTTATTGATGCTTACAAGTGGCAGGAAATTCCTATAGAGATTAATGACTCAGTGAAGGAGGAAGTTTATAGAATAAGAGCCGAGATCCTGAAATTGTGGGAGACTAAAGAGGTTCCGGAATGTATCTGTGGGAGATGTGACTAGGCATTAGTAGGACTAGGTAGAATATAAAATCATATGATTATCTCCCTCGGAAAACTTTCGGATTAGGGAATCATAATAAGTCCTAAAGGCTCTATGTACTATACCTTGCGACTCATCACCTATCAGTTCTTCACGATGGAATTTTGTTTTCTCATCTATAGTCCTAACTTTTAGGTGAAATTTTACATCATGTAAGGAATAAGGTGTTAATATCAACCCTTCAGGGTATGCTTCTGTTTGTTTAAACTCAACAAAATTAACTCCTCTGTCTGTCGGGCTCCTTTTCCATGTTTTTATTCTGCCTAAAACAAATCCCTTGTTTGCTTTTGAAAGATGTCCATTATCCTCTAACATTCCTCTTAAGATACCATCAGAGTACGATGAAATCTCCATATCAAAGATTCCTCTGAGGAGTTCTTCATCCTCATCCCTTACCCACAATTCAAGTGCCATCTAGTATTATTGTAGAAAAATTTAAAAACATTTCTTATTCATGCTCTACTAAGATAAAATTTATAAACCCAGAGTAATCTAGTAAATTATCATTCTTTAGTCTTGGAAATATCTAAAATTCAATAAAGTAAAGAGTAAAATGGAAGTGCAACTTACATCTCAACTAGTAGAAGAATTAAATGCTCTGCCTAGTGAGATACTTGAATTTTATTCTGATCTAGCGGTTTTGGATGAAGTTCAGAGAAGAGATGGGTTTGATTTTGTGGACCGCGCAGATATCTGGAGATTTTTTAGATTAAGAAACAGGGAAAATATTGGAGAAATCTTACATAGAAGGATTGAGGAAATTCTAAATAATCGTACAACTAGAAATTATCTAGTAAGAAAGATTAAATATTATTTTGGAATTTTTAATTTAGCTCAAGGATGGGTAGACCCTAAAAGTCCTGAAAGTCGCGAAAACCGACCAAAAGGCTTTTCATTATCTGATAAAGGGACAAGATTAGTTACCGAGCATTACAAAGTTGCGGATTTAGAAGCAGTTGCATATTCAAATGGGAAAGATCCTGGTACAGTAGATGGAATAGAAGACAAGGAAATGGAATTATTGGGAAGGATACTACTAAATGGGGAAAGAGTTTTGTTGCAAGTTATTTTTAATAAAGATGGAATGGTTCTAAATAAAAAGGAACAATATGAATTAACAAAGTATCAAGCCAAGCTCGGGAACTACTTGGCCTCGAGGTTAAGGAGATAACGAATATTTATTATTTCTTCGATTCTTATATTAGATGCATAAAGTTCATGAGGTTCGATTTGCCACTCAAAACTCAAGTAAATTTAATTCTTTGAGTGATGTATTGGTTAAACACGACATTGAGTTGGTACACTATAAGGTAGAATTTCAAGAACCCCGTTCCGATGATTTAGAAGAAATAGCAAGAAGCAAGATTTACTTTGCATACGAACAAATAGGTAAGCCATGTATAGTACATGATACTGGATTCTATATTCATTCACTAGGGGGATTTCCAAAAACATTTGTAAATTTTGTTTTAGAGACTATAGGTACAGATGGAATACTTAAATTGGTCAAGGGTAAGACAAGAGAATGTGAATTTATGAATTGCCTTGCTTATCTTGATGAAATACTTCAAGGTCCTATATACTTCAAATCGTCTGTAAAAGGTGCATTAGCAGAAACACCCCGAGGGAGAGCTAAAGAATATGATTGGTCAGAACTTTCATTAATTTTCATTCCTGAAGGGCAGAATAAAACTCTAGGAGAGATGAATTCAACTGAACGAGAATTTTGGAGAGAGAATCTGTACAAAGATCCAGACAATTTCGCAACAAAATTCTCTAGTTGGTTTTTAAGGAGATATTAGTCTGAGCATGTATTTTTGGAAGAGAAGTTCCACTCCAAGATCCATTCCAAAATCCTTAGCTTTTAAACCAATTAAACCACTTTTCTCTCTCCACTTTAATTATGAAAGTGAAAAGCTTTCTTGAAATTTTTCCCACCTTTTCATTAAGTTCCTCGTATTCACTTGCAGTTATTAGTTTCAAGTCCTTAGAAAGTTCCACTAAGACTTCAAGTTCGCGGATAGAGCCATACGCAAAGCCAAGGAACTGCAGAAAACCTTTCTTCGAAAATCTAGTGCAACCCTCTGCAATATTTAATGGGACCGAGGTAGCTGCTCTCCTTATCTGTGATACAAGATTACTGTTTTCTTTTTCAGGAAATTTTTCTGTAATTTTGTAGAGATCAATAACAAGTTGATAACTGAGTTGCCAAATTTCCAATTGGCGAAAGTTTTTAGCCATCTTATCTTAGGCAGTTATTAATTAAATACATTTCCTTTGAGTACATTATGCACAGAAAAATATATAAACAAAATCAGCCCTAAGAAAACATAAAATTTTGCGAGTTATGTAAATTTTATATAAATTTTTAAAAATGATGAGTGCCTTATCTGAATGGAGTGGCATGATGTAGGCTAGTCCATCAGTTAGGCAGAGATTCAGAAAGCAAAACAAAATTGTTTTGCGGCTACATCTTTGGATATAAACTTCTTTTTTAAAGAAGTTTAATCAAGTAAAAATTTTTGACATTATTTCATTAATTTAGAAAAATAAATCCAGAGAAGAGAAATCCAGTTGATCCTGCTGGAGGCTGCTGCTATTCG
>CAYIBB010000026.1:0-8741 GCA_964361585.1 Candidatus Woesearchaeota archaeon | reverse complement strand
GAAGACGAGGAAGTACAAGAGGAGTCCAGTGGATCTGAAGAGGAAGAAGAAAGCAAAGTGGAAGAGGCAGACGAAGAAGAAATATAGGTAGTTCTCCACTTATATTTTAGAAACTTTTTTATTGTCTTCTTTTATAATCTATTTATGATAATAGGCATAGTTGGCAAGCCAAACTCAGGGAAGTCAACATTCTTCAAGGCCCTGACCTTAGCAGAGGTCGAGATAGCAAACTATCCCTTCACTACCATTAAAAAAAATGAGGGCATTGCCTATGTCCGAGTTTCTTGCGTTGAACAAGAGTTTGGGGTAAAGTGTAAGCCTAAACTTGGTTACTGTGTTGGTGGTCAGAGATTTATTCCAATAAAGATTATTGATGTTGCAGGTCTCGTACCTGGGGCGCATAAGGGCAAGGGTCGAGGCAATCAGTTTCTCGATGATTTAAGAGAGGCTGATGTTTTAATCCATGTGCTGGATGCCAGTGGAAGGACAGATGCCGAGGGCAAGCCTACTACTGGTTACAATGTGTTAGAGGAAGTAAAGTTCCTTCAGGATGAGATCGACCTTTGGATGCATGAGATTATTGGAAGAAATTGGCAGCGTTTTTCGAGAAAGGTGCATGGAGAAAGAATGAAACTTTCCGAGGAATTGGCAAAGCAACTTTCGGGACTGAAGATTAGGGAGGATCAGATAAAGAAAGTCATGCTTGAACTTGACTTGTCAGAAACTCCTTTAGAATGGACTGAAGAGCATTTGCTAGAATTCACCCGTCGATTAAGAAAGGAAACTAAGCCAATTATAATAGCTGCTAACAAATCTGACACTTCAGAGTCTTCAGAGAACCTAAAAACTTTAAGGGATTTTGCCGCAATTCCATGCTCAGCAGAATCTGAATTAGCCTTAAGAGAAGCTGCAAAGCATCAACTTATAAAATATGTCCCAGGTAATTCAGATTTCGAACTTCTGGGAAGTCTCAATGAGACGCAGGAAAAGGCCCTTAGCGTAATAAAATCAAGGGTTCTTGAAAAGTATGGCAATGCAGGCTGTCAGCAAGTTCTGAATGAGGCTGTATTTAAGATACTAAAGCGCATTACTGTGTATCCTGTTGAGAATGAGAATAAATTGAGTGACAGTTATGGAAATGTTTTGCCTGATGCTTTATTATTGCCAAGAAATTCAAGTGCGCTGAATTTAGCTGAGGCCATTCATAGTGATATTGCAAAGAATTTTGTTGCTGCTATTGATGGAAGGAGTAAGAGAAGACTGCCTCGTGATTATGTGCTTAAGAATGGAGACGTGATTAGGATCTTGACTCGTTAGTGTTTCTTTAAGTACTCTTCATAGTCTTTATGCTTACCTATAAAAAGTACTATAACCTCTTTATCTAACAACTCATAGACTATCCTATATTGGCCAACCTCTTCAACAAAGTAAGGCTTTCCTAATCTTAGATGTCTTCTCTTTTTGTAATCTTCTTTTAATTGTTGAATTTTATTTTTAACCCTTTCTTGCACAGATTTATCAAATTTTAGATAAGCTTTGTAAGACTCTTCAGAAAATTTAAGTGTGTACATTATAAAGATTAAGTCTTTTTATTAAAGAATTCCTCTTCAGTAATTAGTCTAATTTTTCCTTCTTTTATTCTTTTACTAATATGTTCGGCTACCTCTAATAATGCTTTATCCTCTTCATGAATCATTTTATCAAAAACATCTACAGCATTTTTTATTTTGAGTAACCTCTCATATTCATCCTTTGTTATGGTTATAGTTTCCATATACTTATAATTTAATTAATATTTTTAAATTTATCTACTCAAGAATGGAGATGTGGTCAGGATCTTGACTAGGTAAGAGAAAGGTTTAAAACTTTTCTCTCTTATAATAAAGATGCTAACAGAAATATTAAGTTTTTTGGGTTTCAGAAAAGCTTACGACAAGAGTGGTCCACTCACGGTATCAGAGGCATATGTTTTAGCAAATCTTCTAGGGAATATATTAGATCCAGGCTGTATAAGGGCAGAACATGTTATTAATGCTGTGTTTAGAACCAGAAATCTAGATTCTGATGAAGTTGAATCTCGCAGAAAAAGGCTCTTGAATTTGATTGATGAGTATATGCACAGAGCGGTTGAAAATTCAAGATTTGATCCTACTGAAAAAGTTGGGATTTTATTTAGAGAGGATTATACTAGAAAAGATTTAGTGCCATATCTATTAGCGAGACATGTGGTAAGCCAATCTGGCCTCGAAGGTAAAGATGAAGTTTATGACGGCTTGAAAAATATTATGATAAGAAAACCTAAACCAGAGGAAAAAGAAGGTCTACAAAGATTAGTTTTAGATCTTGCTATAGCAAGATATTCTAGAAATTAATTCCTAATTCACATCTCATTTATAATCTTCTCAAAGAGTTCCCGAGAGGAACGGCGAAGCAAGCTGCGATTTGAGAAAATATAAAGTCTATGAATTCCGACTTTGTCACCATATTTTCTCTGAAACTGAATAAAATAATTATCAAGTTCTGTAAGATCGCGGAAAGCATAAGTTCCTATATGTGAAATATCACTTCGGGGAAGTCTGTAAGAGCTTATCAAGTTAGGGTCTTTCATTATACCAGAGTCCTTGTCAAGCATTTCAGGCGAAATTCGCATCATAACAAGCGCAAAAGCCTTAATTCCTATCTTCTCATAGTCAAGAACAGTAGTATATGCTTTAATAATTCCAATACCCTCAAGCTTCTTCCTTATCTTTCGAGCTGCCTGAGTCGTAACCTTAAGCTGCCTTCCTGTTTCTGCATCGCTTACTCTTGCATTTCTTAACAACAGTTTTAGAACTTTCTTATCATTTATTGTAAGCTTTATTTCCTTTTTCATCTCACATTAATAATTCCACATTAATAATTTTGTCAAAAAGTTTATTTATTAAATCTACCCAAGCCTAACTAGTTTATAAAATTAACATCAGCTTTATATACTTTTCTGCATAGTTTAGAAGTGAAACTTAATTAAAATAAGAAAGAAAATGGCATACGCAACTATTGAGAAGGCGGGAAGGAATGAGGATGGCAATAGCCACGTGAGGCTCCAGAATGGTTTTAATGGCCACAGTGACCTTGGAGGTATTGCAGGAGGAGCTGTATTTAAAGGAAGGATAAGCGAAATAGCTCGAACTGCTCGTGATGTTAGTAATGAGTATGATTTGAGAATCAGCTCTTATGAAATTTCTCAGGGAATGTATAACGCAAGAAACTCGTATAGGTAAGCAGATTTTCTTTAATCTAGTAATTTTTCAATTTAAAGGCCTCTTAAAATCTAAAATAAAATCAAGGAAGTAAAATGAATCTAAAAAATATTTTAGGACATTTAGGGAAGAATAAGCGATCTTCAAACAATGGAAAGCCAGAAAGGACATATCAACCTTCAACTCAATTAACAGCATCAGCAGCACCATTAACTGCCAATGAGAAACTCAAGTTAGAGTCACTTATTGTGCATCTTGTAAATCTTAATGCAAATATTGATAGCGAGGTGAAGCCAAAAATATTGGAAGAAGCTGAACCACTTTACAGAGATGCGCGGTACGTGGGAAATAAAGGCATTATCATAGACACAGAGACTATGGACGCATACAGGATAAGGAGATTCAAGCCTTTAAATGGCCCTCATGTTCATGTTGTAACAGAGGTTATGGGTAGAATTAATGGCTTCTACGAAGAGGTCTACGAAGGAAATTCAGGTGCAGACAAACCTGACCTATGTATTGTGGGAAATAGTCGAATAGCGTATTACAAAAAAGAGGAATTTTTATAAATCCAATTTCTTAAAGTACAGATTTACATTTAATTTTGAAAATTTTCCTACATTCAGATCCCGGCCTTGACTCATTATTTCTTTAAGGAATTTCCCAGCATCTTTTTCCTCCCACCATTTTTCTCCAAATCTGTTAAGAATGTGTTCCTCTAGCTCGGCGGCTCTCACAGCTGCAATCAAGTAACTTGGCTCATAAATTAATGAATCTGGCATGATGTGATGGAGTTGCCAATACTGCCCAGGATAGCGAATTCCCATGCATTCCTCTGTTAGCCTCGAGTATAGTTCATTTGCTTGCTCTATGCTGAGGTTTTTCTTCCAATATTTCAACTTGAGAAGTGAATTTGCACTATAAAATGAAACAAAGAAAAGTTCAGTAAAGTCATACCTCTTTCTGAGCTCCTCTGCTCTTTTTCCGATCAAGTTCCTTAGATAGGGGTCACTTTTAAAAAACTGTTCCAGGAAAATTGAAAATATCTCTGCGAGGGAAGATGAAAGGCAATACTTAGTCCAGTAAGGCAGCCTTTCAGAAATGGAAGAACCATGAATCGCATGTCCAAATTCATGATACACAGAAGAAAAGTCATTTACAGGATTTTCTTTCTTGAAAAGGACTCGAACATCACCCGGGATCTTGACAAAGTGACATGATGCAGAGGGATTCTTTCCTTCTCTACTCTCGGCATCCACTTTAATTTTCTCAGTATTAATTCCTAAATTGTTCAGACTTTTCCTAACTTTAACTAAAGGATCAAGATTCCTAAAATCTTTTACGAATTCATTAAAAATAAAGTTCCTAACAAAATAAAGGTCGTCGTAATACTCAAGTGGCTTTGCAAGGAGTTTATCTCCATAGTAGGTAGCAAGTTCTTGGAAGGGCTTCTTTGCTTTTTGCTTCATGCTTTCGATTAACTCGAGAAGTTCTTCTTCACTTATAGGTTGATACTTCAAATAAAAGTCAAGTATGTTTATTTTGTAAGAGGAAAATATTTTCTTATAAATGTTGAAGTGTCTTTCTATAAGTGGTGAAATGAGTTTAGTTTTTTTCACAAAAGTATCATAAACCTCTTTTCTGACTTTTGGTTCACTCTTGAGAGAAACAAATTGTCTCCATGTTGCCCAATTCACTTCCTTACCCCCAAGTTTGTACTTTGCAGTTATTACTTTATTTCTAGTCTCATAGAAATCTAAGTAGGCCCTATGAGCATGAGATCCTGCAATAGTAGCAATATTAGTAAGCCTTAGAATTTCCGGATCTTTAAATCTCTCAAGAAAGTTTGTTGCATGCACTGCTGACTGCTTCTCAAGATCCTTCAGAAGCCTCTTATCATAATCTAGTCCTGCTGTCAGTTTAAAGTATTCTTCATTCTTCCTTGCATGCAGTTTCTCATCTTTATGACACCATTCTAGCAATTCTTTTGAAATTTTCTCTGTCATTTTTCTAAGGTTATTCATAAGTTATTTTATTTAGGTTTAAAGAACAGATTATACAAGCCTTTTCTGTTTCAAATGTTCTTTAACAAATTGGTCAGCTTTCTTAAATAAATCTTTTTGATTCTTAAAATTTAAAGCTCTTAAAGTCTCACCATATGACAGCCACCTAAAGTCCACATGCTCAAATGAAAGCCTCACTTCTTTGCTTTTAGTCTCAACCACTATAAAGATTACTTGCTTTGAAATCAACTTGCCTTGAAGTTTGTAAAAGTAACTTATCTTTTCTCTGAAATTTGGCAAAATCACTAAATCAGAGATGCCAGTCTCCTCTTCAGCTTCTCTTTTTACAGTCTGCTCCTCACTCTCACCTTTCTCAACATTTCCCTTAACAAATCCCCAGTACCCCTGTCCATACTTTAGTAAAAGGTATACAGGCTTCTCATTCTCTAGCTTAAAGATTACTGCCCCACGACTTAATTCCTTTTGTGCTTTAGAAGCTTTTGCCATGGCCTCGAAAAGCTTTTAAATTTAAAAATTTTCCTTATGATAGGTTAAGGTAAGGAAAATGATAACTGCATTACATATCGTCATAATGACTATTATAGTAGCACTTTGGATAGCCTACATTCTCTCGTCTTGGTATAGGCAGGATGTTGAGGAAGCAGAAAGAGAAAGAAAGAGATATTTCAGATACACTTTCGAAGGAGGAATTTACTTGTACCGCAGAAAGGGAAGAGCTGCAAGGCCAGGGTTGAGATGATCATAGAGCTAGATAGGATCACTTAATTTCCCTTCAATATTCTTCCTTGCCATACTTACTCTTTCGTCAATTTGTTGATTGGTATAATTCAATGCAGCACTAAATGCATCACAAATGTATTGAGCAGCATGTCTTGAGACCTCTCTAATACATGCTTCTATTGTTTCCCATTCTCCTTCGGTAAGTTGTGGTCTCTTTTCTTCCAATATTTGTGAATAATGTTGGGTAGCATTATCAAAACTGGGATAAGTAGCCATTACTTTCTATGTGGGATTTATTTATTAATATTTCTTACTATGACTTGGTTGTAAAAATTTCTAACCCAAATCTAATTTTTAGAAATCTTTTTAAAACTATGGGATTCGAATTAGAAATGGAAAGAACTCTTGTTATAATTAAGCCTGATGGAATGAAGCTTGGCATTACTCCTGAAGTCATTAGAAGATTCCATTCTGCAGGACTTCGAGTTAGTAAGATAAAAAAAGTCCTTGCATCATCTGGGCTTTTGAGTAAACATTATCCAGAAGAAGATGAGTATTTAATTTCTATAGGAAAGAAGAATACTTCAGATGCCGACAAAGAAAAAGCCAGAGAAATAGGCTTAATGGTCGTAAGGAATTTGCAGAATTACCTTCAAGAAAGTAAAGTTACTGTAATGATTGTCGAGGGTAGAGATGGTATCTCTGTTGTAAGAAAAATTGTTGGTAACACAGATCCGAGCAAGGCGGAGAAAGGAACAATCAGAGGCGACTTTGGAAAGGATAGCATACAGAAAGCAAATGCAGAACATAGAGCTGTACGAAATCTCATTCATGCCTCAGGGAACAAGGAAGAGGCAGAGAAGGAAATTGAATTGTGGTTTGGTAAAATTTGATATGAATAATTAATAATCCTGCTTATTGAGTGACCATCAAACTCTTCTGCCAAATGCCTTAGAAATTACGTGTTCAATATCAGAAGGCTTTAGTCTTTCCTTAACTCCCAGCTTAAATTCTCTGTTCATCTTTTCCGCTATTTGTGTGTTATTCAGGCCTATACATTGATCAAGGATATAATCACCAATCCCATTATTACCTTTTGTTCTTGCTAGGGACTCCAACGCATCAAAATCCAATCGAGTGTTTAATGTTTCCTCATGTGTTAACCAATGCTTATTCTCACTTGGCTCCTTCTTTCTTAGTGGAATTGCAAAATCACGATTCATTGAGTAGATTTTCTCAGAATTATAAGCTGTTCCAGTTACACTATTGATATTAAAAGCTAGCTTAGTTGCGCTAATTCCTTTGCAGAAATAGTTATCATATAAATAAGCTGGTAATCTGTATCCTATAGGAAGATGTTTGTAATCCTCCAATTTTCCTCCTTTATCTAATGTATCCTCTAGTGTTATATAACCTCTAATAGAAACTCGAGTAAATTTACTAGTTCTCCTAGCTATTTGGTGTACACTCTTTACCCTTGCGCCTTTCAATTCATCTTCGGTTATCATAATATCTTAAGAATGAAAAGAAATTTAAAATTAACTCTAGTACATTTTTTAAACTTTATTCGAGTATAAAAAGAAAAGAGTACAAAAGGGTAAAATGAAGAATCAGGAACTTGCCAAAATATTTTATGAGATGGCTGACATCTTTGAGCTTGAAAATGTGCAGTGGAAGCCAAGAGCTTACAGAAAAGCTGCGCAATCACTTGAAAGCTTAGGCGAGGATGTTTCAGATATTTACAAAGAAGGCGGCATCAAGGGGCTCATGAGGATTCCCGGAGTTGGAGAAGGACTTGCTAAGAAGATCTCCGAGTATTTGGAAAAAGGGTATATGCTGGAGTATGAAAAACTAAGGATAAAACTTCCTAGAGGCCTTACTGATCTTCTTGATGTCATGGGACTCGGGCCAAAGAAGGCAATGTTTCTCTACAAAAAACTAAAGATTAAGGACATTGCTGATTTGGAAAAGGCTATTGTGCAGAAAAAGTTGCGAAAGCTGCCTGGATTTGGACAAAAGACAGAGGAAAATATTGTTCGGGGTATTGAGATGTTTAAGAAGGGCAAGGAAAGAATGCTTCTTGGGAATGCTTTGTTGCTCGCAAATGAACTCGTTGTAAAATTAAAAAAGCTTAAAGAAGTGCACAATATCAGTCTTGCAGGATCTCTGAGAAGAATGAAAGAGACTATAGGAGATATTGATATTCTTGTTACAACTTCTAATGCAAAAAAAGTTATGGATTTCCTTACCATCCTTTCAGAAGTTGAACGAGTTCTTGCAAAAGGAGAAACTAAGAGTACAGTCATATTAAAAGGAGGAATTCAAGCTGATCTCCGCGTTCTGAAAGACGATGAGTATGGGGCTGCACTACAATACTTTACAGGAAGTAAGGAACATAACATTAAGTTACGAGAGTTGGCAATAAAGAAAGGATTCAAGTTGAGCGAGTACGGCCTATTCCGAGGAAAAAAAAGAGTTGCGGGTAAAAGTGAGGAAGAAATTTACAAAAGGCTAGGATTAAAGATAATGCCTCCTGAAATTCGAGAAGGCAGAGGCGAAATTGAGGCTGCGAAGGGTGGAAAGTTGCCAAATCTTATAGAACTTTCAGACATTAAAGGAGACTTACATATACACTCGAAGTATAGTGATGGCTCTAACAGTATAGAGGAAATGGTAAGGGCTGCAATAAAACTTAAGCGAGAGTATATTGCAATAACAGATCACTCAAAAAGTGAGGCATTTGCTCGAGGGTTGGATC
>CAYIBB010000025.1:0-8839 GCA_964361585.1 Candidatus Woesearchaeota archaeon | reverse complement strand
CCTGGAAATGGTGGAGGTAATGGAGGAGGATGTCATGATGAATGTGTAAATGGAACTAAGGTATGTGTAAGTGGGAATACATATGAAGAATGCAGAACAGATTGGGATACTGACTCATGTACTGAATCTGCCCCTGTGCAATGTCCAGTAGATTACTTCTGTGATGAGCCAACTCCTGGCCAAGCAGTGTGCAGAGGCCTTACTCCTATATGTGATGAAAACTGGGATTGCGGCCCATGGGGTCAATGTGTGAATGGGCAGCAAACAAGAACTTGCACTGATCTGAATGATTGCGGCACTTTCTTTGAGCAGCCTCCTGTAAGAAGACCTTGTGTTACAGAGAACTGCGATGCTGTATGCATACAACTTGGATACACTTCCGGAACTTGCAAGCAACCTCCTCCGGAAACTGCAGCTGCGCTTCAGGTCCCTACAACTACTACAGGACCTTTGCCAACGCCGCCTACAGCTCCTGCAATTCCTCAGCCTGAAACACAAGTAAGGGGACTTCAACGCTTTGTGATAGAAATTCAGCAGTTTAGTTTGCAGGCAAGAACCTCTAGTTCGAATTTCATAATTCAGGCACAGAATGCAACAGTAGAGGCAGCAAAAACTGTAGTAGAGCCTTTAAGCGCAGAAACAGCCTCTAGCCTTGATAAGATTAAGTTCACAAAGATCTTTAGAGGAAGTGGAAGAGGAATAGGAAGAACAACAGGAAGGGTTACTGAAACCATTACACAAGAGGTATACACTCCAATCTCAACTCACTCTACCACAACTCCTGCCCCAACTCCCACCCAAACTCCACAAACTCCTCAAACACCACCAATCACAGGACTTCAAACTACAAATCCCCCTGGAAGTCCATGCTCTGAAGATGAAGTCGACATTGGAAACCTTGGCTGTAGCTCAGGAAATTGCTGTTGCACTCCATCTGAAATAATAATCCCAGGACCCGGAGAAGGATGTACTCCATATTATCAATGTGAGGACTACGGCGAATGCAAGCTCACTTATGACATAAACGATTTGTTAGTTACAGGTGATGTACTTCAAGGATTTTCAGAGATAAAGGAACAGTATTGTGTAGACATCAAGGGGTGCAAACCACCAGTAAGAAATATAGTAGAATGTGATACAAGAGCAGATGTCACCTCCTCAAGAAAAATACAATGCTATTATCCTTACGTAATTCTAAGAGATAATAGAACAGGCAGAGAAGTCTCGCGCATAAAGCTCGAACTATTTAATGAGCAGCCTCACTTATACATTACTTTCGGAAGTAACTTGACTGTTGAGAAATACTGTGACTTCTGCTTTAATGGCATTAAAGACTTTGATGAGGAAGGCGTTGATTGCGGAGGCCCTAACTGCCCTGCTTGTTCCAGCATACAAGAAACTTATGGCATCAGAGTGCTTAAAGCAGAAAAAGATTGTAGAATCTGGTTCATTATTATCCTTATTATTTTGATAGCAGCAGCTGCATTCACAATATCTGCAGACATACATCTAAAGCAACTTAGAAAGAGAGTTCAGGAAAGCAAGGAACTTAATGAGAAGGATAAGAAAGCAAAGCTAGCACAGATTGACAAGTGGCAAGATTTCATTGAGAAAGTAAAGGAAGCATCCCCATTCGCAATTCCTCCTGCGCTTTTGGCAATCTTCGGAGCAATCTTCGGAACTTGTTCATTGCTAACTTGGATTATTGTAGTAATTGTAGGCTCAATAGCAGCCTACTTCATATTCAAGGAAGCTCGCAACTTGAAGCAATATTATGCAGCCTGGAAGTTGCGGCAGATAGAAAAGTTAATGGAGCAAGGGAAATATGCTGAAGCAATGCAGAAATTCCACGATCTTAAAGAGAGGGTTGACTTCAAAGACATTACTAGGGTTGACATACAAGATCTTCATGACAGAGTTGCATACAGGCTTTTAATATACAAAGCCAGATATCTCGAGAGCAGAGGAATGAATGAGGAAGCCCGCAGAATAAGAGCTCTTGCAGCAGCTCTTCTTGAAAAAATCCGACTTCGGGAACAGGACAAGCTCAAAGGAATTTCGGCCTCTGATCTTAAGGATATAGAGAAAAGGATTTCTACTTATGTTTAAAATGGGAGTAGAATTTGAGGTTACTGATAAAACTGGAAAGAGGATTCATCTATCTAAAGAAAGGTGGAAACACATCTTAGCTAATCATCCTTATATGTTTGACCAATTAGATAATATACAAATAACTTTAAAGAGGCCGCTAACAATAAGATTTGATGAATTTGACGAAAATTTAAGATACTACTTCAAATATTTCAAAGAAAGAAAATCAGAAAATTATCTTTTGGTTGCAGTTAAATATTTAAACAATAAATGTTTTGTTATAACATCTTTTTATACTGATAAAATAAAAGGACTAAAATGAAAAGACAAATGCAAATATATTATGATGAAGAGGGGGATTTTTTAGAAATTACTATTGACCCTAAAAAAGGCTATATGAAAAATATGGGAAAAGGAATCTTTCACAGAGTAGATAAGAAAACAGGTGAAGTGTTTGGAATAGCTATTTTTAGTTTCAGAAAGAGAGCAGGGAAAGATAAAGAGATAAAAATACCTTTACCAATTAAAGTATAACCTTAATTGTCTAATTTTATTCTAAATTATTAATGTCTTAAACTTATTTTCCGAAAAATTTATAAATCAAGCTAAAATAGCATTCACATGGCTGAAATAAATTTTGGAAGCAGAATAAATAGTATTAGAACAATTCAAATAGACAATAGAATCAGCCAACTAATTTCTCTCATTATAGCTTAAGCCGGCTTTTCCATAGCTGGTGTATTTAAGGCATTATTTTTTACTATAACTGAGAGAATGAATGGAGATAAAATGGATCTAAAATTAAAGAGAGAAGATAAAAATAGAGTATATGCAACAGAAATAGGAAACTTAGTTCTAGAACTTACAGTTTCTTATTCGCAGAATAGGTGTGTGATGGACATTAGTACAGCGACCGCCACATTAAACATTTGGAAATATCAAGATGGAGAAGGTAGGAGGGCATTAAGGTGGGTGGAGAGGAATGACAGATTTACATTTAGAAACGGCAAATTACTGAAGTGCTGTAATGTTAATAATCTACTTGAAGATACTATAATGGAATCTTTACAACAACTACCAAGAAATGAGAGAAGATGTATCGGACAGGTATTTGAACTTTACAATAAAATGCAAAAGCAAAATCCAGATTGGGAGTGGCCAGCTAGAACTTATTTTCCGGGTTATCTTCCAATAGAAGAGTATGAGGCATGTGGAATGGACTAATCTATTTTTATTTAAGAGCCCAATAAAAATTTAAATATGCTTGTGCAGAATTATTTAAGATGTATAATGCGCTCGAGCTTGAAAAGAGGATTTCTGAATTCTGGGAAAAAAACAAAATCTACCAGAGAGTAAAGTTACAGGATAATAAGAAAAAAACCGCTATCTATTTTCTTGATGGTCCTCCTTACACTACTGGTAAAATACACTTGGGTCATGCATGGAATTATACTCTAAAGGACTTTTATATCAGGAGTAAAAGAATGCGGGGCTTTTCTGTATGGGACAGGCCAGGATGGGACATGCATGGCCTTCCAATTACGCATAAAGTGATGGAAAAGTTCAACCTTGAGAAAGGGCAGATAGAAGCTTTTGGAACTGAGCGTTTTGTGAAAGAGTGCGAACATTTCGCGTTGGAAAATATGAAACTTATGACTGAAGAGTTTCGCAAATTAGGAGTTTTTATGGATTGGAAAAATCCTTTCATTAGCATATCTCGCGAGTTTATTGAAGCAAATTGGTGGCTCATTAAGCAAGCTCATGAGAAAGGACTTTTGTATGAGGGTGAGAAAGTTATGCATTGGTGTCCTCATTGCCAGACTTCTTTAGCAAAGCATGAATTAAATTATGAGGAGATTGAGGATGAGAGTATTTTTGTGAAGTTCCCTCTAGAGCAAGGCGAGAGAGAGTTCTTGATCGTATGGACCACAACTCCTTGGACGCTTCCGTATAATTTAGCAGTTATGGTTAATCCGAACATCGAATATGTTCGCGCGAGAGTGGGAAATGAAGTATGGATTATTGCAAAAGCTCTTGCCACGAGTGTGATTAAAGGACTCATGAATAAAAACTTCGAAGCGATTCAGGAATTTAAAGGAAGTGAATTGCGAGGATTGCGTTACAAACATCCTTTCTATTTCGAGATTAAGTATCAACAAGATTTGAAGAAAAAGAATCCAAGGGCGCATACCATAGTACTCGCAGAGGAATATGTAAATACCTCCTCTGGCAGCGGTCTAGTGCACTGTGCTCCTGGATGTGGGCCAGAAGATTATGAAATAGGGCATAGGCTCAAGCTACCTCCTTACAATACTGTAGATGAGAATGGCGAACTCAAGGGAGTTGGAAAATTTTCAGGATACAAAGCAAGGAAAGACGACTTTAGATTTATTCTTTCACTTGAGGAAAAAGGTTTACTGCTTAAGCGAGTAAAAGTCAAGCATGACTACCCTCACTGTTGGCGCTGTAATAGTGCTGTAATCTTCAGAGCAACAAGGCAATGGTTTTTTTCCATAGAGAGTGGTTTGAAGGAGAAAATGCTCGAGGAGAACAGAAAGGTGAAGTGGCAGCCGGATTGGGCAGGAAGCAGATGGATGAATTCTTGGCTCGAGAACTTGCGAGATAATGGAATAACTAGACAGATTGTGTGGGGTATTCCTCTTCCGATATGGAAATGCGAAAGATGCGAGAAATTCATTGTAGTTGGCAGTGCGAAAGAACTTAAACGCCTCAGCAAAGTGAAAATTCCAGAGGATTTACATAGGCCATATATTGACAAGATAACTATAAAATGTACTTGTGAGGGCATAATGCATCGCATTCCAGATGTGTTAGATGTATGGGTTGATGCAGGCTCTAACTCTTTTACATGCCTTGACTTTCCTCAGAAAAAGGACTTGTTTAGAAAGCTTTTCCCTGCTGATCTAATCATAGAGGGAAAGGATCAGATTAGAGGATGGTTTAATCTCCTCCTTGTGGTGGGAATGATTGCATTCGAGAAGCATCCTTACAAGGCTGTATATATGCATGGCTTCATTAACGATTCCCTCGGGCGCAAAATGTCCAAATCACTTGGAAATATAATTTCGCCTGATGAAGTAGTCAATAAATATGGGGCAGATGCGATGCGTTTCTACATGCTAGGAGGCACTTCTCCGGGCTTAGATCTGAACTACAACTTGAAGGACATAGAAACGAGGCATAGAAATTTAGCAATTCTCTACAATGTCACAAATTACTTACTTGAATATAGTGAGAATTTGAATGTAAAACCTAAATTAAAGTCACAAGTGTTCGGCATTGAAGAAGAATACATTATCTCAAGAATGCATTCAACATTAAGCGAAGTAAATAACTTATTCGAGGAATTGCAGTTTAATAAAATTCCTTCTCTACTTGAGAATCTGTTCCTCGATTTGAGTAGATTTTATATCCAAGTAACGAGAGATAAAGTTTTTGAGGAACCAGAAATTGTAATCAATACTATTTACAAGGTTCTTTACAATTCTGTTTTAATGCTTGCTCCAATAACTCCTTATCTTGCCGAAGAAATTTATCAAAAACTTAAGAAATTCTCTGGACCAGAATTAAAGGCAAAAAGCGTGCATTTATGCAAGTGGCCTGAAATTGATGCAAAGTTGATTAACAAGAAACTTGAGGAGAATGTTGAACTAGTGCGTGAAGTTATTGAAGGTGCGCTTGCAGAGAGAGAAAATGTGGGCATAGGACTGAGGTGGCCACTTCCACAACTCGAGGTGCTCACAAAAAATGAATCTGCTAAGGAGGCAGTAAATGCTCTTGAGGAAATAATTAAAAAGCAAGTTAATGTTAAAAAAGTCTCTCTTTCCGATGAGGGAATTGGAAAGGAGTTCACACTCGGAAAACTGAAACTTGACACGAAACTGAATGCAGAGTTACTTGCTGAAGGTTATTCCCGAGAAATTGTGCGAAGAATTCAGGCCCTTAGAAAAAAGGCAGGATTTGTGAAGAAGGATGAAATTAAATTAGCAATTATAGCAGATAAGGAACTCACAAAACAACTCGAGAAGTTTATTCCGTATATCAAGGAGAAGGTTAATGCTCATGATCTGATTTTGACTGAAAGGGCAGTGAATCTAGAACATAAAAGTAAAGAAAAGATTCGCAGTAAGGAAATAGGAATTGCATTTAGTAAAGTTTAAAAATACAAACTATTATTAAATTCATAAATTTAAAAAGAGGCAGCAAACACCACCACTTGAAAAATATAAAAAAGTTTATATATTTGCTGTAACTCCATAATCAGAAAAAATGATAGTAAGAGAGGAATTTTTAAGCCAGTTGCGAAGAATTTTTGCCCTTAATCTTTATGAGGTTCGTGTATGGACTGCTCTCCTTTCCAGAGGTGTGTCTACTGCCGGCGAACTTTCTGATATTGGTAATGTTCCTAGAAGCAGGACTTATGATATTCTCGAGTCCTTGGAGCGAAAGGGCTTTGTTGTCATGAAATTAGGCAAGCCTATCAAGTTTATTGCATTGCCTCCTGAAGAAGTGGTTGAGAGAGTAAAGAAGAATGTTTCTCTGGATGCTAAGGAAAGGACTGATAGGCTAGAAAAGCTGAAAAATTCTGACATGTTAAACGAGCTCAGGCTTTTACACTCGCAAGGCATTAAATATGTGGAGCCTACTGACTTCAGCGGAGCAATAAGAGGAAGGCATAATATTTACAACCAGCTTGACTACATTCTGCGTTCGGCTGAGAAAAGCATTACTCTTGTCACTTCGGAAGATGGTCTCATCAGAAAGCTGGATTCACTTAAAGGAAGTATTGAGAAAGCCCGAAAACGGGGAGTAAGAGTAAGAATTGCAGCTCCAATCACTAAGAAGAATGCGAAGCATGCAAAAGATATTGCAAAGTTTGCCGAAGTAAAATCAGTAAATTCGCCCAAGGCACGCTTTTGTGTGGTGGATGGCAAACATCTGCTTTTTATGATAATGGATGATAAGGATGTTCACCCAAACTATGATGTTGGTGTCTGGATCAATACAGAATTCTTTGCTAGTTCTCTTGAGCAACTTTTCGAACAGGTATGGAAGGGTGCCACGCCGCTGAGCAAGGTAGGTGGGATTTAGTTTTGAGTTCTTTGGACTTTGTTCTTGGAAGTGTGAGATTTTTATTTTCTTGGAAAAGAAATTTAACCACACTTGCTTTCTCCACAATCCAAACATGTTGGTTCTCTGCAACCACTTTCGAACCTAACATTATGGCTCCCACATGATAAACAGAATGGTGAGTTGTTATCCTCTTCAGACTTATCCCTTTTATTACCTCCTTTATTTATCTTCTGATTCTTATTTCCCTTAAAGATAATTTGTGTTAATATCCCATTCTCATCTTGTTCAATTAGTCCTCTATTTATCCAATCATATCTTAGAACTATAGATATTGCATGTTGAGGTGAATCAACTCTATTAAGGCCGAATCCATAAGGTTTGTCACTTTTTGTGGACCCGTAATCTTTTAATAGCTCTATTAAATTTGGACTTGCCGCCTCTTGTAAGTATCTGCTTTCTCTCATTCCAATAGTTGTTATAGTATTACTCCAAGTAGTTCCTATTTGCCCCATATTTGTAAAAATCTCGTACGGAAATCTATCTTTATAAGTAATTGCTATATGTAATTTGCCATCACCAGTTCTTATACTAAACTTTGAAACATCTTCAGCTTCCTCAATTATTGATGGTCTTTCAATTGTTCTAGCTGGTCTAACAACTAACCTTTCTAAATCAGTCTTACCATCTTTTTCTGAAGTGTCGGTCTTTGCATTTGCCTTTCCAGCTTCAAGCACTTGTATATCCTTACTCCTATCTCGGTAGACTGTAATACCCTTCAAACCTTCTTCCCATGCTCTCATGTATGCTCCTAATACTTCAGCAACAGTAGCAGTAGAAGGCATGTTTATTGTTTTGCTTACAGCGTTATCTGTACATATCTGAAATGCAGCCTGCATTCTTACGTGCCATTCATAGGCAATATCATGAGCCGATCTGAAAATTTTCTGAATATCTTCTGGAACTTCTTCAAGACCCTGTATACTGCCGTGATTATCATCAATTTTGTCTCTAAGTTCCGCACTATAAAATCCCCTCTCTGTTGCAATTCTAACAAAGTGCTTGTTTACATACTTAAGTGCTACTCCACCACGAATATTCTTTTTCCATGCTAAAGCAAAAAACGGCTCAATGCCAGAGCTTACTTCATAAAGCATAGAAATTGTTCCTGTTGGTGCAATAGTAGTACGCTCAACATTTCTTACTCTATCTTCATGATTTCCATTATCATACTTACTTCCAGTATAAGCTGGGAAAACTCCCTTTTCTTTTGCAATATTAACTGATTCGTCCTTTGCAGTATCACTTATAAATTTCATCACACTCTTTGCAACTTTAATTCCATCTTCACTGTCATAAGGAACCCCTAATTGAACAAGCATGTCAGCAAATCCCATGACCCCCAAACCGATTCTTCTATGGCTCTTAACTGTTTTTTCAACCTCATCAATAGGTCCTTTACTTGCATCATTAACGTTATCCATAAATCTTATTGCATACCTAGTTGTTTTTTCAAGTTTTTCCAAGTCTACATCAATTCTCCCGTCATCATCGGTAACCATTTTTTCTAGATTTATGCTTCCTAGATTGCATGCATCGTAAGGGTGAAGTGGCTGCTCCCCACAGGGGTTTGTTGCCATTATTGGTCCTAGATTTG
>CAYIBB010000024.1:0-8951 GCA_964361585.1 Candidatus Woesearchaeota archaeon | reverse complement strand
TATCCTTGTCCTTGTAATAATCACAGTTTTAATAAAATTCATTGCTCGTGGGGGAGAAAGCAGAATGGAAGTAATTCTTAAAGGGTATATAGGGGATGCGCTGAAAAAAAGTTATAGTAAGAAACACATAAGGCGTAGTCTCATTCTTAAGGGTTGGCCTGAGAAGCTTGTCGACAGTGTATTGAGGAAGATTTGAAATGAAAATTTATATGGGAATGAAAGAAAAAAGAGGGGAATCTACTAAACTATCCCCTGTCTTTTCCTTAATCACCATACTTGTAGTTGTAGTAGCTGCAGGGATAATCCTTAATTTTTTGCTATCTTCCTCTAAGCAGTTAAAACAGTTAGAAGTTGAGGGATGCCCTGTAACTTACACTCTAGATAGTTTTGCAAGTTGCCTTAGCGCTGTTGGTACTGATGGATGCAGAGTTCTTGAGATTTCTATAGATAGGTCCAAAAGTAAGAGTGATGAGGCCGAAATTTTAAGATGGAATGTAGTTATAGAAGGCACTAATGGGACGTCATTAAGGCAGATAGGTAATGACGCCTTTCAAGTACCTCTAGGCTTTCAGAAAATTTTTGGTATGCGTTTGTGCGGGAAGGACTTGACAGAATTAGGCGAAATAAGCACACTTGAAGCGTATCCTATCGTAGTGCTAAACGAGGAAGTTCATATATGTAATCAAAATTCACAAAAGATTGAGCTTTTAGAATGTGAATAACTTTAAAAATTTAAAAACAAAAGTATTAAAATGAAAAAAAGAGGCATAGCTCCAATAGTGGCAGTAACTATAATTCTCGCACTTGTGGTTGTGTTGGCGGTTACAATAACAATTTATCTCAGATCTACCACTCAGAGCAAGATTGCGCTGGCATCAGAACAGATAGCAAAGCAGAACTGCCCTCTGTTAAAGTTTAAGACATCCGCATGTTCATGTGATAGTAAAATAAATGTTATAGTTGATAATGAGCGGGAATTTGTGATACTCTCAGATAGCCTTGTGCAGCTCAGCTCTGATAAAGAAACCGTGGAAGTACCTTTCCCCCCTCTTTCTGAAGTCAAGGCAGGACAAGGTGAGACTTTTTTTGTGGTAGTACCATCTGACCTTGAGAGTGTGCAGGAAGTCCAGATAGTTCCAATCTTCGAGTATCAAGGCCAGAGGATAAGATGTGACGATTTTGCATCTTTCAAAATTGAAACTTGCTCGGTAGAATTATGCGAACTTTCTTCTAATTTATAAGAACTATCCACCCCACAATAGCCAATTTATTTCAAAATTACAAATCGTTATTTCAGATTTGAAAAAACTACCACTTATAGGTTTGCCCTTATTTTATAAAGATTTAAATACCCTCTCTTTCCCTTTTTAAAAGAAAAGGAAGAGGCTAGCTTGGCTAAGGTATTTACCTTATGGCTAGGAGTACAGAAAGGAAGGGGAAGAGGTAAGATGAAAAGGCAGAAGCTTAAAATTCAAAATATAGTGGCGACTACTTCTCTTGGAAAGCGCATTCCTTTAGTTAAGTTTGCTGGCTCTCAAACCAATTCTGAGTACAATCCTGAACAGTTTCCTGGGCTTGTGCTACGCATTAAAAAGCCGAAGTCTGCTGTACTTGTCTTCTCTTCTGGGAATCTAGTTTGTACTGGCACTAAAAGTGTAGGCCAGGTTCGAGAGGTTGTGAATCAAGTTGTTAAGAAACTTACCAAAGTAAAGATAAAGATCGACAAGAAGCCAAAAATTAATGTTCAGAATATAGTGGCTAGTGGCAGTGTAGGCATGGTTCTTGATCTGAATAAGTTAACAATTCAGTTAGAGAATACAGAGTACGAGCCTGAACAGTTTCCTGGGCTTGTGTACAAGTTGCCTGAAATTAATGCCACATTCTTGCTTTTCAGTAATGGTAAACTTGTCTGCACAGGCACTAAAAACAGGGATCAGTTAGAGAATGCAATGACAAAACTGCTCAAGAATTTGCGCAGTTTGAAAATGTGAGGCTGGAGTTTCAGCTGAGCGTGGTAGGGAAGAATCAAGGTTATAATTATTTAATTATACCAAAGGGAACATCAATTAATTTAAAGTTCGTAGTATTATCATATTATGATATAGGGAGATTTCCCTAAGCATCGTAAAGAGGAGAAACGGGGAAAATGCAGGAAGAATTATTAATTGAGATCAAGCAGTTTTTTGAAGAGCACAAGGCTTTGTTAGGAAAAGTTGCTAAGTCTGGCGAGAGAGGAATTAGCCTTGATTTTAACAGCATTGCTGAATTTAGTCCTCAATTGGCCGAGTCGATTTTGCAGCAGCCTGAAGATGTGCTTCGCTACTTTGATCTCGCACTTGATGAAATTGCTCTAGTAAAGAATGCTCGCACAAGGCTTTCCAATCTGCCTTCTACCCAAAGTATAAAGATTAGAGATATAAGAAGTAAGCACCTAAACAATATTGCAATGGTGGAAGGTCTTGTGAGACAGGCTAGTGATGTAAGGCCTCAAGTTATTACAGCACGCTTTGAATGTCCTGCTTGTGGTTCTACTATTTCTGTATTACAGATTGATAAAAAGTTTCGTGAGCCTTTGAGATGCAGTTGTGGAAGAAGGGGTAAATTTCGCCTCGTGAGCAAGGAACTTGTTGACGCACAGCGACTTGTTATTGAGGAAAGTCCTGAAATTCTTGAGGGAGGTGAACAGCCGAGGAGAATCTCTGTCTTTCTTAAGGAGGATCTTGTTGAGCCAAAGATGGAAAAGAGAACTACCCCAGGAAGTAGAGTAGAGGTTATAGGTATCGTAAAAGAAGTTCCAATTCCTATTAAAGAAGGCATTTCCACTAGGTTTGACATTGCAATAGAGGCCAATAATATAATTCCTTTAGAGGAAACATTCGAGGAGCTTGACATTAATGAAGAGGATGAGGCAAAGATAATTGAATTTGCTAAGAGGCCTGACTTGTATGAAGCTTTGCAGGGACTTATATCACCGAGTATTTATGGTTACCCAGAGATTAAGGAAGCTATTGCTTTACAACTTTTTGGCGGGGTAAGGAAAAAGAGAACTGATAATACTTTTTCCAGGGGGGATTTGCATATCTTATTAGTGGGAGATCCTGGGGTAGGTAAGTCCGTACTCCTTCAGTTCATAAGCAAGAGCGCACCAAAAGGAAGATATGTTGCTGGCAAAGCCGCAACTTCTGCGGGGCTTACAGCCACCGTTGTTAAAGATGAGTTCCTTAAAGGCTGGAGTTTAGAGGCAGGCGCTCTCGTGTTGGCAAACCGTGGCATTTTATGTATTGACGAAATAGAAAAGATGGATCCACAGGATAGAGCAGCAGCGCACGAAGCATTAGAGCAACAGCAAGTTACAATAAGCAAGGCAACTATTCAGGCCACCTTGAGATGTCAAACAACAGTGCTTGCAGCAGCAAATCCAAAACTTGGTAGGTTTGATCCTTACAGAACTGTTGCAGAGCAAATTGATCTGCCTCCAACACTAATAAACCGCTTTGATTTGATTTTCCCGATAAGGGACTTGCCTGAGCGAGGCATTGATGAACGTATTGCTACCCACGTACTCGAGGAACATGCAAGGAGAGAGAAAAAACATTATAGTGCAGACTTTTTAAGAAAATATATTGCATATGCCAAACAGAAATGTAGCCCCTCTCTCACAGATGCGGCCATAAAGGAGATTAAGCAATTTTACGTAGACTTGAGAAATAGCATTACTCTAAGCCCGGAAATTATAAAGCCAATTCCTATTTCTGCTAGGCAATTAGAGGCATTAATAAGATTGAGCGAGGCAAGTGCAAGAGCAAGGCTTAGCAGTAAGGTAACGAAGGAGGATGCAAGGAGAGCCATAAAGTCACTTCACTTCTGCCTGAAACAAGTTGGCTTTGACTATGAGACACAACAGATTGATATTGATAGAATTACTACAGGCATTACAGCTTCACAGAGAAGTAAAATCATTATTGTTAGAGAGGCAATTAACAGACTTGAGGACAGAATCGGAAAGTTAATTCCAGTAGAAGAGATAAAGAGAGAAGTTATAGACAAGGGAATTGATGCTTTTGATGTTGATGAAATTGTGGATAAACTAAAGAGAACTGGCGATGTTTTTGAGCCCAAGAGAAACTTTATTCAGAGAATTGCATAACTTTATTTATTTTATTGTTTTAATTTAATTATTAAAATTAAAACTAGATTTATGGTATAAATTAAAACATATTAAAAATGGAAATAAAGGAGAGGCTTACTGCTTATAAAATATGGATTTCTGACCTTTTAGTAGGAAGTTATGTAGAACAGCAGGGCGAGCCAGATTATGTAGATGCTATAGGAAGAAAAGTTTCCAGAATCAATTTGATAGCATCTGTTGTTGACACTTTCACGAGAGATGGCTATGCCACATTAACTTTAGATGATGGGAGTTCTCAGATAAGATTAAAGACTTTTAAGGATGACACGAAATTGCTTCAGGATATTTCAATGGGTAATATAATCTTGGTAGTGGCTCGTGTTCGCTCTTTTAATAACGAACTCTATTTAGTTCCGGAAATTTTGAGAAAAGTTGATAACAAGAGAGCATTGCTCCGAAGGCTTGAACTTATTAATGAATATGGAGAAAGGAAAAGTGCTCCAAGAACAGTTAAGCAGAGTACTCTGGCCCAGGTCGAAAATGAAGAAGAAACTTCAAGCGAAAAATACAAAATCGTTAAGCTACTCGAGAGACTTGACGAAGGAGAGGGAGTTGAAATTAATCTCTTACTGAAGGAATTTCAAGACCGAGAGAAAGCAAGAGATGCCATTGAAAAGCTTCTGAAAGAAGGGGATGCTTATGAGCCCCGTCCGGGGAAGATTAAACTTATAATTTAGAGTTTTATTTAAGGTCCGATTCATCAGTAAATATATATTATTTTTACACTACTAGGGTATATTAATTTTATGTGTGCACTACTCCAACTCCAAGATCCTTGAGGTTCTAATGGAACTATTTCTAAATTCCCAAGTTTCTGACTAAAATTTGATGTATGTATTCTTGCATCTCTTAATACACCTTGCGGAACATTAACTTCAATGTCCATAGTCTCCCTATCTATTTTTGCACATTCTTTTTGTTGAACTGATTTAAGTCTTGATTCTAACGTGTCATCAAAAGGATGAGTCATATGGACTAATAACTTATCCTGTCCGTTATATCTTTCTCCAATAGATCTGCCACTTTGTAATGTTTCAAGATCTTCTAAATTAACGGTTACTATAAGATCATAATCATGTGATATTCTTTCTATTCTCATAAAACAATAAATATCACAAAGTTTAAATAAATTCTCCCCCTCACAGAAAATGCAATATGAAAAACTTCTTGAGAGAGCTTTCTCGCAATTACCTGAGAAGACTGAAAGTGAAGAACGCTTTAATCTTCCTAGAGCTATCTCTCGCATAGAAGGAAATCGTACAATCATAGAAAATTTTTCCTCTATTCAGGCAACTTTGAGAAGGCCATCTGAGCACTTGATGAAATTCCTTTCTAGGGAGTTAGCAGCTCCTGCTTCTATTCAGGCTGGTAAACTAGTATTGGTGGGAAAGATTGGTAATGAAAAAATAAATCAGAAAGTTGAGGCCTATGCTCGAGAGTTTGTTATTTGCAAAGAATGTGGAAAGCCTGACACTGAACTAGTGAAGCAGCAGCGCTTTTTGTTTGTTCGTTGTTCAGCCTGCGGAGCTTCGCATAGCGTAAGGGCTAAGATTTATTAATAATCTATTTATTGTGAGATTAATGCCATGGACTTGAAGGATTAGAGGTGGGGTGAATAACGACAAATTAACTAATAACACCTAAATACACTTAACAAAACACCAAACAAAAATAAAAAATGAAATCCAAAGCCAAAACAGAAAAAGAAATTTATATTAAAGTTCATGAATCTTACAGAAAGGTAGTTGCCATCTGCGACTCTGAACTTTTAGGGAAAAAATTCTCTGACGAGAAAATGCAACTTGATGTGAACAGGGATTTTTACAATGGTGAAAAGAAAAACTTTGAGGAAATTGTTGAGTTAGTAAAAGCTTTGGATGATGATAACGCTACTTTTAACATTGTAGGCAAGAATTCGGTGGAAGCATGCAAAAAAGCGAATGTAATTTCAGATGAGGGGATTATTATTGTTAAGGACATCCCCCTTGCAATGATATTCTAACATTCAACTTAATTAACTTAAATTTATATACTTTAACCCGATAAATAATTTAATAAATAAAATATACAAATAAATACATTAATAACAAAAATAAAAAAGATGAAACAATAAAATGAGATTCGAAAGAAAAGCTGAGAGTGAAGAGGAAGAAATAAGTAGAGTCAGAATTCCTCGTGGCAAGGAGGTCCTCGGAGTTCTTGAGCAAAGACTAGGAGCAAGTCGGATGCTAGTGAAATGTTTTGATGGGAACTCTCGAGTATGTAGAATCCCTGGTAGGTTTAAGAGAAGATTATGGATTAGGGAAGGAGACATTGTGCTTGTGGAACCATGGGAATTCGATTCTACAAAGAGAGGAGATATTATCTTTAAGTATACAAAAGCGCAAGTGGATTGGCTTAGGAGAAAAGGTTTCTTAAATGTGGAAATTTCAAATTAAGGATGGAAAAGTTACACATAGAGAGAGAAAAGGTTGGACGCCTTATAGGAAAGGACGGAAGGAATAAGAAAAAGATTGAGCAAGAGCTTGGGGTAAGACTTAAAGTTAGTAGTTCTGGCATTGTTACCATTCAAGGTGATGTTCAGTATGCGCATTATGCTGTAAAGGTAATTCAAGCTTTCTGTTTTGGTTTCGAACTTGGGGATGCACTCCTTCTTGGGGATCCCGAATGCAGATTCGAGGTAATTAATATTAAGAATTACGCAAAAAGTAAGAATAGGCTTCGGGAGGTAAAGGGTCGCCTTATAGGGACTCAAGGCCGAGTAAAGAGAGTTCTTGAGGAACTTGGAGATGTTGTGCTCTGTGTGAGCGAAAATAAGCTCGGCATTATTGGCAAGACTGAGGAAGTTGTTATGGTGAGAGAGGCTATAGACAGCCTGCTTAAAGGTGCAAAGCAGTCCCGCATTTACAGATGGCTTGAGAAAGGTCAGAGGCATTTCAGAAGAGTCGAGGATGTAGAGGATAGAGGGAATGAGTATAGAGAAGAGTAACTACTCTGAGATTAAAGAAAAAATAAAAAGATTTAAATATTAAAAGATTTCATAATTTTACTTCATAAACAGAAGAAAAATAAAAACAACAAATTTAACAGAGAAAGAGGTCAAACATAGCAGAAAATGTTCTTCGATACAAGTGAGGAGAAGAGAAAGCCTGAGAAGCCTGAAGCTAAGCCAGAGCCAAGGCAACCAGCACAGCCTGCTCAGGATGTAAAGAGAGTTTATTTTCCTAAGACAGAGCAACCAAAGAAAGTTAATATCAAACTTGTAGTAGCCCTCTTTGTGGCTCTTGTGGCTGTTGGGGTCATAGCTTACTTCTTCAGAGGCTTCTTTACAGGACTTGTTGTTAAAGGAGAAGAATTTACTTATACTGTAACGATAAATGGAAAGGAAATTTGGAATGAAGAAGTTAAAGAGGTCTTGGAAATCATAAAGCAAGATGGAAGCAAGTCAGCTTCTTTGACAGATGACGCTACTGTTGCTTACTCGACATATGATGCTGATTTCGACCAATGGACACAAAAGGGAGCAATAAAGGCTAGTAAAGGAGATCAGGTAAAAGAAGAATTAATGTATTTTGATGAGGATGGTTCAGGATATGTTCAAGTTGTGATTGGTGGGGCTGTAGTTCTTGATGATATAAGTCATGCTTATGATGGAGTAAAGCTTGAATATACTGTTGAAAAATCTCAAGAAGCCCAAAAGTCTATTACCTATAGCGCAACAGCAAAAATTTCTGGGGATGAAGTTCATGATGTAGGAGCTATTAACAACACCCTAATTCCTGAAAAAGGCCAGATTTCGGATATTACTTACACTGTGAGTGACAATAATGACCAAGTTGAGGTATGGATTAATGGAACTCACATTTTTGCCAAAATTGTAGAGGTGCCTTCAACACCAGCGACAACAGGACAAGTTGTAAGGACTAACCTGACTGATTCTACCAAATAGTTTTCATTTTCTGGGATTTTATTAAGTAATGGGTAGTCCATTCTTCAAATTATATTATTTATTACCACTTTTTTATCTATACCCTTGACAATTTTCTTTTTGCCTTGGCTATCTAAATTTTAAAAAATAGAAATATTTTTAACAACAATTTTTCTACCTTATATAAGCCTCGGTAGCTCAGCAGGTAGAGCGCACGGCTGTGAACGGAAATTCAGCATGAAGAAAGATGCAAGAACTTACAAAGATAGAAGAAAGTACTTAATTGAAGCAGTAGCAAAGCGAAGACGAAAAATTCGTTTGAAAGCGATTGAATATTTAGGTGGGAAATGCATAAAGTGCGGATATGAGAAATATTCAGAAGTACTAGAGTTCCACCACAGAGATCCTTCACAAAAGGACTTCAATGTTTCAAGTAAGGGCCATTCCAGAAGTTGGGAAAGAGTCAAGAAAGAAATAGAGAAGTGTGATTTGCTCTGTGCAAATTGCCATAGAGAAGTTCATGCTGAAATCATTAAGTTAGCAGCTTCTACGGGAAACCCTAGAATGAAAAGCGAGTAAATTCAGGGAAACCCTAACGTAAAGTCGAGGGCAATCCTGAGCCAAGCCCAATTTAAAATTGGGAAGGTGCAGAGACTAAACATTTGCCACCTAAAACTAAGAAATAGTTATGGTGAAGAGATAGTCCTACCCTCCAAGAAATTGGAAAAGGTTGTAACCATGGGGTCGCAGGTTCAAATCCTGCCTGGGGCGTTTATATTCATGAAAAAAGAGCATTCTAAAATTCATAAAGAGGCATTAAAAATCAGCAAGAGA
>CAYIBB010000023.1:0-9492 GCA_964361585.1 Candidatus Woesearchaeota archaeon | reverse complement strand
GCAAGCAAGCCAGTGGGCTTTGTCCTGTGAGGGTTCGACTCCCTCCCTCGGCGTTCTCAATCTTTAAGCATCATTATTGGAATTCCATCTTGAATTTCATATCGTCTTTTGCATTTTACACATATTAAGGCACTCTTATCACTTGTGTAAATAACATCAGACTTACATGCAGGGCATGCTAGTAACTCGAAAATTTCTCTTTTGATTGGGCCGCTATATTCTTTCTCATTAATTTCTTCATACTCATCCTTACCTTCTTTTCCTCTCCCCTCCTTCTTTATTCTAGTCTTTACTTTCATCTTTCCAATTATCCTTTCTATTTCTTTTCCTCATATCTTTTTACTTTACTCATATCACCTATAGTTATATTATAGCCTCCCATCAACAAATGCTTACACTTTATACTTAAATCAGCATAAATTTCATAGCCGAGAGATTTAGCATCTTCACAAAGGCAGCGGTCATCCCATTTCACATCTTCAGGATTATCTGTATTGTGGTAATACTCATAGCGAAATTTTATTTTTTCAAGGACTTCTTTACTAATAAGGACGCAGCCCATTGGACAGTAATCCACTTTTACAAGTCCCTTTCTTGCTTTCGATATTGAAGATGCATCAAAAAATGAAAGCTTGCCTTTTTCTTTAGCCTGTAAAGCAATTAAAGGGATCTCCTTGAATTCCTTAAATTCTGAATCTAGGGGAAAAAGATGAAACACAATCCCGGTAACTATTGGCTTTTTCCAGCCCAAGAGATTCTCGATTACTTGTTTAGGTGGAATAACATCTTGCTCTAAGCTAAGGAAATAGTCATAGTCTCCTTGCAATACTTTATCTCGTAAAACATTTCTTGCCTCAATAACTCGGTCGCGAGCATATTCATGATAAGAAGATTTTACTACAGGAATTTCAAGGCTTTTGATCTTTTCTAAGTAAGAATCTGTTTTTGAATTATCCACAAGCAGAACATCATAATTTTTATACGAGAAACTCTTTATGGTATTTACATATTGTGGCAAGCAATAAGCTTTATGATTTGAAGTTGGACATCCAACAAGAACTTTAGGATCCATTTTTTTAAATCATAAGATTATATTATTTTCCCATCAGAGAATTGATCATGCTCATATTAAAAATTTACAAATATCAATCAGCCAATCCCCAAAATTTCTAAAACTAGTTTGTCAGCAGCTCTTATTATCTCATTTCCATCCTTTCCTTGCAATATAATACATCTTTCATAGCTTTCATTTACTAAAATTTCCGTACTGTTGGCATACTGGAAAAGTACAACTACCTTCTTATTGCTCGAGTCTTCGCAAGTAATGCTTTCATTAAAGCCTTCTATAGGTCTTGTGCTAGCTCCTGTAACTGGAATTTGGAGAATTGCATAGTTATAAGTTCCCAAAACCCGGGATACTTCTGCCATTGCTATTCCTATATACCCTTTTTCTGGTGCATCTGGATCAAAAGTGAAATAGAACTGATCAGGCTTTGGAGCTAAAATCTTCTCTTGGATTCCCTCACTTACCTCTATATCCTGAAGTTTGCGGGGGTCATTTCTTAGTAAAATATCATATATTTTTACATTACCATAAATCTTTACTGGTGTGCGCATTGAATAGAAAGTTGCATTAGTGCCTTCAAGCACAAAACGATTTACTGTAAGCCCCTCATACTTAAATGTTGGCGAAGTAAGCGTTCGCCTTACTGCAATTACTGTAATGGCAACAATTATTGCAATAACAACTATCAAAATAAACATTCCTATCTTTTTATCAATATCCTTACTCTTCTTTTTAAGTTCTTCACTCTCAATTCCTTCTTTCTCTTCCTTAATTTCCCCTGAACTTTTTTCTATTTCCATATTTTTACTTGCTTACGAGATCCTCAGTTTTTATTATTCCTAAGGCTTCATAAAAAGCCCTATCAGAAGCCTTAATTAAGCCACTTGATGCATTTCCCTCTATAATAAGGCAGCCATTATTAAATTTTACCCCTGTTTTATAACTCTCAGTAAATATTGCAACTCTAACCCCTTGAGAAACATCATTACAGTTCTTGAGTGGCAAGTCAATGCATTCTTCTCTTGACTCTTGTTCTGGAAGACATGCAGCCTGAATCGAGGCGTAGAGAGGTAAATTAGCAATAAATTCCTGCGCAGCTCTCTTTTCCTCATTTGAGAGAGCAATAAAGTAAATTTTCTGTGCTCTCAAGTTCTCTGCAGTAAGTCCTTCACACTGGCATTCAATGGAAAGCACATCCTTAGGTAGATGTGTTAGGAGTGAAGTGCCATACGCATTTAAGAGTTGCCACCCTCCTGCTTGAGGAATGAACTTGAGGCCATTGTACTCAATAGAGGATTCTGCATTTGATTCAGGATTGCGGTAGAAAAAAACATATCCTACAGAGGAGGCTACCATAATTAATATTATAAAAATTCCCATTGCAGTCTTACTCCAATTCCTCGACTTTTCAGAAACTCTCTTTTCTCTAGGCTTCACCATTCTTCACTTAGTTACCTATACAATTAAGATAGAAATAAAAACATTTTGCTTACGCCCTAGGTAATTTAGAACACATTCTAGGTAGAATAAAATAAAAAGAAAAGTAAAAATAAAAAAATTAAATTTATGCTTTAACGGTTACTTGTTCTGTAGCTGTTACCAAAAGTGCTTCATTACCGCTTAATGCTGGAGTTCCAGTTGCTAACGCTTTAGATGCTCTTCTCGAGTCCTCTCCTGACCATCCTGCTACTAGCATAGCTACCTTTCCAGTCGCATAAGGCGAGTCAAATAGCTTTACTATAGCCTGGCCTTGACCTGTAACACCTGTAGCACTTTGCCATGCTGGATCGCCACCATATGTTGGGTAGCTCAATCCAAGAAGCTGAGCTGCAACTCTGTTAACTGCACTTCCACCAACCACTATGAGATTTTTGTCTCTTACAGAATTTACTTCTGTGTCAAGAACAGAAACTCCTACTGGTGGTTTGGTGAATTGTGTTCCACCTCCGCCTGTGGAAGTTCCTCCGCCTGTTCCTGTTACTGCTACGTTAACTCTGAAATCAGTATTCTCGTCATTTGCTATAGCAAACTTGAACTTATTACCCTCAATATTCGCCTTAGGGTCGTAAACGCGTAATCCGTCAACTGTTAAAGTGTCTTCCTCGAAAGCAGTTCCTACTCCCGTAGTACAAACAGTTCCTGCAGCAGGGCATATTCTTACATCGGATGCAACAGCCTTTCCTAAGTCTGTTCCTACTCCATCGTCAAATCCTGATGCAGATGTGTTCGAGGTAACGTTAACATACTGTTGCTCTGCTCTTCCTATGGTCAATCTGAGTTGTGAGTCTACATTAGTATCGTCAACTGCAGTCACATTCAATATGTCAAGGTTGTAAGAAGCATCATCATACTGTATTGTTACTGCTATAGGTGTTATTGAATCTGTACTGAAGCAGAACTTAGGACTCTTTCCTGGGTTTGCATCATCCCACCAGAATACTGTAAAGTTAGTGTAAGGTTGCTTTGTCTTATATCCGTAGATATAAATTCTGTTAGTTTCCTTTCCTGAGCATGCACTTGCTGTTTGCGTTGATGGCATCTTGAATGCATCATTCACTCCACTAGGACCTTTAATTACTAGAGTATTTTGAGTAGTTTTGTTCCATTCCTCTCCTCCACCATCGTTTCCTCCTGTGGAGTTATAGAGTTCAGTTCTTTCCCTCTCTACTTCATACTCTTGCCATTTGTCCTCTGTCAAGCCACTTAGTGCTATAGATACATGGTTATTTGGCAAATTCAAAGTGTCTCCTACATAGAGTACTTCATCATCATCAGTCCATGTTTGATCCCATGTAACGTTAATCTTTGGCTTTCCGCTATCATCTGCTCCATTCAAATTATTGAGTTGCCATACCCAGTTAGGGTCATCTTCATCCTGGCCAATAAACTCATCTCCTGTCTTATACGTCTTTGTTGTATCCTCTCCTACTATGAGGGTTGCCTGTCGTTCGCTAAAGGTTGTACTATAGAATGTTTCATCATTCTTTACTCTTACTTCGTTAATTCTCTTAGTGCTACCAGAACTTATTGTGTCTTGAACGCCATCTACTTCAACGATTATAGCACCACCACTTCCAACATTGATTAACTTTACAGTCTTTGTAACTCCTGCTACTGCTACAGTGGAACTTTCGCCTACTTTAAGGGCTATTTCCTTACCAATTTTAGCAGTGAAAGTAGTTCCAGTTGCTGCAGTGATCTCGAGCTCATTACCCAAAATATTGAGAGTAACTGGCTCATTGTTGGATGCGTTTGCCAAATAGTTTCCACCCTTTACAGCTTCATCAAAGACATAACGGTATGTTATAGACTTTTGAGGCAGTTCGATGAATACCTTGTCCTTAAAGTCGTCACCTGGAGTAGTTACGTTAACACCAGTTGCAAGTCTTGAACCTGCTGCAAAAACAATTTCCTCATGAACGCTGTAGTCATCGCTTACAGATCCTATGTCTATGCTTACCTCGCTATCGAGCAAGCTAGGAACATCTGAATCTGTTAAGGCACTACTCCATCCATAGGTATTGTCGTTCAAGTTTCTGCTTACCGGAATATCCTTAACTTCTCCTCCTGCTACTGTAGTTACTTCTCCTCCACTTGCAATAGGCACTACAAGGCTTCCTATGATATCATTACTTCCGATAACATCTACGGACTCGGCATCAGCTCCTAGGACTATTGCAACATCCACTTTAGTGGCAGTTACGAAAGGTCCTGGGTACTCAGACAAGTCAGCAGCTGCTGCAAACCCTACTGTGCTACCTAGCATTAATGCACTTGCGGCAATTGGAGCAATCTTTTGGATCACTCTTCCAATCTTCATTTCTTTTTAACCTCCTTTTATCTGTCTTGAATATTGGCTAGCTTTCGCTTCGCCTTAAAGGACCTTAGAGATACTCATTTATAAATCTTTCTAATTTCTCTAAAACAACTAAATTTTGCCTTTTGGAGCCTTGTCCTTAAGTTTCCCCTTTTTAATTTTAAAATTTCTCCGTTATTTCCCCATTATGAGGTAGAATCTACCACCCATTCCTTATCAGAATCTTTATATATGGGGACTAATATACCCTATATACCCTAAAGTAAAATGGCTGATAGAGAGGAAAAGAAAAGAGAGCGGGTATGGAAAATACGTCTTTTACCCCGTAGACTAGCAGGCATTCTAGGAAGATTCAGGCCAAAGAAACAGGAACAGGCGGAGCAACAAAGATTAGAGGAAATTAAACTTGCCAGAACTCTTTTGAGCGATAGTAAAATTAATCTTCTTAGGGCCATAAAGGAACACAAACCAGCATCCATTTACGAGCTGGCCAAAACTCTCAAGCGAGATATAAAGTCAGTGAGAAATGACCTTAAGTCGCTAAGCAAGATTGGCTTTGTGAAGTTTGAGTATAGTCAATTTAAGGGCACGCTGAAAAAGGCGAAGCCTGTTTTAAACATGAATAAACTTGTGATAAGCATTGAAGTCTGAATTGCATTAAAGCAGAAGTCTCGAGACTTGCTAGAGACTCATTAAAACTAGAGACCCGAGATTGGGTATAGTCATTAGTTAAGGGAAAGGGCAACTGTAGAGCTCCACAACTATCTTGCCATCATCTGTACTGTAAATTGAGTTTGCCTTAAGGGCTTCTCTATTTCCTGGACAAGTGCCTTTTTTGACTTCTACAATACTGAAATTCTGGCCAATACCTGTAAAATACGCCTGAAAGTAGTAGTCTTCTTTCCCCAAGGAAGATTTTAGGATCCTTTCCACATTCTCCTGAGAAATTCCGCATGGCCCTGAAAGTAGACATATTAGTTCAGATTCCTTACATGCAACTATTAGATCCGCTAAACTTTTTTCTTCGCACTCTGTTGTGTAGAACATCATGGCATTGAGTAAGTTATTTACTCTCAAGTTCTCTCGGCTTACAGGCTCTCTTTCTCTGCTAAAGCTAAAAATTAATACTCCTACGACTAGAAAGGAAACTAGTATTATCACAAAAATAAAGCCAAACATCTCTTCCTGAGCTTTTTTACTTCCTCTTTTGTAATTGTACACACTCTCCATTTTTAATCCGCCTTTTCTTTATCCCATTTTAATTACTTCATTATATCTTATTGAATTCAATAGTTAAACACTTATAATTAATTTTCCAATCTCACATAAAAATTCTGAACCTTGCTGAATGCAGAGAGTAACGAAAGTTTCATATTTTATTTTTCCACTTCCCTCTGAGAAAAGCTGCCAATATTCACAATCTTTAGGATAAGCTGCAGAAAATTCACATTGGATTTTATTTTCTGGCGCTGGATAAAGACGCACAATCCTGACTTCCCTTAGACCTTGAAACTGGTCATCAAATTTCCCTTTCTGGTTCTGAAAAGCAAGCAACTTGAGTTCGTCAATGCAATTAATCTCTGAAGCAGAACCGAAGCTGATGCTGCATTTTAGTTCAGGCATTGACGAGATCTTGCTTAGCAGGGAGTTGGCCCTGTTTTCCTTCACTTCCGCATCAATTCTTCCAAGTTCCACTTCCTTGTATCTGGCATAGAACACAAATCCTAGAGTGAGCAGAAAAGCAAGAGCTAGTAACACTATAAGAAGTTCTAGAGTCTTGACTTGCCCTCTTTTAGATTTTAATGAAACCCTTCTCAAAAGTTTCCCTATCTTTTCCATCTTTAACTCAATTAATATAAATCTTCTTAAAAGGCTTTCCTCTGTCCCATAAGCTATTGAAGTAATTTAAATAGTTTCTAACAATCTCTTTGTTATCAATAACTATTGTAGTAGGAGATTGAGCCCAAATAAAGATAATAACTTTATTTCCATAAATCATTGTAGTTGTTAGAGAACCAAATTCTTTCGGCAGGACTCTGATTTCACCATAGATACTTTTTACAAATTCTTTCTTTACGTCTGCCTGACTTATAATTATCTTAGACCTTATCCTGAGTTTTCTTTTCCGAGCCTGGAAATGATAATAATAATTACCCATCACATGTTCCATTTCCCCTTGAGAGGAAAAGCTGAGGTAACTTTTATAGCTTAGAATGTCCTCAAAGACTAATTTAGCTCCTTCTTTGCCTTGATATACTCTCACTACTTCCCTTTTTTTTACCGAGTCTTTCATTCTTTTAAGTTCACTGATAAAAGAGGTGGCTGTCTTTTCCTTTTCCAAGAGTCTCTCCTTTTCTTCTTCAATGAGATGTAATAAGTATGTAGGATCTGCAGCCTCATAGTACTTAACCTTCTCTTTAGTCGTATAATTTACAAGCCCTTTCTTCATAAGCATCCTAAGAGTCTCATAGACAGTGGCTTTATGCAGCTCAGTCTCTGTAATAAGTGCAGTGGCTTTTACAGGGCCCAATCTGAGAAGTGTATAGTATACTTTAGACTCAATCCTAGTTAGCCCAAGTTTCTGTAAATTAAGCTCCATTTTCTCTTAACTCCTAGCTCTAAGTCCAGCCAAGTTTATAAAAGTTGTCATCTAACCTGACTACTCTTCTTTATTTATAGGCTATATATAACTAATAAGGATAAAGATGTAAAATGGGAAGAGTGAAAATAAGAGACATTTATGAGAATGGACATGGCCTAATTGAGATTGCATGTTCTCCTGAAGGTGGAGGTTCAGTTAACTATTTCACTTTACGAAGTGAACATTTTATAGATAGAGGCGCCTTAATGCCTTTTGATGGTAAGCACGAGTTCCTTTACCAACTTGAAGGCTCGATTATTGTTAGTGGCGAAGGTAAAATTTTTAGAAGTGATGGAGTATTAGTTTATGTTCATAACAAGAATAATGGAAAACCTAATTCTAACTCAAGAAAATTAAGAGCTGGAAGTGAACTGGAAGAGAATTTAGTATTAGTATAATAATCAAATTTTTAATACACTTGTGCACAATTCAGTCCTCGATTTAATTTTTTGATCTCCTCTGAATACTCGTATATACTCTTAGCTCCTATAAGCGTGGGGTTTCTGCTGAAAGCTTCAGCTTCTTTGCTTAGCTCTGTAATCTTGCTGTTAATATTAATATAGGAGCATTCTTCCCTCAAGTCCAAGAGAGTGGCTTTTTCCTCATAAATTCCTGAAGCAAGGGAAATTTTCTTACCAATACGCTTAATGTTACAATCATAAATTTCATAATCTGAAAAAATTGCTGATACTAAGGTGGACTTATCAATGAAGAAGCTTTGTTTCCCTTTAAAGTTTACAATTCCATATTCAAATTCCTCTGCTTTATTAACTATATTAACATCTGCTTCTGGAGACGAATAGAAAGTAATAACTCTAGAATCTTGAGAACAGCAATTTATGGAGTTGCATGCAGTAAAACTATCCCTAATATCAGTTAATTCATTTGTAAGGCTTATCACAAAATCCCTACTATCTGCATCATAAATAAGACAATACTTATTTTGCGTGTCGAAAGCTATTACTAGATCTGAAACTTCATAAGGCAAATTCAAAGGCTGAGAAAAGATGAAAATTTTATCTGTCAGAATTTTATCTTTAGCAAAAATAAATTTATCTTTAATCTCCCTCGAGGAGGCTGAAATACCTTTACCTAGGGTAATTTTTTCAACTCCGCTTTCACAGGAGAAAGAAATTTCTGTTTGAAATGGCAACTTTATCTCTTTACCTGTACTTCCAACTCCTGAAGTGAAGGGATTAAAAAAAAGATCTACGTAATTAACAAGGATAGCATTATTTTGGTATTCTTGTGAGGGCCGAGTCTTGCCTACAAAAACGAGAGCAAAAATTATTATAGTAGCACCAATTATTGATACGAGAATCCAGTGCACTGCAGTAAATTGTGCTTTCTCGTTCTTTAGGAATTTATTTGACAATAACATATTTCCCTTCATTCTCAAATAATAGCTTTACCTCTTTTTCTACAGTGTAACAATTTGGGTTTATAGTAGCATTGAGGAATGGAATATCGTAAGCCTCGTTAATTCCAAGTTTTCGGTAACTTTCCGGAGGGTAGAAAAATAAATCCATATCCTTACCTTTATACTTATCAATGAAAAATTTCAATTTGTTATCTATTTGTGTAGTATATCGCTTATTAGGATTCGCAAAACAAATTCTCTCAATCTTGTTGCAAACTTGGGGCATTTCAAACCTGAAAGCTATTTGTGATCCTTGGGAGGCGTAAAAAGTTCTTTCCACATCTTCTTTCATACTCGTGATTATAGAAAGCACTTGAGCTTGCTCACTTCTGCATGAAAAGTTCCTCAATGTGTAAAAAGCGGCAACTGTAATAAATGCAATAATTATTAAGGAAATTATAAATGTAAGTCCTAGGTTTAAATCAGCTTTCTTCTTACTATCCTTTGTGCTCCCTCTTTTTTGCATCTATCTGGAAAGAAATTTCATTTAAAAATCTTTGTGAATTATCACTGATTAGTAATGTTTTTAAACTCAAGATAGATCGGAA
>CAYIBB010000022.1:7921-9928 GCA_964361585.1 Candidatus Woesearchaeota archaeon | reverse complement strand
CGCAGAGGGGCGTGTCAGAAGAGGGCTTGAAAATTACTGTGTTTCCACAAATAAGTGCAGGCATGATTTTCCATGCAGGAATTGCAATTGGAAAGTTCCAAGGAGAGATACAGGCCACAACTCCTATCGGCCGCCTTATTGTCATTGCAAACTTATCTGGCAGTTCACTCTTTGTTGTGTAGCCGAACAAACGCCTTCCTTCACCAGCCATAAGGTAGGTCATGTCAATAGCCTCTTGTACATCTCCTTGACTTTCTTTCAACACTTTTCCCATCTCATGAGTCATGATATGCGCAAGTCTCCCTTTATTCTTTTCAAGAAGTTGTGCTGCTCTGTAAAGAATTTCACCTCGTCTAGGAGCAGGAGTTGAACTCCATTTTTCGTATACTCCCCCTGCCGCGTCTACAGCCTTTTTTACGTCTTCTTCATTTCCCTGCTGAAAATATGCTAGAACTCTTTCCCGAGCAGGATCTATGCTGGGAAATGTTTCCCCAGATTCTGACTTTACCCACTCACCATTAATAAAGAGCCTGAACCCATTCCTCTTTTTCATGCATTAAGAAGGAATTTTTAATTTAAAAAATTTTGGATTTGAAATGTTTATTATATCCAAGGTTCTAATTATATCTAATGAATCAAGATTCAAACACAATCAAAAGAGGAATATACAAAAGGTTAGATGAAATACTTGGAAGTTCAAGTTACTATGATTTATCATTGTTATACACGGCAATTTTTAGTGGTTCTGTAAATGTAGTATCTAGAATCTTACCTGGATCTAGGCTAGCTAAGATTTATAGAAGAGAAACCTTTTCTGAAAATGATTTAGATAAACTTGCAGCAATTATACATCAAAGTGAAAGAATTGGAAAATCAGACTCAGAAGATTGCACTGAATCTTTAGATTTAGTTAAGCAACTATATAAATATGGACAAGAAATAGCTGAAAGTTCTCTTAGAAATTTTAAATTATTAAGAGAAGAGAATGTTCATGGTAATTTGCAATCAAAACTAAGAACTGTTAAGGAATACTTATTAGAAAGAGAACTTGGTGTACTAGAAGCCATAATCTCTAAGGAGAGAGAAGTAAATATAAACTAAAAATTATTTCAACAACCAAAGCAAAATAGCCTTCTGCATATGTAGTCTATTCTCTGCCTGATCAAAAACTATGCTCCTGTTACTGTCAATTACCTCGTTAGTAACCTCTTCTCCTCGAGCGGCAGGAAGGCAGTGCATGAAAATTGCTTTCTTCGCTCTTTTCATAAGTTTTGCATTAACCTGAAATGGTTTCAGAATTCTAATGCGTCTCTTTCCCTGAGATTTTGGAATATGATAACTCATCCATGAATCTGTGTAAATAATGTCTGCATCCTCTACTCTGAGTTTTGATGTAATTTCTAACTTGCCATGCCTTTTTGCAAATACAATAACATCTGGGTTTGGCATAAATTCCTTCTTTGCAGGACAAATTACTCGAAGGCTAATTCCGACTTTTGGACATGCAAACATCAAGGAATGAGTAACATTATTGTTAGCATCTCCGATATAAACTAAATTCAGGCCAGAAAGTTTTCTGAATTTTTCATTTATCGTAAGAAGATCGGAAAGAACTTGGCAAGGATGAGAGAAATTTGTAAGGCCATTTATTACAGGAATCTTCGAATGCTTTGCCATCTCAATAAGTGTTTCGTGCTCATATAGTCTGGCCATTATTGCATCGGCATAGCGAGATATGTTAAGCGCAGTATCCTTTACGCTCTCTTTTCCTTTTCCAAGAGGCGAATTCTGCAAATCATAATAAATTGCATGCCCCTCCAGTTGAAGCATAGCAATTTCGAAGCTAAGCCTTGTTCTAAGAGAGGGCTTCTCAAAAAGCATCACAAGATTTTTTCCTTTTAGAGAGGTTCGATATTTTCTAGGACTCTTCTTTATCCTCTGCGCGAAAGCCACAAGCTCGAGAATTTGTTTCTTACTAAAATCACGAAGTGAAAGTAAGTTTCTCAT
>CAYIBB010000022.1:1314-7821 GCA_964361585.1 Candidatus Woesearchaeota archaeon | reverse complement strand
TTCTCATCTTATTTCCTATTCTTTATTTTATTTAATCTCATAACTCTTACAAACACATTTAAAATTCCATGTAAACTTGGCCCTTCGATTTCCTCAAGTTCGTAATTGACCTTGACAGCAGGCTTATTAATTCTTATCAGGCGCCTTAAATCCAAAGGAGTTGCAATAATTACAGCATCGCATTTTGTTCTATTTATCGTTTTCTCCAATTCACGAATCTGTTTCTTCCCATAACCCATCGCAGGCAAAAGCTTACCTATATGCCCATACCTTTTGTAGATATCCTTGATACTTCCTACAGCATATTTTCTAGGATCAATTATCTTAGAGCCATACATTTGCGCAGTCAAAATCCCAGCTCCGAAGCTCATGCCACCGTGCGTAAGTGTAGGTCCATCTTCAATGACAAGAACTCTTTTCTTTCTAATGAGATCAGGTCTATCAACAAATTTAGTCATATCCGCTTTCACAATTACAGCTTTTTTGTTGAATCTCCTTACATTCTCCTCAATAATTCGAATATCAGATTTTTTTGCGGTCTTTACTTTATTGATTATTACAACATTTGTCATCATCAAGTTCGAGAATCCAGGATAGTATGAAACCTCATGCCCTGGTCTTCGTGCATCAGCAATGCAAATATGTAAGTCAGACTTTACAAATGGCAAATCATTGTTTCCACCATCCCACAAGATAACATCAGCCTCTTTTTCAGCAGCTTCGAGAATTTTTGCATAGTCTACGCCAGCATAAACTACAAATCCATTCAGTAAATGAGGCTCATACTCCTCCCGCTCTTCAAAAGTACAATTTTGCTTTTCCAAGTCCTCGAGCTTAGAAAATCTCTGAACAATTTCCTTCTTTAGTATCCCATAAGGCATTGGATGTCTTAATATCACTACACGTAAACCTTTCCTTCTGAGGAGTTTGGCAACTGTCCTTGTTGTAGGACTCTTTCCAGCCCCAGTGCGAACTGCAGTAACTGCAACTACTGGCTTCTTTGACTTGAGCATTGTTGCATTTGCTCCTAAAAGTGAGAAATCAGCTCCATTTGCAATAACTAGAGCAGCCTTTTCCATAACTTCCTGATTCGATAAATCTGAATATGAGAGGTATACTTTGTCCACTTCAAGATTTTTAATTAATTCAGAAAGTTTCTCCTCCGGAAAGATTGGAATTCCCCTAGGATATCGTTTGCCTGCAATCTCTTTAGGAAAAATTCTTCTTTCAATGTATGGAATTTGTGCAGCAGTGAATGCGACAACATTATAATTCCTATTGGTTTTAAAATAAGTTAGAAAATTATGGAAGTCTCTGCCTGCAGCTCCCATAATGATGGCATTTTTTACTTTCTTTATCTTTCCCATCCTCTTTTTCAGTGCTTTTTACTTTACAATTATAGTCCCACTTCTCCCTTTTAAAGCCTTCTCAACATTTTGAGGAGAGGTAATAATTACTTTTTTTCCTCCTGAAGATAGAAAGTTAATTGCAGCCTCAACTTTCGGCTTCATGCTACCTTCTCCAAAATGTCCTTGTTTTAGAAATTGCATCGCTCGCTTAACATTCATACTCTTTAGTGGCTTTTGATTCTTCTTTTTAAAGTTTATATACACATAGGGAACGTCAGTACTTATCAAAAATAAGTCAGCAGAAACATCTCTTGCAAGAACTGCTGACGCAAGGTCCTTGTCAATAACTGCCTCGATGCCATGAATTTTCCCTTTTTCCTCATAAACAGGAATTCCCCCTCCCCCCGCAGCAATTATAACTGTATCCTTACCTAATTTTTTTATTATATCAGATTCAACAATTTTTAAGGGCGTGGGAGACGCCACAACTCTTCTGTAGCCTCCCCTTGGATCTAACTTAACATGTAACCCCTTCAGTCTTAAATTTTTAGCCTCTTCCTTGCCATAAAAAGGTCCAATAAATTTACTTGGATTTTGGAATGCACCATCATTCTTATTAACAAGAACTTGTGTTAGTATACCTACAACCGCCTTTTTCGAGTGGTGGGCTTTTAATTCATTTCCCAAAACCTGTTCAATAATATAGCCTATTTCAGCTTCGGTCTCTGCAACTACTACATCCAGCGGCAGCGCATAGGCCTTACCAAGAGCTTCCTCAACTCTTATAAGTGCATTCCCGACTTGAGGGCCATTCCCATGAGTAATAACCAAATTATATTTTTGTACAAGAAAAGAAATCTTCTTTATTGTATTCTCAATATTTCTATATTGTACTGATATAGTTACTTTTTCTCCCTTTTTTAGAAGTGCATTTCCACCTAATGCAATTACACAAGTTTTCATTTTCCTCTTTTTTCTTTTTCAAAAAGAATTAAATCAAACCAAACAAACAAGAGGAGGATTTTTCATGAGCTCCTCAAGTAAGGCAATACAGTTGTCAACATCATTAATAGATGCAGCTCCTATCGTTGAGTGAATGTTCTTCACAAGCACTCCGACTGAAGTTGATGGCACCCCTCCCTTGGAAAGTGAAATGCTTAGGGCATCTGTAGTCCCTTCTTCTGTAACATTAAGTTGAAGCGGAATTTTCTTCTTCTGTGCAATATCCTTAAGCCATCCATTTATGCACTTATTAGTTATCATTTCTGCATCCTTTATAACTAAGCAAGGACCATTTCCAAGAACTTTGGTGGGGTTAGCTACATTAGTCACATCATCTGTAGAGGTAACGTCAATAACAATTGCCCATGCAGGTTCAACTTGATATGCAGAAGTCCTTGCACCGAAAAGGCCTATTTCCTCCTGAACTGTAAACACAAAATAGATTTCATTCTTCGCATTCTTAAGCCTCTTTATAAGCTCAATAAGTATGTAGCAACCAATTCTGTCATCAAGAGCTTTTCCAAAAACAACATCACCGCAACATAAAGGATAAACACTGATGAAATCGACATAAGACCCTATCTCTATCCCTATTTTTTTCAATTTGTCCTTGCTTAATCCTGTATAAACAAAAAGTTCCTTGGTCCTTGGCAATTCTTCTACGCGTATTCCATCACTTAAATTCGCATTACTTACAACTCCATAAACCTTTTCTTTTGCATTGATTACTACACGTTGTCCGATCATGGCAACAGGATCGAGGCCACCTATAACTGACACATACAAATTCCCCTTATCAGTAATATTCCTAACAATTAAGCCAACTTCATCCATATGAGATGCGAGCATTACGCGAGGTGGCTTTCCTTTCTTATGAGCAATCAGATTTCCGAACTTGTCCACATAGGTCTCATCAACATACTTTTCAATTTCTCGTCTAATTATGGTTCTAACTTCTTCCTCGTTACCACTAACACCGTGAGCATCGATAAGCCTCTCAATCAGTTTTATATCTACCATCCTCTTTTTTCTCTGGTAGCTTAGAGAAAATTTCACTTATAAATTTTTTCTTGCGAGTTTAGTAATTCTTTTTCCACTCTAAAATTTCACTCTGTCTTTTATGTGACTTCCTGAAAAATAAGAATCCGATTACGAGGCCAGAAAATAGACCAGCAAGATGTGCAGCATTTGCTATTCCTCCTGATTGTCCTGTAAGGCCAATAAAATCCACTAGTGCCCACAAAATTGCTGCCATGAGTACCGGCATTGGAGCTCCGAATGCAGGCACTATAAGTAAAGGGCTAATTGCAGCAAGCATTCCAATAATTCCGAAAATTGCTCCACTAGCTCCTAGGGCAGAATCATAGAATAAAGCTGCAGCCAGAGATGAGATAATCCCAGTTAAAAAGAAAATAAGCAGGAAATTGTAACTTCCTATTTTCTTCTCGAGAATGCTTCCGAAAAGAGCGAGCGCGAAAGAATTGTAAAGTAAATGCAGTAAACTTCCATGAAGAAAAATTGCCGTAACAAGAATCCAAGGCCTTTCATATACATCTGAAGAAATTAGAACAAGGTTATCTGTAATACTTGAGAAAAATATCTGCAGAATGTAGATAATGATAACCAACAGGGTCAATTTGAGAGCATACCACCTGAATTTTACCATCTTAAAAAGAAAAAAGAAATAAAATCTAAAAATAAATTTAATTAATTTTTACTTAGAGTAGTTATTTTTTAGCTAATTTACAAGCTTTGATATGTGCCCAAAGCTTTTTCGTCATCTGTGAAGGCGCGACTGGGGATGATCCGAAGATTTGCCTTGCTGAATGCGAACACTTTCCAAAGTTGATTGTGTATCCACCAAAGGCCTTACTTCCTCCTCTTTTCTTGCCTACTCTCTTTTTAACTCTTTTTTTCGCCATTTTATTTTTTAATGAAGAAACTTTTAAGTTTCCCTCGTGAATTGGAGCTCTCTAAGCTTTTTATATCTTTCTCTTCTGCTTCTACGTCTGTAGAATCGAATTTATCTGAAAATTTACTCTTAAATTTGTTTTTCGAAATCTTCTGTTGTAACTCGTCCACCTTTCCATTGTCCCTCGTAAGATCTGCTTAATTCCCCTGTAACCTGCTTAAACACAATGTTAGCAATTCTAGCTCCTAACTCTAGCTCGAAGGGAACATTCCCTACATTTACTAGGGAGAATGTAAGCTCTCCGAAGTAACCTGGATCTGTTTTTGTTCCCATAAAATAGATTCCACATCTCTGTAAAGTGCTTCTTGGATATACATCAAGCATCAAAAACACTTTTTCTTTTCCATCCCCGATGGGAATTTTTTCTGATGGAATATTGACTTTCTCTATTGTCTTTACAAGAACAAAATCACCCGGCTTAAGAAATATTTTTTTGTCCCCATTTTTAATATCTGCAACTTTCTCAATATTTGGCGTTTTTCTTTCATCAACCCCTAAAAATCCGCCGCTCTTTAACCTGTAGACTTCACCTACTCGCACATCAATTCCTACCCCCTCAGGATTTTTCTCGCGGTCTGCAATATTCTCTATTAACTTATACTTCCCATTTAACTCAAGAATCTTTTTTGCAGAAATTATCATGTTTTAATTTAGATCCTAATAGTTATAAAATTTTTCATTTCTTTAGGAAGTATCTGAGTTTTACTTATCTGTCAATCTTCTTAACTCTTTCTCAATCCTAGCAAAAACTTCCGCTGGAGTTCCTTCGCCATCAACAACCTTAACATTATCTCTAATATACTTAGGAATGAGTCTAAATTTTTTACTTACTTTCTCAAGAATCTTTTTCTTCTCGAAAACAGTTTTACTTCCCACCCTGATTTTTTTACTTATATCTTGTTCAATTCTTTTCATCCCAACAGAAACCGGAACGTCAATAATAATTGCTAAATCAGGCCGCATGTTTATACTAATAGTGTAAGCATTCCATTCCTCTTTTTTGAGTTGATATCCCAATGTCGAGTAATAATAGCGGTCGCTCAAAATTACCTTTCCTCTATTGAGTGAGGGAATTATTTCTTTCTCAACGTGCTCTAGCCTATCTTTAGTGAAGAGCTCAAGCCAATCATTGGCAGTAAGTTTTTTTCCCTCTTCACTATTAACAAGCCTGTCAATAAGTCTTCCATATTTTCCTTTCCAGGGTTCGTGTGTGACTGTAACTTGCTTACCTCCTTCACGAAAATATTTTGCAATTAACTTTATCTGCGTACTCTTTCCGGAGCCATCAATTCCATCTAATACAATAAAAAACCCTCTTTTTTTCATTTTAATCTTATTCAAATATTCTAATTACTCTTTAATGTTTTTATTATTTTCCCTTCTATAAGTGCGTATCATAAATGGAATGCTTAGAATAGCTCCCACTAACATCCCTTTACCTGAATAATCTATCTTTTTGTCATCCCTATCTACAATTATCTGTTCTTGTAATTGTAAATACCTTTCTACCTCTGGATCCTCTATAACGCTCTGAACCTTATCTGCAAGCTCTCTGTCTTGAATTAATGAATTTTTGGGTATCATTTCTGGTAATTCTTGGAAGGTTATTACCTCAACATCTCTCTTGAGATTTCTACATTCACTTGCAATACTTGAAGGAGTGTAGTAACTTGATGCAATTCCTCCAACAACCATCCCTATCAGACTAAACCCGGCTAATGCTGTAACTGTCCCATACATTTTTTTACCTTTAAAATAATCTTTAATTCCCATTCTATTCTAGAGAAAGTTGCATTTGTGAACTTTTCTTCCCCTCTCCTTTGAGTATCACTAACTTTCTTGAAATGATTTGCTTGTTGAAGCACTTTAATCTGTTGTAAATCTGCTTCTTTTGCTCTTCTTATATTATGTTCTTTTACCATATCCTACTAAATAAATCCCACTTTGTAAACCCTACGTTTGTTACTACTAATAAGTTATATTTACTGTAAAGATTTAAGTTAATTACCCTCTCTCGTCATGGCAAATTGACCAAATTGACACTTGGAAGTAAAGGAAAAATGGCATAAAGGTTTATATAGCAATTTTGCGAATTTTTTTCCTAGTTGCAAAACAAGCAGCTGATACGTAGCAAAAACTACAATTATACGAACATTCCGCAATACGGAGGGTTAGTAGAGAGTA
>CAYIBB010000022.1:0-1214 GCA_964361585.1 Candidatus Woesearchaeota archaeon | reverse complement strand
ACTTCCAATACCAGAAATGGCAACATTTCAAGTAGCCCTTATTATATTTGTTCTGACTTATGTAGCCATAATCTTTACAGGCCTTCCCTTCATTAAAGTGGATCGCCCAAGCGCAGCCTTCTTCGGCGCTGTTGCAATGGTTGTCTTCGGCGTACTTACCTTTCATGATGCAGTAAATGCAATAGATTTTGACACTATTGCCCTTCTTTTAGGTATGATGATTATTGCTGCGGTTCTCGAGCTTGATGGCTTTGTCACCCTTCTCGCGGCCAAAACAGTAAGATACTCGAAAACACCTAAGCAGTTGCTTTTAACTATCATAATTATGACTGGTGTTGTTACTGCCTTTATAGTGAATGATGCTGTGCTTTTACTTTTCACCCCAGTAATAATAAAGGTAGCCAGGCTAGGAAAGTTAAATCCAATTCCTTACCTACTTGCTATAGCTCTTGCCTCTAACATTGGAAGTGTAATGACCATAACAGGAAATCCTCAGAACATGCTTATTGCAATCAAATCAGGAATTTCTTTTGGTAGCTTTCTAGCGTACCTCTCAATAATCACTTTAATTTCTCTGGGAATACTTTACTTTGTGCTTGCATTTTCTTACAGAAAAGATCTTGTTAATAAGAAACTCAATATTAATGTGAACAACTTCACGTATGACTACAGTTCCATGAAATGGAGTGTTCCAATTTTTATACTCACCATTGTCGCATTTTTCTCTGCCAATAAACTCGGCCTGTCATTGCCAGTAATTGCACTAAGCGGCGCAGCTCTGATATTAATCTTCGGAAAAGTTAGGCCTTCCAAAGTTATCCGAGAAGTAGATTGGGTGCTCTTATTGTTGTTTGCAGGTCTCTTTATTGTAGTTCATGGAATTGAAAAGGCTTCTGCTCTTACCGCGATAAGCTCACAAATTCCATTAACGCCAGATCTTCAAGGAATTGTGCTTATTCATGGGGTTGGATTTGTATTCTCACAGATATTTTCAAATGTGCCTTTAACAATCTTGTTAGCTCCAATAGTCGCAACTTTTGAATCCAATTTGTTATGGCTCAGTATGGCTTCCGGCCTTACACTTGCGGGCAATGCCACCCTCTTGGGCGCAATTGCAAATCTTATAGTGGCAGAAACAGCAGAAAAGCAAGGAGTTCATATCAACTTCTGGGAGTTCATTAAAGTAGGTCTTATTGTAACAATTCTAACTCTAT
>CAYIBB010000021.1:6991-11661 GCA_964361585.1 Candidatus Woesearchaeota archaeon | reverse complement strand
GAATATAGATGTTGCCGCGCTTGCTCGAAGCTACCTTTATCGTGTTCGAGAGTTGGAGGAAGCCAATTTCTTTGTTTCTGGTAAAGTACTTTTGGTGGCAGCCATCCTCTTGAGACTAAAGAGCGAGCGTCTATATGAACAACTATCCTTTTTGGATGAACTTCTTTTCGGCAGGGAAGAATCCGAAACAAAAGCGAGGGAGAAAATAGTGCTTGAAGAGGGAGAACTACCTCTGATACTACCTAAGACACCTCTTCCTCGATCAAGGAAAGTGACAATAGAGGAGCTTGTGCACGCTCTGAATAAGGCTGTGGAAGTCGAACGTAGAAGGGAGAAAAGAAGCATCCTTCTAGAACTTGCGGAAAAGGAAGCTGCCATAGTACTTCCAACTACCACTATTAATATCCATTCAAAGATAAGGGAAATTTATGACAAGGTTAGAGAATTCTTTGCTAAGAGAGCTCTTGAGAAGTTGACATTTTCTGAGCTAGTGGGAACGGACAGGCGCGAGGATAAAATTCTTACATTCGTGCCACTCCTTCACCTTGACATGCGAAAGAAAATCTCCCTAGCTCAGAGGGAACATTTTGGGGAGATTGAAATTTATCTATACTCTAAGGGACATTCTGTCGAATAATTAAATCATGCTGATAAGATAAAATTTTTCCGAGTCGATTGATACAATGAATTTACAAATATTTATAAACTTTAACTTTTAAGGATATTATTATGAAAAAATTTGTTTTTCTATTCATAGGATTTACCAAACCAACTCCAAAAATTATGCAATCGTGGATGCAGTGGTTTAAATCAGTAGAAGATAAAATTGTAGATATGGGTAATGGGCTCGGTCCAGGAAGAGAAATAACAAAAAACGGCACCACAGAACTGCCAATGGATTTAGATGCGGTAACTGCTTATATGGTTTTTAATGCAGAAAATATTAATGAAGCCGAAAAGATAGCTCGGAGCTGTCCGATGATTACTAGCGTGAAGGTTTATGAAGTAAGGTCGCACTAGATATTTCTTTGTGATATTGAAAGAAGCATAAGGAGTTTTGAAAAATGTCATTAAAAGATATACAAGATGATGTGGGTAAGTGGACAAGTCAATTCCAACCACAATATTGGCCACCACTTGAAATCTTTGCCAGATTAGCTGAAGAAACAGGAGAACTTGCTCGTGAAGTGAATCATCTCTACGGAACGAAAAAGAAAAAAGCAGGTGAGCAAGAAAATAATTTAGGCCGAGAATTAGCTGATATTATTTTTACAGTAGCGTGCATGGCGAATTCTCAGGGAATTGACTTACAGAAAGAATGGGAACGAATGATGAATGAGAAGCATTATGGTCGTGACCAAAACAGATACGCTAAGAAATAACGGGCGCTTTCTCAACTCTCCCTCATTTCGTTTGTGATGCTTAACAACATTAAGTAAGAGAATTCCAATCAGAAATGTTTAAAAACTTCTCCACTCCAGATTTATTAAAGAGGTCAAGAGAAAAGAACAAGATGAAGAGTAAAGTCGCAACAGCTATTTTTCTTACACTTTCTCTAATATTAATTTTAACTTTAGCCACTTTTACCTTAGCGCACTTTGATAGCGAGCTTGAGAAAGAACTTAAAGAAGAAGTTGGAGCTGGAACAACCCCAGATTCTGCACTTTACGGACTTGACCTTGCCATAGAAAGAATATCTATTACACTTACTAATGGAAATGCTGCCAAGGCTGAAAAGAGGCTTAAACATGCTGATGAAAGACTAGCGGAAGTAAGGGCAATGATAGAGCAGAACAATATTGAGGCTGCAGAGCGAGCACAGCAGGAACATGATTCTATATTAGAGGATGTGGAAGATAATATTGATGATATTGATAATGATTTAGAGGGCGCTGAAAAAATTTCTAAGATAGAGAAAAAATTACTTATTCATAGTGAGAGGGCTTCGAGAACTAAAAATGAGCTTGAGGTCAAGATACAAATAAAGGGTACTCTTACAGACGAGGACAGGGCATTTATCGATGCTTTGCTTGAAAGATTTGAAAACAGCACAGGAAAGTTAGAGGTCGATATTGAACAGAAAAAGGATAGAGTAAAGATAGAGTTAAGAAGACACATGAACGAGGATGAGACTGAGGATGAGTTAGAGGAGATCGAGAACAAAACTAGAGTTAATGAAATAAAGAAAGAGCGGGCAGAGGTGAGGATTGAGGATGCCAAGGATGCCATTGAAAATGCAGAAGATGCTCTTGGAGAGTTCGAAGATTTACTTGCTGATAATGAAACTCTCGAGACTGGAGTTGGGATTTTCGCAGCCAAAAACTTAATTGAGGAAGCAAATGAGAAATTAGATAGAGCAGAGCATGCTTTTAACGAAGGCAAGTATGGAGAAGCCTTTGGGCAGGCAAATGCTGCAATGCATCTGGCAATAAATGCAAAGCGAATTTTAACAAAGACTGAAAATGGACGAGAAAGTAGAAGAAGGGATTTGGAAGAATTTATGTCAAGAACTGAAGTTCGAATCATAATTGATCGAAATTCCACTTTAAGCGAGGCAAGAGTAAGAGCAAGATTTATTGTAAATTCCTCTGATAAGGATGTTGTTGTTAATGAAATAATTTCAAGGTTTCACTTAACTGTGCCTGAATTATTGAATATGAGCATCCCCGTAGAGTTTGATGAGGTTGAGGAAAGAGATCCGGAGCTAGATGTTTCGGCAGAGCGAGGAAGATCGAGCACAAGGGTTGATATAAAATTAAGATTTACAACAAACACTACGATTGAATCCGAAGTCTTGGAGGAGATTGAGGACAGGACAGAATTAACTCGCGACCAAGTTTTGGAGGCTATAGAATTTAGTGGAACAGGCAGGGAAGGCATCAGTGAGAGAGGTAGAGGAAGGAATGAGAGAGAAAGAGAGCAAGAAGAAGAGCATGAACTTGATATAGATGTCGAGATTGAGGGTGACGCTGCCTTCGTTAAAGTTGAAGTAGGGGATGCTAAATCAAGATTTATTCTTCACACTGAAGATGTGGATGAAATAATTCAAGAAATTGCCTTGAGAACTGGACTTAGTGAAGCGGAAGTAAGGGAAGTTATTGAAATTGAGAGGGAGGGTGAAGAAAGAGGAAGGATAGAAGTTACTTTAACAGATAAAGAGTCATGCGAAGCAGTAGGAGGAGATTGGGGTAGAATAGGATTAAGACTAGATGAAATTTGCAATTTGCCAACTTCTGATGCTGGAAAGAAGTGCACAGACTCTGATCAGTGCGAGGGAAGTTGTATAGGTGAAAGTGAAGATTCTACTTCTGGTACTTGCACGGCGTGGACAATTACTGTAGGATGCCATGCGTTTGTTGAAGATGGCAAGGTAAGGGGAATTCTTTGTGTGGATTAATAAATTTAACTGGTACTAAAATCAAAGCAAATATTTAAAAAGTATAAACTTCTAGGAAAACTATGGATAAAAGAAGTATTGCATTTGTATTAGCATTTGTTGCAGGTCTATGGTCAATTCTAGGCTCATACCAAGGATTGACAGGAGCAGCAATTACAGGGAATGTAGTTGGCGCTAATATTTCGTCAGCTTCAGCACTATTCGGATTACTGGTCGGTCTTTTAATCTTTTTAGGATCTGTCTTACTGCTTAATGATAATTACAGAAGAGGAGCTGGCATCTTTCTTGTTGTAGTAGGAGTCTCCTCAGCTTTAATCACTCTTGGAGCACTTTTAATCCCAGGCTTAGTTGCAGTTGTTGCAGGACTTTTACTTGTAACCAGGGAAGGAAGAGCGTCTAGAGGCATGAGAGAAGAAAACCAGAAAAGATCTGCAAGAAGAAGGCGTTAATTTTCTTTTTTTATTTCTTTTTAATTTCTAAATTTTTTGGTTTATTTTACTATTTTAGAAATTTCACTCACAAAAATTACTCTCTCTTTCCCACTCTTCATATCCCGAAGCTTTACTTTCTTCTTCACAAATTCTTCTTTTCCTATAAATATCACGTAGGGAATTCCCAACTTATTTGCATATTCAAGTCCTTTTCCTAACTTACCAAAAGAAATTCCTGAATTTACTCCCTTCCCACGAATTTCTTGTAGCACTTTTATTGCATACTCTTCCTGTTCTTCTGAGATTGGAATGACTAAAACTTTTGTTAAAGTTTTTTGATAATTTTTTTCCTTAAGAATCTCAAGAATTCTGTCAAGGCCAAGTGAAATACCAGTAGCAGGGATCTTTCTGCCTCCAAACTTCTCTATGAGATCATCATAACGGCCTCCTCCAGCAATGCTCTGCTTTTCTCCAACAGAGACCTCGAAGATTAAACCTGTATAGTATGCAAGTCCTCGCACAAGGCTTAAGTCTACCTCCACCTTATCAGAGATCCCATAAAATTTTGCATACTTCAGTAAATTATCAATATCACCCATACTATAGCCAGATTTTTTAACTGTGATTAAGTCAGATTCTAGAAGTGTAAGAAGCTCTTTAGCCTTTCCCTTGCCAAGAAGCATCTCAAGTTCCCTCGCAACTTCCTGCTTTCCAATCTTATCCCCCTTGTCGATAATCTGAAAGACCTTTACTCTCTCTTTCCCAAGTTTTAGTTTATCTGAAATTTGTTCAAGTAAACCTCTCGAGTTCACGCGAATTATGAAATTTTTAATCCCAAGGGC
>CAYIBB010000021.1:0-6981 GCA_964361585.1 Candidatus Woesearchaeota archaeon | reverse complement strand
CCCAATATTTTCGAGAACTTCAGAAACACAAACAAGGCACTCAGCATCTGCTTTTGAATTTTCCACTCCCAATACATCAATATCAGCCTGCCAGAATTCCCTATATCTTCCTGCCTGGGGTGCTTCATATCTCCATGCTCTAGCTATCTGATAGCGCTTGAATGGCATACTTAGCTGAGAAGTGGCAGCAACTCTCGCAAGTCCCAAAGTTAGGTCATATCTCAATCCAATACTTCTGCCAGCCTTATCCTTAAACTCGTAAATTAGGCCGAGCATTTCATCACTTATCTTCGTCTTAAGAGTTTCAGCATTTTCAAGTGCAGAAACATAGAAAGGCTGAAATCCATATTTTTCAAATACCCCTTTGACAGTGGATATAATTCTATTTAGCAAAATTGCATCCTTTCCCACAATGTCGCGAGTTCCTTTCACATTTTGAGGTTTCATTTTGCTTGTTAGATAACTCCCAATTAAAAATCTTTACTTCTTATTTAGGCTATCTTATAACTTGTGTAACTTTTATTCTTACAATCCCGCTAGCATCAAAATCTTCCTTTAAGGTTCGAAGAACTAGTGGAAATTTAAATTTTGGAATCAAGATATGTACAGAAGCATAAGCATTACCTCTTATAACAGTAGGCTCATCAAAACATAAACCTTCTGATGTTAAATAAAATTTTAAATCCTCCAAATCTTTATTTGGGATATTAAACATTACGTAGGAATATTTCTTACCAATTACTGCTCCTCTAAGTTGCTCGAATATCTCCCCCGCCTTTGTTTCTTTCCATTCTATACAAGTAGGTCCAGCATAGAGTCCAACACTAGATTCCATTATTTGTTCTAACTCTATTAATCCATATTCCTTTAATGTTTTACCGCTTTGTGAATTATCTACAACTATATCTGCCCCCTTTGTTATATACCCTTCAGTTACTCCATCTGAATTTATAATCTGGACTAAGTCATTTTCACCATTCGTTAAGCCTCTTATTTGTATTAAAGGTGATTTTTTTCCAAATCTCCTTTTATACCCTTCATTTTCCATAAATTTTTTTCTTGTGATATTAACATATTCAGTAAAACATAAAACTGGTTTTTCTCTGGATTTTATGAAAAAATCTGTAAGTGATTTATACGGTGAATTAGAAGGAATTGCTACCACTAACCTAGTTTGTCCATATCCCAGATCACCTATTTTTATTATACCAACATCTTTCCCACTTGAAGTTTCTTCGATAATCCAATCATCTCCAACAATTGCAATATCCAGTAATCCTCTACTTAATTCAAGTGGTGCGCTTTGAGGACGTGTGAGAAAAAGGGCTATTTCCTGATCATTCTCTATGGACAATTCTTTATCAGACTCTCTTCCGGGTTCATACCCTCTGATTTTATAATCAGCTCCAATAAAAATTTCTTGGGTATTAGCTCTCGATTTTGAATTTAAGCTGCCTTTTGGGAGTCCTAATCTAATCTTTTTTTCAGAATAAGCAAAGCTAGATAAATTATTTCTTTTGGTTATGAACTAACCTCCGAGCTTTCATTGTATTATCATCAATAATAATTAATTTAAAAACCTTTGGGTCACATTAGTTTCATTTTTGATTTACAATAGATTTATACTTTAAAAACTTCGTGATTTTAAGGATAAGTTTTTATACTAGATTATTCAAAATAAAATATAAGGGGGTTTTTAAAAATCTTTCCAAAGCTGCTGGAGCCGAGGCTTGAGAAACTAATTACTTCTAGAAAACAAACCAATATCTACTGGAATATCGAGTTTAATTTCATCTAAACTCTTGGACTTTTTTCTGAAATTAAGAATCCCGATGCCGATTACCTCATCAGTTTTTTCGTCCTTAAATAAAGTTATACCTTCAGCCACTTCTTCTCCGTAGTTTGGCCTTGGGTCGCCGACAAATATCTCTAGGTAATCCGCCTCTTCATCATAATAAATATTCATCTTTTCTTTCATAGCGTGTGCTTTACAAAATATGATGTTATAACGTAACCTCCCCATTTAAATATTTAACCATAACTTTTAGATATTTAGTAGATTCTTTTCTATGTTTAAAATATTTATAGTAAAGAGTGATATTATTTTCTTCATCAAAAATTGTATTTGTTGGATTATTCAATGTCTCTTCGATATACTGAACTTCTACGTTTGGGTGTCTCTGATTAATATGGCTCCATTGTTTTTGTGGTAACCTAATCTTTCTGCCATCTTTGACTTTTATTTCGAAGATGTCCGTCATATTCAAAAAATGGGGCGGGAGCCGAGGCTTGAACTCGGTCCTCAGGCTTTCCATAACCTTTAGTTTCTTTCGTTGAGCTTTCTTCTTCTAGTTTCTTGGTGAAGCTTTTTCCAAAAAGTTTACCACAGGCCTGCGTAATACCCATATACGACACCCGCCATTGAGATGTAGAAATAAATATTCCTTACTTTTAAAATTATCCGCTCAGTCCAAAAAAAATCAGAAATTGATCCAGTTAAATAATCTTTCAAAGAAGCCTTTATTTTCCTTTGTTTTCTCATCTTCTTCTATAAATCCTTCATCACTTTCAAATTTGTTTCCAACCAACTTAGCAGCAATCTTCTTGTAAGAAATAGCAGCCTTGCTTCTTGGATGTGAATGTACAAGTATCTCCCTCTGCGCCAGGGCATTACTTACAGCCTCATCTTCTGGCACTATTCCTATAATTCTCTCCTCGAGGAAATTATGAATATTCTCAAGAGAGAGCTCATTTTTGTGTTTGCCGTGCTTTGTAATTATTACGCCATTAATTATCTTTCCTCGTGCTCTGGCAATCTGCAAAATCTTGAGAGCATTTGCAATCGCAGGCATTTCCGCGTTTGTTACAACAATTATTTCATTTGAGGCATTAATGGCATATAAAACTTCATCTCCTAAACCAGCAGCACAGTCAATAATTATAAATTCTGCATAACGAGAAATTTCCCCAATCACCTTTACTAAATTTTCTAACTTGACTTTATTAATATTATGCAAGTTTAGCGAAGAAGGCATTATCAGAAGTCCTGAACTATGTTTGTAAATTGCCTCAGATGCTTTACTCTTGCCAGCTAGCACACTATTAAGAGAAATAGGAACTGTGGGAGCCCCCAAATGTATGCCAACATCCGCGCTCAAACTTGAGTCAATGAGCAGAGTCTTTTTTCCAAGCAAGTTGAGAGCAGCAGCCAAATTTATGGCACTCGTAGTCTTGCCAACTCCTCCCTTCCCAGAAGTTATTAAAATTGTTCTTGCCATCCTCTTTTTAATATTTCATTTTTTACTCTCAGAGCTTCTCGGCAACGTATTTAATAAAACTTTCGAGCTTAGAATTCCATTCATTCAATTTCGGAATGTCTATAGTAGTCTCCTTATTACTATTTATAACTATGAGAGCAACATTCTTTCTGAATTCATTAGTTCTAATTTGCTCCATGCTATCTATGCGTCTAAAAAACAGGTACATTTCAATAATTTCCCTTACAATGGGGTCCTTATGTGTTGTTAGTAAAAGATTAGTTTTTGCAATGGGTGCTGTAGGAATTGCCCCGATAATTTTTTTCCTCTTTGCCCTACTCAATAGCCTGTCGACTGACAAGTCAATAACAGCTACCCATCTTTTAATTACATTCTTAATAACATCACATGTTTTAGTATACTTCATACTAACAAAGAGTAGATGGTCTGCTCTCTTGAGCTCAGCTTCAATTTTTTTCATTTTCCAGAATTCTTATTATGCCTCTAACCTCTTTTCCACTTTATCAAATAAATTTTTTGATAAAATTAAATAGTTCTTAAGTTTATTAATATTTATCTCCTGCAGCTCAAGACCGTCATCCATAATCACAAACTTCTGCTTCCTCACAAACTCGAGTGCTGATGAGTTATGTTTATCCATTACATGAAAAATTTCCTCTATGAGCATTATTTCCTCACGAGTGATATTATAAGATTCAAAATTTCTTCTGAATACCTCGAAGTTTTCATTAAAGGACTTTTGCATTTCTATCTTTTTAAGAGAGTAATCGTAAAGTAAAGCAGCGCTTATTGAATCTCTAACAGCCCTGTGAATAAGTTCAAAAATTTTTATGAATATTTTATTATCTTTAATCACAGGATATGTGATATAAAGAAGATGATCCGCGGCCTTAAGGTTCTTGTCAGCACTCTCAAGAAAAATTAAATAGCCTTTTTCCATCTGCTCTTGAGGTGGTTTTAATATAAAAATCTATTCCCATTTTCTATCTCAGTCCTTTTTAAGAAGAATTATTGCTTTTACAATATCACCTTTTGTCTTCTCAAGTGCAGCTTTAGCTTTAGCTTCAGAAACTTTTGCCCTCTCTGCCACTAGCTTGATATCATCTCTACTGATATCTAGTTCTTCTCCCTCTGTAGAACCTTTGTGACTCTTAGCATCTTGCACCGTAATATCTCCAATAACTTGAAATGTCTTTTGTCCGCTAAAATCAATCTCTGTAACCTGAGGATTTTTTATCACAATATCTTTTTCCCCCTTGATAATAACCTCTTTTGCAGGAACATCTTTGCTTTTTATACCAAAGCGTTCCATCATTTCTTGCATTTTTTTAGGATCAACTTTTCCAAACGGTAACATTTTCTTTCTCTTGACTAATTTTTTTTGATTAAACTTTATATAGCTTTGATTAAACTTTTATAAAGTTTACTAGAATCTTACATATCTCAGTGCGATTTCAAAAAGGATTACGAGAACAATTAATACTATAACATAGGAAGGCTTAAGCTCAATCTTACTCTTATATTCCTCATAGTAGCGCACAAGACCTCCGAAAGATGCGGGCATGCTAATTTTTTCCTCTGCCATTTTTACTTATTCAATCTTGTTAAAACCTCCAAAACCTCTGTTTCGCTAGACGTTGCAATTTTCCTTATCCCTTCTTGTTTCTGCCTTTTCATTTCTTCTCCAAATCGTGATATCCTACTTTTGATAGCCCCAAAAACTTCTTCAAATTCTGGATGTTTTAATATATTATAAAGTTCTTTTGCAGCATCATAAATAGTTAATACTCCCACCTTATCTCTTTCTTCACTTTTGGTTAATCCATATCTAAACATGGGAGTTTCCCAAGGACTGGAATTATAAAATCCAGGATTAATACTATCTCTAGGGGCATCTGCTTGGATAGGTACTTGTTTACTTTGTAAAATATGATTCCCAATCACACTAGCAAGATTCTCCAAATTCTCAAATGGTAAATATACCAGAGCTATCATATGATTTGAATTGTGACCATGAAGATCAGAACCAAAAACACTTCCAATAAAATCGTACCACGGCCATACTTTGTCATTTGGTTGTTTTATTTCTACACTATGTTCACCATCTTCCCTAAGTAACCTTCCCTGTCTCTCCATTGCTAATGTAGCTAAGAGAATATCACTATAAGATGTAAATATACTATCTTTGCGCTCTGACAATATTTCTGTAGGTGGTACTTCTATTTTACCCATTTTAATTAAACTTTATTTAATCCTGACCTTAGGAACAGCTTTCTTAACTGTTTTAGCAAAATCCTCCAGCTTAATTTTTGCTTTCCTCAGATTTTGTTTTTCCTTCTTAGTTAATTTTATTGTGATTTCCATACTCAGTATGAGTTTTTGGATATTAAAAAGGTTTCGTTGTGAGACTAGAACTCAAGAGAATTTCTTTCAACTCTTCCAAAAAATTTCCACAAATCGATGTAGGCATTGTACGCTGCCTCACATTCTGGCCCCTTTTCACGATTCAAATTATCCCTACCGAATGTGTAATTACGCAATCTATTTAAGTAACCTATACTTGTTCCTCTTAAAGTAACGTCTTGATATCTATTTATTACACTTGACAGAAAATTGTGTATATCTGCTATCTCCCCGTCATTAAACTTAGCATTATCACCATCTACTTTTATTGTTAAATACCCTAGTAAATCTGTCAGGGTGAGTTCATTTACTTTCAATTTTGTTGTTATTTCCGCTTGTCTAATTCTCATTTTCTGGGTTCTGTAATCTTATAGAAGAATTAATTTTCATGTTGAAAAGTTATTTAAATTTATTTATTTTTTAGAATTGATGGTGTATTTTATCTATTTTCTCCTAAAGTTTTCAAATTAAAACAAAGAAAAATAAAGGTAAGCAAGAATAGGTCACCTTTTGTCATTCTTCTTCCCGAAGAAAGAAAAGAATGTGCTAACATTCCACTATGCGCCTTAGGCTTGCACCACTAGGATGGCCGTTTCATCAGCTTTTTGCTTCTTCGCTCACTAAGTGTTACATAAACTTGCTTTTTATTGCAAGTCTCTGTTTACAATCTGATCATGGCTCCACAAAAGCTGTATCGTTTCTGTGCCAGAGCCTTGCCTTTCGACAATCCTCTCGCAAGGATAGTTTATGCTTCAGCGTTATGCATACAACACCGACTGCATTTGGTGGGTGAACCTTCCTCATTTCTCTACATTGAGAGAAACGAAAGTTAGCTACTTGCTTACCCTATAATTTGAGGATTTTTGGATTTAAAAATCTTACTCAGATATTGTTAAGTAAGAATTATTAATAAAAATTTTTATCTCAAAACAACCAACAGAAAAAGAAATACAACCTCAGACATAAAAGAAAAGAACATAATAGGAGAAGATGAAGCTCTTAGTAGCTGCGGACTGAATGTCTCGTTGCCTCGACACTTACATCCCAGCTCTATCAACCTCTTCTTTTAAGAGGGCCTTTGTTGCCTATTTTCGCGGATGGCTTCGAGCTTAGATGCTTTCAGCTCTTATCCACATATGGCGTAGCTGTGCAGCCTGCCTTATCAGACAACTGCTCACCAGAGGCCACTGATGCCCGTTCCTCTCGTACTAAGGCATCATTCCACTCAGGCAACTACACTCTTGTTAGATATCACACAAACTGTCTCGCGACGTTCTTAACCCAGCTCACGATCCTTTTT
>CAYIBB010000020.1:0-12352 GCA_964361585.1 Candidatus Woesearchaeota archaeon | reverse complement strand
CACGCCCGCGTAGTACCCGAAGTTCTTCCTACGCGTCTTGAGTTTTAATAAAAAAGTAAAATTAAGTTACCAAAAAACTTCCGGAATATTTCAGATAGACTAGAACAGGCAGATGATTTACGAGTTATTGTATATTCTATAACTAAGGTAACAGGGATAAAAAAAGTTCCGGATATTGCAGAAATAGGAATTAAGGGAAGTTCTGTAAAGGAAAAGTATGAACTAGTGAGTAAATTTTTAGGAAAGGAAATTAATATTTCAGATTTTCTTGATGGTAATAAGCTTGTAGACATCAAGGGATTAACTAAAGGGAAGGGATTTCAGGGCGCTGTTAAAAGGTTCGGAATAGGATTACGGGGGCATAAGAGTGAGAAAGGAAGAAGAGGGCCGGGAAGCATTGGACCGTGGCATCCTGCGAAACTCACCTTTCGTGCACCTTTACCAGGTCAACTTGGTTTCTTTACGAGGTTACAGATGAATAATCTTATTCTTTATGTGGGCAACAAAGCTGATACTTCGAAAGTTAATCCAAAAAGCGGATTCATGAATTATGGTATTGTAAGAAATCCTTTCTTAATCGTCAGAGGGAGCATTCAGGGCCCTCCAAAAAGGCCTTTGCTCGTAACAGCGCCCTTAAGAAAGAAGAAGAAAATTGAGAATTATGTTTTAAAGTTGTGAATGGAAGATGAAGTCACACATTTATGATGAGCAGGGAAATAAAGTGAAGGAAGTGCAACTTCCACATTTCTTTAGCGAAGAGTATAGACCAGATTTAATTGAAAAGGTGTTCTTAGTTGAGAGGGCTAATGAAAGGCAGAGATATGGCTCTTATGCTCTTGCAGGAAAAAGAGCTTCTGCACCAGGAAAAGTAAGGCATAGAAGAAGGCGCTGGAAATCTGCCTACGGATACGGCATTTCAAGAATTCCGAGAAAGATTATGCTACGAAGGGGATCAAGATTCGTTTGGCAGGGAGCTTTCGTTCCTAGCACTATGGGAGGAAGAAAAGCGCATCCGCCTAAAGCGGAAAAAATGTGGAAGTTAAAGATTAATAAGAAGGAGATGGAAAAGGCCTTAAAGAGCGCACTTGCTGCTTCAGCCTCTCGAGATATTTTAATTTCACGTTATACAATTGAAAGTAAAGACACAAGTAAAATTCCACAATTACCAATACTTTTAGACAATAAAATTGAAGATGTAAAGAAGGTTAAGGAACTTAAAAAAGTCATAAAGAGCTTACTGAACGGAATTGCTGACAAGTTCTTCAAAGAGAGAAGTATTAGAGCTGGTAAGGGAAAATTCCGAGGAAGGAAATACAAGAAAAGTGCTGGCTTGCTTCTAGTTACAAGTAAAAAAGTTTATGCTAAAGGTCTCGGCATAGATGTTGTGGAAACATCTAAATTGAGAGTAAGTGATTTAGCTCCAGGAGGAAAAGCTGGCAGGCTCATACTTTTTAGTGAAAATGCACTTGAAGGTTTGAGCAAGAGGTTTGGAAAATGAAAATTCTACTTCATCCTATAACAACGGAAAAGGCAATAAAGCTCATTGAGATAGAGAATAAAATCCTTTTCGTGGTTGCAAAAGAATCAAGAAGCGAAGAGATAAAGAAGGCCTTTGAGAAAGATTTTAATGTAAAAGTAGAGAAAGTTAATACTCTTATAAGAGGTAAGAGAAAAATTGCTTACGTTAAACTCTCAAAGGAAACTCCAGCAGTGGATGTAGCAACAAGGTTAGGCATACTTTGATGTAAAATGATAGGATTAATCTTTGCAATATTTGCATTTATACTGACTATGATTTTTGTAGTGACAATTCTAGCTCTCGCGCTAGTTACAATTCCCATTCTTGTTATAGGAGGATTAGTAATATTTTTAATTGCCTCTATTGTTATATTAATACACTCATTATTTACCCATAAAAGTAAATATAATAAATATAAAAGTAAAAATAAATTTAGATAAGATATTAGAATGGGAAAAAGAATAATTCAACAAGCTCGAGGGAAAGGAAGTCCTACCTACAGAGCAAAAAGCCATAGGTATAAGGGCTCAATTAAATATCCTAGCTATGCTGCTATGCAAGAGGTTATTGAGGGTAAAGTCGAGAGATTAGTTAATTGCCCTGGCCATAGTGCACCACTTGCGCTGATTAATGTTCAAGGTGTAAAGTTCTACAATGCAGCTGCTCTTAACTTGAGAGAGGGGCAGGTCATACAGTTAGGAAAGAATGCGGAAATAAAAGAAGGAAATGTTCTTCCTCTCGCACAAATTCCTGATGGTACTTCTGTATACAACATAGAAATAAGAGCGGGAGATGGTGGCAAGTTAATAAGAACCGCTGGAAGCTCTGCTAGGGTTATTAAACATACTGATGGAGGAGTTATAATATTACTTCCTTCAAAAGAAGAAAAAACTCTTGATGAAAATGCAAGAGCTACAGTAGGGACAGTGGCTGCCGCAGGTAGAAAGGAAAAGCCAATTGTGAAAGCAGGGAAGATGTGGCACATGATGAGAGCAAGGAACAAGCTTTATCCAAGAACAAGCGCTGTAAAGATGAATGCAGTAGATCATCCATTTGGCTCTGGAAGAGGTAAGAATGTTGGAAAGCCTAAAACACCTTCAAGATTCGCTCCTCCTGGAAGGAAAGTTGGATTAATCGGGGCTAGGAGAACTGGAAGGAGGAGAAAATAATTTAGAAGATAGAATATGGCAAAGGAATTTTTATATTATGGTAAAAGCCTGGAGGACTTGCGGAAAATGAATTTGCAGGAACTTGCCACAGTAATGAGATCAAGACAGAGAAGAACTCTGAGAAGAAATTATGAAAAAATTCAGAAATTTCTAAGTAGAATTGAAAAGAATAATCGAGAAGGAAAGAAAATAAGAACTCACCTCAGGGACATCCCAGTAGTACCTCAAATGATTGGCATGACTATCAATATTCATAATGGCAAAACATTTGTGCCAATAAAAATCACTGAGGGTATGATTGGTCACTATCTTGGTGAGTTTTCATTAACAAGGAGGAGAGTAGCTCATGGTGCAGCTGGGGTAGGGGCGACCAAATCCTCGAAAGCAGTAAAGTCTGCTAAGAAATAAAAAAATTAAGTTCTAGAATTTCTAGAAAGATAAATAAGAATGGTAAATAAATTACAAGGGATGAAAGAAGAAAATTTAGCAAGAGCTATAGGTAAGAATCTGCGAATTTCTACCAAACACTCTATAGCAATTTGCAGATTCATTAAAAATAAAACACTAGATAGAGCAATTTCTGATCTTGAAATAGTTGCTGTAAAGAAAAAGGCCATTCCCATGAGAGGTGAAATACCTCACAGGAGGAACATGAGCCTTGCTTCAGGCCGGGGAAGATTTCCTGTAAAAGCATCTCGAGTTTTCATAAAGCTACTTAAGGCATTGAGGGCTAACGCCTCTGTAAAGAACCTTGATGCCGAAGCGTGCGTGATTAAAACCGCTAAAGCAGATAAGGCTGCGAAGCCACCTAGAGCAGGTCGGCTGGGTAGAACTGGAAAGAGAACTAATGTTTTATTGATTACAGAAGAATCTGAAAAATTCAAGACTGCTAAAATTGCAGGAAGAACAGAGAAAAAGAAAGTCAAAGAGAGTAAGAAGAAAGCTGAGAGTGAAGAAAAGGAAAGAGAAAAGGAACTTATCAAAGTTACAGAAAAAGAATCTTTGGAGGCACAAGAAGGAGAGATTGATCACAAAGATCAAGCAGGGATATTTAGAAGAAAAGAACGCCACATAGAAGGCGAGGAAGGAGGAAGAGGGCAAAAAGAAAAATGACGGCGAAAGATATAGAATCAATTTTAATGCCTGAAACAGAATTAGAAAAGAGGATAGTATCTGTAGGAGAGTTTAGAGAAGGTGTTTTATATGGTAAACCAAGAAATGGCCATCCAGAAGGTCAAGTAATACACCACATAAGAGACGTTTTAAATAATGTAGAGAGGTATAGTAGCGACGAAGATAGGGAAAGATTGAGATTAATAGCTCTGATACACGACACTTTTAAGTATAAAGTTGATAGGACTAAACCAAGAATTGGGGGAAATAATCATGCAATGCTTGCGCGTAAATTTGCTGCAAGGTATATAGAAGACAAAGTAATTTTAGATTTGATAGAATTGCATGACGAAGCATACTACGCGTGGCAAAAAGGAGCTAAGAGGGATAATTGGAATGGAGCAGAAGAAAGAGCAAATAGGCTAATAGAAAGACTTAGGGAGAATTTGGCCCTATACTTAGTATTTTATAGATGTGATAATGAAACTGATGGTAAGGAAAGAAATAACTATATTTGGTTTGAAAATCTTTCGTGATCTAAGCTAGTACAACAAAAATGATAGAAAAACAATTTATTGAAGCAAAGAAGAAAGAATTTGTAATCAAGGAATTCATACGTAAGGAGTTGGGAGTAGGAAAAATTTCCGATATTGAGCTAGAAAGAACTCCACTAGGCGAGCGAATTATAATACATTCTGCAAAGCCAGGCTTGATTATAGGAAGAAGAGGAGAGATAATTCAGAAAATAACTTCGGTAGTGAAGGAAGCTTTTCAGTTGGAAAATCCTCAAGTTGAAATTCTAGAGGTAAAAGAGCCTGAATTTGATGCTCATTTTATTGCAGAACAGATTGCGTTATCACTTGAACGCTTTGGACCTTTAAGATTTAAAGCAGTTGCATACAGAGTACTGCAACGCATTATTGAGGCTGGTGCTTTGGGAGCTGAATTAAGGCTAAGTGGCAGATTGCCTTCAGAAAGGGCTAGAAGTTGGCGTTTCGCTTTTGGCCTACTCAAGAAGACCGGCGCTTTGAGCGAAACCGTAGTGAATAAGGCATATGCGACAGCTCAAACGAAACCAGGAAGCGTGGGCATAAAAGTATTTATAGTTCCTCCAACTGCAGATATATACGAGATACGAGAAAAAGAAATAAATAAAGAAATCTTAATGGAAGAAGTAGAAGATGGTGGGAAAGAGGGGAAAGTTGAGGGAGTAAAAGAAAAGAAGAAATTAAAAAAGAAATAAATGGCAAGATTAAAGTACCAAGAGATTATGAATTCTAATAGGAAAGAACTTTTATCGAAGCTAAGAGAACTGCACACTGAACTTCTAAAGGTCTCGGCACAGAAGGCCACTAAGTCCTTAAGCAATCCTGCTCGGCCTAAAGAAATTAGAAAGAGTGTTGCTAGAATCTTGACTGCCATCAATAGTAAAGAAAGGACTAGGAACGTAGAAAAGAAAGAAAGTAAGAATGGCGCGAAGAAAGTCAAAATAGTAAGGGAAGAAAATTCGAGAGAAGGAAAGGAAAAAATAAAAATTAGAAAAGAAATAATAAGAGGTAAAGTTCAAAGTCAATAGAAATGATTTGTCCTAAGTGTGGATTACCCAAAGCAGCTTGCGTATGTGAAGTCATAGCGAGAGAAGAGCAGCGCATTAGAGTTAAGCTTGAGAAAAAAAGGTACGGAAAATTTGTTACAGTCATAGGGGGCATGGATGCAAAGCAAGTTAACTTGAAAGATATAGCAAAAAGGCTAAAACATGAACTTGCTTGTGGAGGAACAGTTAAGGAGGGTTTTATTGAATTGCAGGGGAATCATCTTAATGATGTTAAAGACAAACTCATCAGAATGGGATTTTCTGCGGATATGATTGAGATCTAGAAAGAGTGTTCCTTTGCATCATTGTGAGATATAATAAAAATATGAAGAGTATGAGAGGAAAAGAATCCCTTTATGGATTAATCCAATACTCACTTAATACATGAAATTACTAAGTAAGGAGTTCATTGGCGAAATTGCCGAAGTTATAGAGGCAAAGAACAAGTCTTTGGTTGGAATTAAAGGTAAGATTGTGGATGAAACTCGAAATCTTTTTGTGATAGATACTAGCAAGGGGGAAAGGAAAATACTTAAAAATCAAGTTACACTGAAAGTTAAGCATAAGGGGAAAGTATATGCAATTGATGGCAAGCTTTTAGTCGGCCGGGGTTATGAAAGGCTTAAGAAGTGACGGAAGTGGAATTTAATGGAGAATTAAGATGGTAAAGGAAGCTGAAGATAGTAAGGAATTAAAAGTTAAAGAAAAAAAAGAGAGAGTAGTGAGAACTACAAAAAAGGGAGGGAGAGGTGAAGTAGGAAAAAGGGAATTAACGGAAGAAAAAGAATTAAAAGAATGTACTGATGAGCGCTGCCCACATCATGGAAGCATCAGCTTGCGGGGAAGGAATTTTGAGGGAGAGATTGTTAGTAAAAGAAATTCAACCGTAAAAGTTGAATGGCCTCGTTTTAGATATTTTCCAAAGTATGAAAGATTTGCGAAGTTTAGGAGCGCTGTTTCTGCACATTTGCCTCCATGTTTGCATTATCTTGAGGAAGGAGATTCTGTAAGAATTAGTGAATGCCGTCCTCTTAGCAAGACAAAGCATTTCGTGGTTGTGGGGAGGGTGAAATGAAATCACTAAAAGCAAGAGTCACAAGAGCTCTTACCATAGGCTCCCGAGTACTGTGCTGCGATAATAGCGGGGCAAAGATTGTAAAGATAATTGCAATAAAGCAGCGTGGAAAAACAAGAAAGTCAAGGAATCCGGGAGCGGGAGTTTCAGACCTTGTTAAAGTTTCTGTTAGGAAAGGAGATCCAAAGATGAAGGGTGAAGTATTTGATGCAGTAATTGTGCGACAAAGGCGCGAGTATCGCAGGTTGACTGGAGAAAGGATAAAGTTTTCTGATAATGCAGTAGTACTCTTGAAAGATAATAAAGGAAATCCAAAGGGAACTTCTGTTAAAGGACCGGTAGCAAGAGAAGTGTCAGAAAGATGGCCTAATGTTGCAAAGCTCGCCTCTATGATTGTGTGATGTTTGATATTTTCGTTTTGGTTTTTGATATTACTTAATTTTAATTATTTAGTTATATTGTATTTTATTTTAAACATAACAATCCTCTAAGGCTTACCCCGAGCTTGAACTTCTAAATTACTATCATAGATACTCTTAAATCCCTTTCTAAGTAAGTTTTTTAAATCCTTATTATCTAGTAATTTACTAGGTTCTTTTAGAACTTTATGTCGTGCTTTAGGCACTAGGCACTTCCACTAACTCACATTAATAAAAACACTCATAAAAATAAAGATGAAAAAGTTTAGTAAACATTGGACAGCAAGTAAAAAGCCTAAAAAGCAAAGGAAGTATAGATATAATGCTCCCCTCCACTTGAGACAGAAGCTTGTCAGCTCGAATCTCAGCAAGGAATTGCGGAAGAGATATAAAGTCAGAAGTATTTCAGTAAGGAAAGGTGATTCAGTAAAGGTAATGCGGGGCGGATTTAAGGGTAAAACTGCGAAGGTTGCCTCTGTAGACTTAAGAAAGTTAAAAGTTTCCCTTGAGGGAATACAGAGAACTAAGAAAGACGGGACTAAAGTTACCGTTAATTTTGATCCATCAAATTTACAAATACATGAAGTTGTCGAGGATTCACGGAGATTTAAATTTCAGAAATTAAAAAATAAGTAAAAAAAATTAATAAGAGATAAAAAATGCACTTGAAAAGATTAGCCATGCCAAAGATTTGGCCATTATCCCGCAAGGAGACAGTGTTTGTAGCAAGGCCTCTTCCAGGCAGAGACCTTAAAAATGCGTTGCCCATTTCTATAGTTTTAAAGCAGTTGGGATATGGAAAAACAAGAAAAGAGATTAGATATATTATAACTTCTGGCAAAGTATTAGTAAATTGTAAAAAAGTAAATGAGATTAATTCTCCTATCGGATTATTTGACGTTGTTTCAATTCCTCAGATACACAAGCATTACAGACTTATTATTAAGAATAAAAAGTTGCGACTGCATGAAATAAACGAGAGTGAGAGTGAAATTAAAATTATAAAGGTTATTGATAAAAGAATTTTGAAAGGTAAGAGAGTGCAGTGTAACTTAAGCGACGGTCGTAATATCTTAGGAAATTATAAAGTTGGCGAGTCCATAGTATTTAATCTCAAGAATAGAAGTGTTGCGGACACCTTTAAAGTTGAAAAAGGATTTATTGCATTCTTTGCTAGTGGCAAGCACCTTGGATCTTATGGTAAAATAGATTCTATTAGTGGTAAAGAAGTAAAGGTAAATGTTGACAAGAAGGAAGTAACAACCTCATTAGACAAAATCATTGTAATAGGTAAAGAAAAGCCGGTAATTTCGTTACCAAAATAATTTTTCAAGTAAAATGAAAACATTGCAAGTTCTTAAAACAGGGAATGAAGGTAAAGGGACTGATAACATAATGAGAGATATAAAGATTGACAAGGTGATCCTTAATGTTGGAGCAGGCAATGATGAAGCAAAGCTGAATAAGTCACTCAAACTCCTTGAGCTCCTTTCTGGACAGAAGCCCATCAAAACCTTGTCAAAGAAAAGAATTCCTACGTGGCACATTAGGCCTGGGTTAGCAATAGGTTGTATGGTTACTCTCAGAAAGAAAAAGGCTGAACAAGTTCTGAAAAGAATTCTTGAAGCTAAGGAAAATAAACTTAGTACCAGACAGTTTATTCCAGGCTCACTATCATTTGGAATTAAGGAATACATACAAATTCCAGGAATGACCTATAGCAGAGAGATAGGGATTATAGGCTTTGATGTTTCAGTTTCACTTAAGAGGTCTGGATTCAGGATTCAGGAGAAAAAAATAAGGCGAGGAAAGATTCCTGCGAAACATAGGATAAGTAAAGAAGAAACTATCAATTTCTTTAAGGAAAATTTTAATTTAGAAGTAAAATGACTGCATCAGATTGGAAAAAAATGCTTAAGCAACTGGAAAACAAGCCTGCGAAATTACAGAAATTTTTAGCTCATAACAAGCCTCGAGACAGAAAATTTGGAATTTCTGCCAAGAAGTGCACACGTTGTGGACGTTTTGGAGCGCACATAAGCAGTTATGACCTACATCTATGTAGACAATGCTTCCGTGAAATAGCGAAAGAAATTGGATTCAAAAAATACTCTTGAAAATGGTAAATAAAGATAATTTAGCTGATATGTTGAATCATATTGTGAATTGCAAGCGAGTGGGAAAATTCACTTGTAACTTCAGCCCTGCAAATAAACTAATGCTCGATCTTCTTGAAGTAATGAGTAAGAAAGGTTATATTAAGGAATTTAAAGTTTCGAAAGAAGTTAAAGGTAATGAGCTTGAAATTATGATAGGTAATTTGAATTATTGCAAGGCAATAAAGCCTCGATTTAATGTAAAGAGTGATGGCCATGATAAATTCGTAAGGCGATTTCTGCCTTCGAGAAATTTAGGGATCTTGATTGTATCTACCTCGAAAGGTTTGATTACGCACGATGAAGCTATTGAGAGAAGATTGGGAGGGAAATTAATTGCTTTTTGTTATTGAGATTCGTGTGCTATTAAAATAATATTAAAATTAAGTAGAATTAAAATGAAAAAGAAAATTAATATTGTGATAAAAATTCCAGATGATATTGAATGTAATATTGATGGAAAAAAAGTCATTGTGAGCGGCAAGAATGGAAAGCTCGAGCAGGAGTTAGATCCACTTATTGAGATTCAGAAAGATGATGATAGGTTACTTATCTTCAAGGAAAGGGCTGGTAAGAAGGAAAGGAAAATAGCTGGAACAATGGCTGCCAAGATTAAGAATCTAATAAAGGGAATTCAGGAAGGTTTCACATACAAGCTTAAAGTTGCATACTCACACTTCCCTATGAGAGTTGAATTCGATTCTGTAAAGAGAATTGTGATGATAAAGAATTTCCTTGGAGAAAGGCGAGTTAGAGAGGCCGTTGTATTGCCAAATGTAGATATAAAGGTCCATAGTGAGGTTATAGAAATAAAAAGTATTGACAAGGAAGCAGCGGGTCAGAGTGCAGCCAACATTGAGAAGGCAACTAAAGTTAGGAGAAAGGATATTAGAATTTTCCAAGATGGAATCTACATATTTTCCAAGCCTGGGAGATAAATATGAAAATGATAAACAAAAAGAAAAAACCAAAATTCTTGAGAAAGGATTGGCACAAAAAATCTAAATTAGGAATACGTAGGAAGAGTAAACTAAGGTGGGTTCGTCCGAGAGGGAGGCATAATAAACTTAGGCTTAAGAAGAAATCTAGAGGAGCATGGCCGTCAATTGGCTACTCTCAGTCGAAGGCAATTAGAGGTAAAATTCAAGGCCTGAATCCAGTTTATGTTAAAAATTTAAGCGATTTACTGAAAGTAAAGAAGGATGAGGAAATGGCAGTAATTGCTTCCATAGGTATGAAAAAGAAGATTGAGATTGCGAAAAAAGCTAAGGAGTTAGGAATCAAATCTAACATTAACCTAGAGAAGTTTCTCGAAAAAGCTGAATCATTTCTTACTGAGAAGAAAAAAGTCAAGTCTGTTGTTGAAAAGAAACGAAAGACTAAAGGACCAGAGCAGAAAGAAGAACAAGAAGGTAAAGAAAAAAAAGAAACAACTGAGGATGAAAAGGAGGAAGCAAAGAAACCTGTGCTTAAAGAAAGAATGGAAGATAAATTCAGAACGCGGGAGCCTAAAGATCAGAAGCACTTTGTTAGGAGGAAATCATTTGAAGGTTAAAATGGAATTGCAAAAAAGACTTGCTGCTCAAATTTTAAAAGTAGGAAAGAACAGAATTTACCTAGATGCCTCGCGCTTAAGTGAAATAAAGGACGCTATTACTAAACAAGATATTAGGGAGCTTATTAAGGAAGGAGCAATAAAAGCGAGACGTGTAAAGGGAATTTCTAGAGGGAGATTTAGAAAAAGACTTGCAAAGAAGAAGAAAGGACGAAGTAAAGGGGCAGGAAGTAGGAAGGGGAAAAGAGTTAGTAAGAGAAAGGGGAAACAAGTTTGGGTTAAGCGTGTAAGGCTACTCAGAAGAGTTTTAATGGAGAATAAAGCTAAAGCCAGTAAAGATTATGGAAAGATTAGAAAAGAAATAAGATCTGGAAATATTAAGAATAAAAAACAGCTTCTTGAGAGGATTGCAAAAGCTAAAAAATAATATTAAGAAAGAAAATGAAAAGAAGAATTAAGAAATTAAAGCTTAAGAGAAGGCTTGAGGGAAAAACAGATTATAAGGCAAGAGCTTCACTACTCAAGGCAGAACTACCTAGATTTGTTGTAAGAAAAAGTAATTCTTATATTGTCTCGCAGATAGTTAAAACAGAAGTTGCGCAAGATAAAGTAGTTGCTACCTCTAACTCTCGAGAGCTTGAGAAGTATGGGTGGCAACATAATAAGAAGAATATTTCTGCGTCTTATTTGACAGGATTTTTAATTGCAAGAAAGGTAAGCAAGCTTGGAATAACTAGAGCAGTGTTAGACATAGGTATTCATAGGAGTACAAAAGGTTCAAGGATATATGCGTGCTTGAAGGGAGCTATTGATGGTGGCCTTAATATCCCATATTCAGAAGAAGTTCTTCCTTCAGAAGAGAGACTAAGGGGAGTACATATAAAGGAGAATATTCAGAAGGATATTGCCGAAGTGATAAATAAAATAAAAGCAAAATTAGGCTAATTAAAAATGAAAGAAAAAGTTGTTCTTAAGATGGATAAGAAAAGTTCGGGAGTTGAGCCAGAAGTTGTGAAAGAGACTGCTGAGTTAGCAACTGAAATCAAACCAGAGGAAGTTCCTGATGTCGTGCCTATTAAAAAGGGGCTCGAAGGGTGGAAACCAAGAACAGAACTTGGCAGAATTGTTAAAGAAGGAAAAATTAAAGATATTACCGAGATTTTTGCGAAAAGTTACCGAATCTTGGAGCCGGAGATTGTAGATGCTTTACTGCAGCTTGAGATAGATTTGATTGCGATAGGGCAAGCAAAAGGAAAATTTGGTGGGGGTAAGCGAAGAGCATGGAGACAGACGCAGAGAAAGACTGCAGAAGGAAATGTTCCATCTTTTTCAGCTCTCGCAATAGTTGGAAATAAGGCTGGTTATGCTGGAATTGGTTATGGAAAAAGTAAAGAGACCTTGCCTGCAAGAGAGAAAGCAATAAGAAAAGCAAAACTTAGTTTAATTAGAATCAAAAGAGGCTGTGGAAGTTTTGACTGTATCTGTGGAGAGGAACATTCAATTCCTTTTAAGATTGAGGGTAAGTCTGGATCTTCAAAAATTGTTTTAATGCCTGCTCCGAGAGGTACAGGACTTGTTGTTGAGAATGAATGTAAGAAAATTTTGCGCCTTGCTGGAATAAGAGATGTTTATTCAAAAACTTTCGGGCAGACTAGGACAAAGTTTAATTTAGCCTACGCCTGCATTAATGCGCTAGAGAAAACTTCGCGTATAGTTGAATGAAATTTTATTTGGTTTTTAAAAAATGAAGAT
>CAYIBB010000019.1:0-12828 GCA_964361585.1 Candidatus Woesearchaeota archaeon | reverse complement strand
CTTCCGATCTGTGATACTTCAAATCTTACAGAAGTATTTCCATCTTCATTAACAGAGGTAATTAACATTTTAGGCTGTCCCTGTTGATAAATAAAAGCACTGTGATCTGGAAATACAGTCATGGGACGATTTATATAAAGGACTATATCTAACCAACGATATCTAGCAAAATCCATATTTCTCTCTAAGTCTGCTCCAGTTATTTCAATTCCATTTAAAGTATGGAGTTCTAATCCATTGGATCGTAGCCTAGAGGGCAAGCTATAAAAAAATTCTCTATTGGCTAGTAAGGTGATTATATGATATTCTGGATGATTCTCATTATACTCATCTCCCCAGAACATTCTCTCTTTAGTTTCCAGACTAATTGCCATATCTTTTATTATATAGAAAAAATTATAAATCTTTTGCTGGGTTTAAGGCCCCGTTATAATACCAATAGTATCTTCTTGGTAAGATAATAGGTAATTCATTAACTCTTAGCCTTTTATTATCCTGAATTACGTGGTAAGCTGCTAGAATTATATCCCAGCCAACTCTGCCATTTTTTGATATAACTCTTTCTTTTTTAGGATAAGAAAGAATAACTGTGTCTGGTTCATAAATTTTATTATAGTCCTTAAATTTTATTGAAACAATTATTTCAAGCCAATCTTGAATATTTTCATCTTTCATTATATCTTCTATATATGCTAAATCCCCATCCCCTCTTTTGTCTCTGATTGTAAGTCTACAGTTTCTTTGATTTAAATTTGCAGTGTGGGTATGTGCCTCTCCTACTCTTTTTTTAACTTTACGACTTTTTTTAATAACTGGAGTGATAAATGCTTCATTAAAAAGTGCTAGACGTTCCAAAGCAGATATATTCTCAGGCTCAACACTGGTAGACCCCCTGTAGGCTGTTTGCAATGGATCGGCATTTTCTACAAAAAATCTTTTTCGACTTTTGTTTCCATAAAGATGGAACATTGTTTCTTTACCCCTAACTTCTATAGCCCCACGCAATATAGTACTAAAAGCATCACCATCTAATTCAACATACTCAACCATAAAAAAAGAGCATAACAAAATTTAAAAATTTATATTAGAAACGTTTTTAAAAAATACCCCCTACAAGTAAGGATGAAATATAGGGGGATGGAAATACACTGGCTAGGTCATGATTCCTTTCGGATTATAGGAAGAAAGATAATTTACATAGATCCTTTCAAAGTTTCGGCAGTTCCTCGAGTTGAGAAAGCAGAAATTATTTTGATTACACATCCACATTATGATCACTGCTCTCTGGAGGATATAGAAAAAGTTTCTAGAGATGGTACAAAGATTATTACGCATGCTGATTGCCAGAGTAAGATAGCAAGACTTCCTGTAAAGGTTGAGATAATTCCAATAAGTGTTGGAAAGAAACTCGAGTTAGGCGGAGTAGAAATAGAAGCAGTTCCTGCGTATAATATAGGAAAACAATTCCATCAGAGGCAACAGGAATGGCTTGGTTACATAATTACTATGAATGATAAAAGAATTTATCATGCAGGCGATACCGACTTGATTCCTGAAATGAAAAATTTTAAAGTAGATGTTGCCTTACTTCCAGTAAGCGGGACCTATGTAATGACTGCTGAGGAGGCTGTAAAGGCTGCACAAGTGATACTGCCTGACTTGGCCATACCAATGCACTATAATTCCATAGTTGGAAGTGAAGCTGATGCTGACCACTTTATTGAGGGTTGCAGAAAGTTAGGAATTAAGGTTGAAAAGTTACCTAAATTTTAAGGAAGAGGAAAAATGCCAATAGATGTAGCAAGTTTCATACTATTCGTCGTGGGACTTGTAATAGGAATTTTGCTTTCATATTTACTAATAAAGAAGGTGGCGGAAGAAAGAGCAAGAGTTGAGTTAGAAAGGTGGAAACAAGAGACTGTCGAGCTTATTAGAAAAGACACCCTTGAAAGGAGCAGAAATGTGCTTAAGGGCAAGTTAGGAGAACAATTTCTGGCTTTACATCCTTCCTTCCCATTCGATCCAAGTGATGCACGCTTCCTTGGAAACCCAATTGACTATGTTATATTTGATGGCTATACTGAAGCTTCGGAGAATAAAGATAAAAATAAAGAGGTTAGTGTCATATTTCTAGATGTAAAGAGAGGCAGTAAAGCGAAACTTACTCGAGGTCAGGAGAAAATTAAAAAGGCTGTTGAAAAAAAGAGAGTGAGATGGAAGACATTTGAAATGGAATAGTAAAGAATTAAAATGATTAATTTCTTATTCTATAATGAAGCAAAAACAAATTCAGACTAATGTGAGAATAGGACTCGAAATTCATGGATATCTCATAACTAAAGAAAAGCTCTTCTGCGCTTGTGAGAATCAGAAAGTAGCGAAGCCCAATTCAAATATTTGTCCAATATGCACAGGACAGCCAGGAAGCAAGCCTATGTTGCCAAATATGCATGCAATTCGTAACATTCTTGCAATAGCTCTAATGCTAGGTTGTAAAATTAATGAGAAATTTTTCTGGCAAAGAAAGCATTATGATTGGCCTGATTTGCCTAAAGGATTTCAGAATACTATTAGTGGGGCACATAGCATTCCTGTTGGCCAGGATGGCAATTTTCTTGGAATAAGGATTAGAGAAGTGCATCTTGAAGAAGATCCTGCAAAGTGGGATCCTGATACAGGGAAAGTGGATTACAATAGAAGTGGCATTCCTCTTGTTGAGATTGTTACAGAGCCAGATTTTACTTCCTCAAAGCATGTTGCAGAATGGCTCAAACAACTTGTAATAACACTTAGTTATATTAAGGCTCTTGAGAAAGATGCTGGCATTAAAGCTGATGTAAATGTTTCAGTTAACAGTGAAAGAGTTGAAGTGAAGAATGTAAATTCAATTTCAAATATTGTTAAAGCTATCGAGTTCGAGATTGAAAGACAGCAAAAACTGCTCCAGGAAGGTAAAGAAGTTAAGAGAGAGACTAGAGCCTTTATTGAGGGTAAAGGAATTACAGTGGCAATGCGAGCTAAAGAACTTGCGGAGGACTATAGATTTATACCAGAGCCTGATCTCCCAGCAGTTAAGATTCCTGCTTCATTGATAAAGGAACTCGAGTCGAGTTTGCCTGAAAAGCCGCAGGAGAAAATTGAGAAATTCGTCACAAGGCATAAGCTAAGGGAAAGAGAAGCAAAGATCTTGGCTAAAGAGCGAGAACTTGCAGAATTCTTTGAGGAGATTATGGGACACTTCAATGAGAGGCACGCTAGAGTTGTTGCAGAATGGATCTCTACCGAGCTCTTTAGAGTTTTGAATTATAATAGAAAGAGGTTGCACGATACTGACATTAAAGTAGAACATTTTGTCGAGTTAATGAAACTAGTAATAGAGAAAAAGATTACTCCACTGACAGCAAAGAGTCTGCTTAATAAATTCGTTCCAAAGTCATTTTCCACTCTGGAGTATTTCAAGAAAGAGAAAATTGCTGCCATTACTGAGGAAAAGGAACTTGAGAGAATCTGTAAAGATGCAATAAGGCAAAATCAAGAAGCTGTTGAAGATTACAAGAAAGGAGAGGAAAATGCACTTCATTTCTTAATTGGAAAGGTTATGCAAGCAACAAAGGGAAAAGCTGATGCTTCAGTTGTGAATGAGATTATGAAAAGGCTTCTCGGTTAAAAATAAAAGTCTTTTAAACACAACTTCTTCACACATTTAGGGCCTATAGTGTAATGGATAGCATTACAGGCTTCGGAGAAACTTTTAGAAAAAGTTTCATCAAAACCAAGAAAGGAGAGGAAACCTGTCGATGGGGGTTCGAATCCTCCTAGGCCCATTTCAATTCAAAAGTTTTTAAATAATAATTTCCATGAATAAGATGGTGAAAGCAAAATCAAAGAGTAAAAATGGAAGTGAAAAGAAGAAAAAGGAAGAAAGGGTAACTTTCAATATAGATAAAGAAAAGAACTTTTCAGAATGGTTTACAGAGATTATAAAGACCGCGGAACTTGCTGACATTCGTTATAATGTCAAGGGCTTTCTCGTTTTCCAGCCGTGGTCTGTTATGGCTATGGAAAAGATGTATAAGCATTACGAGAAAGTGCTCCAAAGGAAAGGACATAGACCATATTGGTTTCCAACAGTATTGTCTGAAAAGAATTTCTATCTTGAGAAAGAGCATGTTAAAGGCTTCAGCCCGGAAGTTTTTTGGATTACTGAAGCAGGCAACACTAGGCTTAATGAAAAGCTCGCCTTAAGGCCGACATCAGAAACTGCATTCTATCAAATGTTCTCCCTCTGGATTAGAAGTTATAAAGATTTACCGTTCAAAACTTATCAGAGAGCCAATGTCTTTCGTTATGAGACTAAAGCAACAAGACCATTTTTAAGAAGCCGCGAGTTTCATTGGATTGAAACTCATTGCGCGCACGCCACCCAGCAGGAAGCTGAAAAGCAAGTGAAGGAGGATATGGAAACTTCCAAAGAGCTCTTAAGAGATATCTTCTGCTTGCCATTCATTTTCTTTGAAAGGCCACAATGGGACAAGTTCGCAGGGGCTGAAAAGACTTTTGCGGCCGACGTATTAAACCCAGATGGAAAGTTAGTACAGCAACCTTCCACACATCTGTTAGGCCAGAACTTTTCTAAGCCATTTAATGTAAAATTTAAAGATAAAGATGGAAAGGAAAAATATTGCTTCACAACTTGTTATGGCCCAGCAATATCGAGAATTTTTGCCTCAATAGTAATAGTGCATGGGGACAACAAGGGGCTGAAATTTCCTTGGAATATCGCACCCGTACAAGTAATTATTGTTCCAATTGGCGAAGACAGGGAAGTGGCAAGAAAAGCTGAAGAAATAAAACGTGAATTTGAAACGCAAGAGTTTGAAGTTGAAATCGATTCTAGTGATAAAACTCCTGGTGAGAAATTCTTTTTCTGGGAAATGAAAGGTGTTCCGCTAAGAATAGAGCTGGGAATTAAGGAGATCAGAGAAAAAGAGCTTACAATTTACAGGAGAGATATAGAAAAGAAAGAGAAAGTTAAAGAGAAAGACCTTCTTAATTATATTATAAAAACCTCTGAATCTTATGATGAAAATTTACTAAAGCATGCTGATGCACTCTTTGAGGGAAGAATTAAAGACGTCAAATCCAGAGAGGAGATTAGAGCTGCCCTAGAGTCAGGAGAGATAGCAAGATGTGGCTTCTGCTCCATTAATAAAGAAGGAGAAAAATGTGCTGAGGTTGTCGAGAAAGACTTGATGGCAAAGGTTAGAGGTAAGAAACTTGAGGCAGAAAAGCCTTCTGGAAGTTCTGAAAAGTGCGCAATCTGTGGAAAAAAAGCCCAGGAAGTTGTTTATATTGCTCGCGAGTATTGAAGTTATCAAGAAATTAAAGTTGGAAATAAACCACAACAAACTTTTAATGATATCAATCGGTATATTTATTGGAGTGCTACATTTTTTGGAGTATCCCTGATAACTTCAATATTATCTGAGAGGTTTGGCGAAACATACACAGACTTAGCACTATTTAGTTTACTAATAGGATCTGTACTTTTTATAATCGCTTTACTCATTGCTATTAAACTTAATGAAGAAATATCGAATTATGAATAGGAAAATAGAATAATAATTAAATTCCCAAAGAAAATAAATTCTTCTTAAATTTCACTAGATCCTCGGTAGGGATTGAAGCCCCGCATGCATACTTATGCCCTCCATAAGTTCCATCAGTTCCTTCAAGCAGTTTATCCTTAAGCTCTCGCAAATCAATATCTTTATCTCGCATGTAATTACTGCTTCTCAGCGAGATATTAGTCTTACTTTCCTTCACATATGCAACAACAATAAACTTACTCGGAAATAGGTAATGCAACTCATTAGAGATATCTGCGGAAATACTTAAATCTCCTCGGTAGGAAAAGAATAAAATCTTGCCCTGTTTTCTTCCACTCTTCTTTGCCCGATCAATAATCTTTACATATCTTTTATTTATTCTCTCGAACCTGGAATAAATGAATTCTGCATCCTTAGACTCTCGCTTAAGGATCTCATAAGGGCTCTTTACCTGAAACAAGTACTTTATCATCTTAAATACAAAAGAAGTTCTATCTTTGAGCGCAAAGGAAATAACTTTCACTAGCTTTCCCAACTCGCTCTCGAAAAGCACTTTTTCAGGGTCTCCGTAAAAAAATATATCTTCATACTGAGAAGCAAAATCCACAGCGAAGTCAGGCACATAGTGATCTGCCAAACATCCAAGAATTGAAATCCATTCATCCTCTTTTTTTTGCGTTGACTTGTAAGTCCAATATGAAACAGGTTCAGAAGTAGAGGGCTTTCCCAATAAAGGATTATAGTACTCGAGCATATCCAGAACTTTCTGAGTGACTTGCACTTGGTGGTGATCTATCCAGATAATTCTGATTCCCAATTGTTTTGCTCCTTCTAGAAAATCCTCAGAGATTACGGGCTTATCTAGAATGAATATAATATCTGGATTTATCTCATTAATTTTTCGCAAGTATGTGGCATTCAGTTCGGGGTAGCTCTTTATCACTACTCCTTTTCCTCTATTAATGTATCTCCTTAGAATCAGAAAACTTGAAAGTCCATCTACATCGTTATCAAAAAAGAAGAGAGGGTTCTGTGCCTCATTAAGAGATTTTTTTATCTCGTCTAGTTGTTTTTGCGAAAGCATTAATTTCCTGTATGGAGTATTATAAAAATGTTGCTGATTTAAAATGGCAGGCATTTTTAGGGAAAAAGCAAAATAATCAAAATTTCCTCTTTCCACTCAAGGTAAGCCTTCTCTGCGCTGCTCTTCTACTTGGCCTTGACTTTTCAGTTCCCTTGCCTTTCCATCTCAAGCCTCGACTCTTTCTTGCAGCACTTGTCAAACCTCTGAAAGCTCTGCCTCGATGCTTACCATCAGCAAGCCACTTTAGCTTTTTGTCATTCTTAATCTGCGGGTGTTGAGGATCCACCATGATAATCTCATAAAAGTAATGCTGCCCATCTTTTGCAACCCAATACGAATTTAACACTTCAAGATTTTTGTATTTTCGTGCAGCTCTCTGCTCTGCGACCCATTGATAATTCATTCTCAAGATCTTGCGGATTGTTTGCCTCTTGCTTCTCCTCCCCTTTCTTGTTGGCCTAGGTCTTTTCCTTCCACCTCTTTTGAGTTTTACTCTAACAATAACAAATCCTTGCTTAGCTTTATAACCTAAAGCGTGAGCTCTATCTAATCTAGTAGGACTTTCTACTCGAACTATTGCAGGAGTTTTCCGCCATTCTATAAGCCTTGCCCTCCATAATTCAAGCTCCCTAGGATTCTTCCATGCTTCTCTTAAGTAATGTGTTAAACCTTTCATCTTAAGCCCCTATTAGATTAGCAAAAAAATTGCAACTAATAACAACAAATCAAATACAATTTCGAACTCATAGATATAATAATTTATTCCGAAAATCTGCTTTATATTTCTTTCCCTTCCCCTTGCGAGTTTCTTGTAAAGCTTATCCAATAAAAAATGTGGCACATATGAGGCTGCGATTATATATGAATACTGGGGACTTACAAAATAGAGAAGTATCGAAGCTGAGGTAATAACAAAAAAAGCTGGCCAGTAATGAATGAAGCTCCACAAGCTTATCTGCCTATTAACAGCTCTATTCCAAACCCTTAAATTTATAGTTTTTAATTTCAGAAGCATAATTACAAAATGATCAAGATCAATTGCAACCGCAAGCAAAGGAATGAGCAAAGCGACAGCTAAAGAAAGGAAATTCGACTTCCATGCAAGTAATGCAAAAACAATGCCGACGAGAAAATGTGTATGAGGGAGCATTTTTGCCTTTATATAGAAAGATATTTAAATTTTTACCCTTTAAATAAAACATTAAAAAGAAAGAAAACAAAATGTTGAGTTGGGCTAAGGAAAATGAACAAGTACACTGAATTGATTATTGGTATAGTGTTATTAGCAATAGGAATTTGGGGTATTTACTACTTTTCAACTCCTGTACAAGCAGGGGCAGTAGTAATGAGAAATGGACAAGCATACGTAAGACCAGTGCTAATAATGATAGAAGGTCTTTGGGGCATATTTGTGGCTTTTATTGGCCTCATATTCCTGATTTTGGGAATAAGTGATATGAAAGGATAAATTGATAGATAAAGATTTTTAAATTAACTTTTTCTATTCTTATATGGCTATCCCAATTTTAATTGAGATTTTAAACTTACTTATTCTCATAGTTGTAGTTGGCTTTATTTTTTCTGGCTATATAAGAGCACCTAAAAACTACGCCAAGCCTCGGACATTTTTTAGTTGGGATGACTTTTTGTTTTCCATAGCAATTGCGGCTCCCGCAATTCTTATTCACGAATTGGCACACAAGTTTTTTGCAATCGGCTTCGGAGTAAGTGCAACATTCAAAATCTTTGCCATAGGTATAGTAATAGGAATTATTCTCAGACTCGTTAATAGTCCGTTCCTTATCCTTGCTCCGGGATATGTAGAAATTGGCAATGCTGCTCAGAGTTTAGCTCCATTACAGATGAGCTTAGTTGCACTTTCTGGGCCACTAGTTAATCTTGTGTTATGGCTCGTTCCTAAATTTATTCTCAAAGCATCGAGGAATAGAAGAATAAGACTAAAGAAAAATACTGCAATTTTCCTTCACTATACTTCTTTACTTAACATGTGGCTTTTCATTTTCAACATGCTCCCAATTCCGCCATTAGATGGATTTCAGTTTATATACAATCTTATTAAGGCCTTTTAACCACTACCTTCTTTTCTTCTTTCCAGCTTTTCTTTCATGATACTTCTTAAACTTCTTCACTGATTTCATTGATTTTGCTTTCTGTACAAACTTCCCTTTTTTCTTAAACTTCTTAATTTTCTCTTTCATTTTTACCTTTCTTTGAGGAAGTTCGAATTTACTCACCAATCCTCGTAAATGTGTAATTCTCTTATCAAGTTCTTCAAGATCCTTACTTATTTTTTTAATATCAGCCCTATCGTCCTTCAACACAAGAAGTTCGCCACACTCTACGCATTCAAAATTCTGCTCAAGCGCACTTTCTTCATTCAACTCAATATGGCAATTTGAGCAAATAAAATAATTCTTCTTCTGCCTAACTTCAATAAAGTTCTCAAGCTGCTTTCTCTCATTTCCATAATGTTCAAGCAAGTACTTCAGCGCCTTGGGCTTATTAAGTGTCCAGAAATAGATATACCAGCCCTTTTTCTTATCCTTTTTCCTAGTAAATGAAACAAGGTCATTAGCATGTAACTTGTAAAGCACATTTCTGAGTTGATTGATAGTCATCTTTGCCTTTTCTGCTAGTTTGAATTCATCAAGATTTGATTTACTAATTAGGATAGGCACAAGGGCTTCACTGCCTTTACCGCCAATCTTAATTATTATCTCCCTCAAGATTGCCTCTTCGCTTTCCATTTTAAAAATGAATGGATTAAAGAATGGTTGTATTTAATAATTTGTTACCACTTAACAATTTTCACAAACTTTTTTATATGAAATTTTACTATGTGTATTATGCCACTTTTTAAAAAGAGGAGAAGGGAGGAAGATGAAATTTCCTCTGATGAATTTGTACTTCCTGAACCACCTCCACTAGATTACTCAAGAAAGGATATGGGTGAATTTACCGAAGATTTGGATACTCAGAATTTTGCCCCTTTGCCTAAGACAAGCCCTGTAACACGAGTGAGCTCAATGCCACCTTCAGTGACATTTCCAACATCACCTTTACAGGAATACAAAACACCCAGAGAAAGGCCAATATTCATCAAACTCGATAAATACGAGAGTGCCCTTGAGACATTAAAGGAAATTAAGGAAAGAGTTAGAAAGGCTTCAGTGCTTCTTGAGAAGATTAAAGAGATAAGGGCGAAAGAGCAGGAAGAGCTTGAGTCTTGGCAGAACGAGCTCGAGCAGATTAAGGACAAGTTAAATGCAGTTGATGAGAAACTTTTCAGCAGGGTTGAATACTAATCCTAAGCTTAAGTAAATCCTAATTTCAAGTAAAATGTCGAAGAAAAATGCAGCTTACGTAAAGGTTGAGGATGAGGAGTTCATAGCTGCAAGGAAAATTGTTCTGAGTAATGCAATGACTTCTATAAATACTCTAAAGAGGTATGAGAATCTCAAGGCTTTACAAGAGGAAGAAAGAAAGAATATGAATATTCTCAGGAGTGAGGTTAAAGGACTTCAAGAAATGACTGACCTTCTTATTAATAGTCTTCCTGAAATGAAGCATGAAAAGGAGGCGGAAGAGAGGCTTGTTGAGGAAGTTCGAGAACCAAGGGAAAAAAAGAAAATGTTAAAAGGGGATAAACTCGATTACGAGCTGGCAGAGATTAAGGCAAAGCTTGCTACTTTGAGTTGATTGTTTATTTGATTTAAAGATTTCTGGGAGAGTTTATATCTTTTTTGGTATTGTTATTAAGTGTTACAAAATGAATTTAATGAAAGTGGGTAAAAAGAAAATGCAGAAAAAGACTAAATTGTTTGTTATTGCACTAACTCTTGGTATATTGCTTGTATCTCTACCTTTGACAGTACTTGCAGCACAACCAGCCAATAAAGCATGTCTAGGCAAAGATTTTTCCGGATATGCGGAAGATGGAACTCCTTATGGCGACTTCGGACCTTTTGTTAGCGGACTTGCATCATCCACTCAGGGAGTTGGAAGTGAATTTCAGGCGCATCTAGCAGGCCAAGTTCCTGATGAAGTGATTCCAAATAGCTGCAACGACTAAGAAATTAATTAAAATTCAAACCGTTATTATTTTCTTTTTTCTCAAAAGGATAAATTTTTAATTCTATTTTTATAGGTAATTAAGCTATAACTTCGACCTGTTTTTGTACAGAAGCTTTCGTTAATGCCCAATCTAACCTTATGAGTTGCTTAACAGCAGGATTCTTTGTGTTGAGCTTATAGAGGTCAGATTTACCTACTCTTCTTGTTTTTACAACTACTCCATTCTCAATTAGATTACCCCACAAAGTTTGTAGTGTTGAATAGCTTACCCCTGAATTTTTTGCTATCTCTGTAAGTGGATAGTCAAAAGCTTGAAAGGTTATAAGAAAATCTAAAACCTTCATTACGGGATTTTCTCCAAATATCTCCAGAAATACTGATTTTTCTTCCTGTTTCATTTTTGACTTTAGTCTATGGACGGTCGTCGACGCGACGGTCGTCTGTAGTATAATAGGGAGGGCATCTTTATAAATATTTCGATTTATGTTTTTAAATTTTAAATATAGAAACATTTAAATCCTATTGTTTTACAATATTATATGCAAGAGAAAGAGGTAGAAGCTACTATTTTATTTAAACTATACAGACAAAAAAGAGTTGGGGGAGTGCATACGGCTTTCGACAATTTACAGAAGGGATTCCCGAAACACTTAAGAGGGACCATTAAAGATCTCGCTAAAGATCTAATAAGAAAAGGATTGATAATAAGCAAGCCAACTTCTTATGGTTTACAGGTTTCATTAAATAAAGAGAAACTCATTGAGGTTGTCAATTTTATAGAATTAACATTAGGTATAAAATTAGAATGAAAGGATAAATTTTTAATTCTATTTTCCGAAAAGATTGTATGGTAAAAACTAGGCATGAACTCATTAAAGCATATTTGGAATTCTTTTCTAGCAAGAAACATAAAATTATTCCAAACTCGCCATTAGTGCCAGAGCACGATCCCACGGTGCTTTTCACAACTGCAGGAATGCATCCTCTCGTACCTTACATTCTAGGGCAAAGGCATCCTCAAGGAAAGAGGCTCGTAAATGTGCAAAAATGCATTCGTACAGGGGATATAGAGAGTGTAGGAGATGAAGTGCATCTTACGTTTTTCGAGATGCTCGGTAACTGGAGTCTTGGCGAGTATTGGAAGAAAGACGCAATAAAATTCTCCTTCGAGTTCCTTACTAAAAAACTCAAATTAAATCCTAAAAGATTACATGTTACAGTATTCACAGGAGATAAGGAAATTCCCCGCGATTTGGAAAGTGAAGAAGTATGGCTCTCAGTAGGAATTCCTCGGGATAGAATTTATTTCGTGAGCAGAGAGCACAACTTCTGGGGACCTGCAGGACTTACAGGACCTTGCGGACCTTGCACAGAAATATTCTATGATACAGGAAAGCCAAAATGCTCCAAGGCGTGCATGCCAAATTGTAAAAATGACTGTGGCAAATTCTTTGAAATATGGAATGATGTTTTTATGGAATACAATAAGTTGGGCGAAGGTAAATATGAAATGCTAAAGCAAAAAAACGTTGACACCGGAATGGGTGTTGAGCGCACAATTACCATGCTTCAGGGTAAGAAAATTATTTACGAAACAGAATTATTCCTGCCTATAATTAAAAATATTCGAGAACTAACAAAGAAACACGATGAGAGAAGTGAAAGAATTATTGCTGATCACTTAAAGGCAGCATGCTTCATACTAGCAGAAAGAATTGTGCCTTCAAATTTAGATAGAGGCTACGTTCTGCGTAGATTAATAAGGAGAAGTATAAGACACGCTAGACTTCTTGGCACAGAGAACTTCACAAAAAAAGTTGCTGGGGAGGTAATTAAGATTTACAAGAAAGGTTATCCATACTTAGAAAAGGAAAAGAAATTCATTCTTGAGGAACTTGAGAAAGAAGAGAAGAAGTTTATGAATACTCTAGAACGAGGCCTTAAGGAGTTTGAGAAACTCTCAAAAGGAGCTAAAGAGATTGATAGTAAGGGAGCCTTCTTGCTTTTCCAAAGCTACGGATTTCCAATAGAAATGACTCA
>CAYIBB010000018.1:0-14948 GCA_964361585.1 Candidatus Woesearchaeota archaeon | reverse complement strand
GTCATTAAGTATGGTGCTTTATTAAACAGCGTATTCTGGCTTGTCCGAGGATTCACTAAGACTGTAACTCAGGTTTATGGAGCAACAATCCTTGCAGGAATTCTTTCTCTTACCTTGTTGCCTATGGATGCTGTTACTTATGATAAGGCAAATGCAGGAAGAAGGGCGGAATACATAGTCTTTCGAGAGATTTTCCTTTCTGTTGGAAGAATTATACTGCTCCTTGTATTCTTCCTAACCACAAGTTTCCTGACCTCATTTGTCTTCACTGGACTTGCTGAGTTGCTGTACTTGTTATTCTGAAATTTTATTAATTTCTTTATATTTTCGGTAACAAAAAAATTATATAGCTTTACACCTTCAGAAAAGAGTAAAATGGGGGTAAAATTCGCACACATTGCAGACTGTCATTTGGGAGGATGGCGAATTCCAGAGTTGCAGGAGCTTAACTTCAGGGCCTTCGAGTATACAATTGATTTCTGCATTCGAGAGCGAGTGAATTTTGTGCTAATTGCCGGCGACCTATTTGACACTTCCCTACCGAACATAGAGATTATTAAGAAGGCCACAGAAAAGTTGCGGCATCTTAAAGAAGCAGGTATAAAGGCTTATATAGTTCCTGGCTCGCATGATTTCTCGCTTTCAGGAAAGAGTATGATCGATGTGCTAGAAAAAGCTGGGCTGTGTGTGAATGTTGCAAATAATGTTACCTTGGGCGCACAGAATGGGAGCATAAAATTAAACTTTCACAAAGATGAAGAAAATGGTCTCCTTATTGCAGGCATCTGTGGAAGAAAAGGAGGACTTGAGGAAGAAGTTCTCAAAAATCTAAATGTCAGCGAGGCAGAAAGAGCTCTCGAGAAAGAGGATGGACTCAAGATATTTCTTTTACATACTGCCATCAAGGAATTAACTACAGAAATGCCTTACCTAGAACCTCTTAGTTTCAAGGATTTGCCTAAAGGATTTCATTATTATGCAGCAGGTCATATACACACTCCAGCAAGATTGAGGAATGGTTCTTCCCTATACGCATACTCTGGAGTATTGTTTCCAAATAATTTTAATGAACTAGTAACTTTAGAAGGAGGAAGTTTTCTGCTTCTTGAGTTTGATGGGAAAGAATTAACACACACCGAGGAAAAAATTGTACTTAAGAAAGTTACATTCTTGGACATTTTCGCAAATAACAAATCCTCAAAGGAACTCGAGTCAGAAATAATCGAAAAAATTACTGATCTTGAACTCAAGGACAAAATTTTAGCTATAAGACTCAAAGGAGTATTAAAGTCAGGGGGTATTAGTGATATAAACTTTCAGTCAATAAGTGAATTGGCGAAGGAAAAAGAATGCTATGCTATAGTGAAAAATGTATCAGGGCTTGTGGTTAAGGAACATAAAGCAGAAATGGCTGAGACTAAAAACACTGTTGATATTGAAAGGGAGGTTATTAAAAAATACCTCAGTGTTCTTGATAAGTCCGAAATTAAGGAGAAGAAGATGATTTTTGATTTGCTTATGGTCTCATTAGCCCTAGAAAAACTGGATGGTGAGAGAAATAATGACTTTGAAAAAAGAATCTTAGAAGGAATTTTCAATTCAAAAATATTTAATGAAGGTTAAAATGCGGATCAAAAAAATTAAACTTGAAAATATACGTTCTTACCTAAAGTCTGAAATAAATTTCCCGGAAGGGAGTCTGCTTCTAAGCGGTAACATCGGCTCGGGCAAGAGTACAATATTGTTGGCCCTTGAGTTTGCTCTCTTCGGCCTGAAGGGAAGTTTGGATGCTGCCTCTATCTTGCGAAATGGTAAAAATTCTGGCTCCGTTGAATTGCATTTTTCTATTACTGAAAATGAGATTATAATTAAAAGAACTCTTAAGCGAGTAAGGGATAGGATTGAGAATGATTACTGTGAAATTAGTATTAATGATAAGCGGGAAGTATTAAGTGCATCAGAGCTCAGGCAGAGGGTTATTGAACTCATTGACTACCCTCAAGAGTTTCTCACTAAGGGAAGGGGACTCATTTATAGGTATACTGTTTATACCCCCCAGGAAGAGATGAAGCAGATACTAGTTGAGAAGGCCGATGAAAGGCTTAACACAATAAGAAGGGTATTTGGAATTGATAAATACAAGACAATTATAGAGAATTCTGATATCCTCTCTCGGAAGTTGCGAGAAGAAATTATCCATGGAGAAGGAGAAATTTCTGACCTGCGAAATAAAGTCGTCGAATTGAATGAATTGATCAAGGAGAAATCTGAAGTAGTGAACAGAATAAATAACCTAAAGCCAAATTTGGATGTTGCTCGAGAGAATGTAAATAAAGTAAAGAGTAGTATTGAAAATTTTGAAGGAGAGATCAAAAAATTTTATTCACTAAGGGAAGACTCTACACGGATAAATACTGAAATGAGTAATATTTTAAAAAACATTAAAGAAAAGGAGGAAAAACTTAATTTGCTTATTGAGGAAATCAAAAAAGTCCCCAATGAACTTTATAATGTGGAGCAGGGGGATACAGAAAAATTAAATTCAAAAGAGAATGAAATAGCCTTAGCTTTTAATAATAAACGAAAGGAGATTTTGGAAATAGAAAAGAGAATTAGCTCATTAAAAACAATTAAAATGCATGCATTGAATCTAAAAAGTAAATTACTCCTGCTTAATGTATGTCCTGAATGTGGGCAAGAAGTTACCCTGACACACAGGGAAGAGGTTACGCGAAATAAAGATGATGAAATCAATAAGTGTGACGAGGAACTTGGTAAATTAGTCTTGGAGAAAGATTCATTCGAAAAAGAGTGCGAAAAATTTGAAAATGAGCTATTAAGCCTTAAATCTGATATGGAAAAATTAAGAGAAATCCTTTACACTATAAAAGGTATAGACGAAAAGAAAAGAAATGTGGTTGAACTTGAAGATGAAATAGTGAATCTTAAATTCGAATTAGAGAGGTTAAATTCTGAATCTATAATCATTGGAAATAAACTACTCTCATATTCAGATCTTGAGAAAAATTACGACACAGAAAGAGGTAGACTTGATAGCGCAATGAAATCTGAAAGAGCCTTAGAAATTGAGTTGACGGAGTTAAGTAAGAATTTAGAGATCATTGATAAACAGATTCAAATGCTGAAAGAGGAATTGATGAATAAAGAAAAAGTAAAGAAAACTATTGAAAGATATCGCGAATTGCGCGAGTGGGTTAATGGAACTTTTGTGGAACTTTTAATGAAGATTGAGTCAAGTGTAATGAGTAAGCTGTATACAGAATTTAATCAAATTTTCCAGAAGTGGTTTTCAATGCTTGTTGATGATGAAAATTTACTCATAAGATTGGATGCTGACTTTTCGCCTATTGTGGAGCAAAATGGTTATGAAATAGATTACTCGTATTTGAGTGGAGGAGAGAGGACAGCAGCAGCTTTGGCTTACAGACTCGCACTTAACCAAGTTATCAACAGTTTAATTTCCAGAATCAAGACCCGAGATTTGCTAATCTTGGATGAGCCGACTGATGGCTTTTCTTACGAGCAGTTGGATAAAATGCGCGATGTACTCCGAGAATTGCAAATCGCGCAGTTAATAATAGTAAGCCATGAGCCAAAGATTGAATCTTTTGTTGACAATATTATAAGATTTGAGAAAGAAGGTCACGTCACAAGGCTGATACAATAGACTAATAGAGATTTACAATATTGAAGAAATTAAAGAACTAACTAACATTAAGTAACATTAAATAACTCTGAAGCGATAAAGAACCAAGAACTCTGTAAAAATAGACATGAGAAAAGTTTAAATACATAAATTTTTAAGTATGGGTATAAAAAAGAGTACTTATTTATAAAAATGAAGCGTGAGGCTAAGTTTTTCTTTGCATTAGCAATTTTAGGACTAGTTATGCTTACTTTAGTGTCTGTTATTCCTGTAAGTGCTGCATCTTTCGATGCTGACTACATAGTATTGAGAGATGTTGTTACTCCTAATCAAGAGGCTCTAGTTGAAGTAACAATAAAAAATAATGGACCTGCTACAACTTTCGAAATCTTCAGTTTGCAGAACAAGTTTATGATGCTTAACACTTTAATTAATCTGCCAATGAGTGGTCAGGAAACTGTGTTACTCAAGCTATTTCCAACAATAAAAGAGCCAGGTGTTTACGGCGTAACTATTTATGTGAAAAGTACCTCTGAGACCGAGTCAAAGAATATTCAGATCACTCTCGTTAAACTTGAGGATGCGCTCAAAATAGTGGCAGTTCCTGATCATGTAGATAAAGAAACTACAAACATAGCTTTAACTGTGACCCCTCAAGAAAGACTCTCAATAGATGAGCTAGTAATGATAATAGATAGTGATTTTTTCAAGAATTCATATATCCTCGATGTTAAGCCATTCGAAACTGATACTTTCAATATACCTTTAAATCCACTTGGTATAGATGGAGGAGTACATACATTAAACATTGCACTTTACGAGAATGGTGTGCTTAGTGCAACTAAAAATCTTGACATTGTGGTAGAAAAGATCGACAATGTAGTTGAGGAAAAGAGTATTACAGGACTCTTCATTAAGGATACGAGAATAAACCTTGTGAACAGGGGGAATGTAAGGAAGGATTTTGAATATAACATCCAAGATTCTTTCTTTACGAACCTCTTTACTACTTATAATCCAGATGCAAAGTTTGTTAGATATAAAGATGATACTAGCGCTACATGGGATGTAAATTTAGGGCCGCAGGAAACTTACTCTGTGGTGGTTAGAACAAATTACCTTTATCCTCTGTTCTTACTGCTCATCGTATTAGGAGTTACAGGCTTTTATGTCAATCAGAAACAAAAAACTCTTATAGTCAGTAAGAATGTAGCAAAGGCAAAATCTTCTAATGGACTTGCCCTCAAAGTTACATTACACTTGAGGAACAATAAGAATGCAATTCTTCAGAATGTAGTGCTTGAAGATTACTTGCCTCACATTACTAAGCTTTACGAGAAATTTGAGCATATACATCCCTCAAAGATAAAGCATGGCAGTGTTGTGTTTGAGGTAGGAGACATGACCCCTAATGAGCATAGAATTGTCTCATACTTTATTTATTCACATGTAAGCGTACTCGGCTCTTTAGACTTATCAAAAGCAGTAGCACGCTTCTCCTCGCCGAAGGGTTATGAGGAGGCTTTCTCTAACCGCGTGTCTGTGTTGATGTGATTTTTGTAATGTAATATCCCTACTTTAAAGGTGGATGTGGTTAGGGTATTTACTTAATCTCTCTATCTTCTTGTAGCTTCACCTATCCTACTGAAAAAGATTTATAAAATAATTACTTCTTACTCATACATCCCGTCATAGCTCAATGGTAGAGCATTCGGCTGTAGCTATTCGCATTGTTCAGATGTTCCACTAAGGATTAAAATGAAGAACAATCAGTCGAAACCGAAGGGTTCCCGGTTCAAATCCGGGTGGCGGGATTTTTCGCTTATTATGAGTGCTAGATAAACTTACACAAAAAGTCATGAGTTATTTAAGTTGTATAGAGGATATTAAAAATGCGTATTAGAAAAAGAAAATAAAAATAAAATTAAAGTAAATTTACTTAACTTTCATGGCTACCCATATGACCAATATCAAAATTAAAATTTGGTCTATAAGAACACCCATCTTAAGGGTGAGAATTCCTCCGAACACAGCCAAAAAGCCAATCTGCGACACTATGTAAAGCCAAAAAGCTGATGCGAATTTTGCTTTGCTTTTACCCAAACTCATGACAGCCCACAATCCGACTAAAAGAAAAATAATGTGGAATATCACAAATATAACTGTCGGCATCGAGTCTAAAAATCCACCTATTGGCATTTCCATTTACCTCCAAGAATGCAAGTTAAATCCAATTTAAAAACATTCCTATCATCAACCTATCATCCAAAGTTGTACAAGGTTACCCAAAGCCATCTAAAGAGTTAAATTATGTTAGCAATAAAATTAAAAAAGGCCTCGTACAATTCTTACGCGTGCCCTAGTGGTGTAGTGGCCTAGCATACAGCCCTGTCAAGGCTTTTTTTGGGAAGAAGCTTCACCAAGAAAAAATCACAGAGCGGCTGCGACCCGGGTTCGAATCCCGGCTGGGGCGTGAATGTTGGGATTATATACTATATGGGAAAGATCATCTAAAGAAGCTGAGGAAAAAATTGAGGAAGAAGCAGATTCTACTCATAAAGCTTAAATAATGTCTTTAATATTCACTTAAATGGAAAAAGAAATGAAACTTTGGCTAGATAAGGCTAAGGACGATTTGCGAGTTTCAGAATCTAATTTTAAGATAAAGGAATTGAGTGTTGCAGCTATATTCTGTCAACAATCAGTAGAAAAAGCATTAAAAGCAGTTTATATTAAAAAGCATAAACAATTAGCACCCAAAACTCATGATATCCTATTCCTAGCAACAAAAGTTGACTTGCCTGATAATCTTGCCGATGAAGTCGATTCTCTCACAGATGTATATATGGAAAGTCGCTATCCAGATATAAAAGAAACAATAAAATTAAAAGAAGAAAATGTCTCAAAGTTTATAAAATCGGCAAAGAAGGTTTTAGAATGGTGCGAGAAACAAATTTGATTGTTGAATTAAAAAAATTTGGGAAAAAACTACATGAAGAGCTAGCCGTAGAGAAGCTTATACTATTCGGTTCTTATGCCAGAGGAAAACCAAGAAAAGATAGCGATGTTGATATTATAATTGTTTCTCCAAAATTTAGAGGAATTCCTTTATTTCTGCGTTCTAGAGGCTTGCGAAGAAGATTTGGTGTTAAGGTGCCTATGGATATAATCTGCTTAACCCCAGAAGAATTTGAAGAAAAAAGAAAAGAGATATCTATAATTGCAGAAGCTGTTAAAGAAGGAAAAGAACTTATAGCAGCTTAGAATTTGTATTAATAATCGAATCCCGGCTGGGGCGTGAGATAAAAAGTGTGATGTCCAATGGTAAGCGGAGAACTATTCAAAGATTTAAGGTTAACTTCCTATTATAAATATCTTCTTTATTTATTTGGTATTATTCTTATTCTATCTTTCTTCCTTGATGTTAAAAACATCGATGTATATCTATTAAGGAGAGTCGCTTTATGGATAATTGCTGGTGGACTTGGTATATGGCTTATAGAAGAAATTTTTGAAAAGATTAACATGATGATTTATGAATATTACCTTAGGAGAGACATCAATAGATATTATAAAGTTTCTTCTTGGTTAATCTCTCTTTTACTATTAGTCCATGTTTGTATTTTATTAGTTATAGTCTTTAATTTTTATAAATTAGTATAGCTTTAGAAATATGCTACTTGCGTGAATCCCGAAGACGATAGGTTTAGGCATTATGTGAGGAAAGATTAAGCTTATAAATAAGATTATATTATCGTTTTTGTCCTCCAATAGGCCTATTAAGGACTGGTGGACTCGAAAATCAATTGAGCAAATACAGCAGAATCTTTTAAACTTAGGCAGTTATTAATATTACTGTGCCGTATTGAAAAGGAAGAGCTGAAAAATAAAGAAAAGTGGCGGGGCAGGTCAGCTTTGGTCAGAACTGTGAGTTAGACAAAAAAAGACGCGCCATGCCAAATTTTACTTAAACTGATATAAACAACACTATCTTAAGTAATTATAATGCCGACGAAGTATTAGCCACATATAACTTTACAATCGCATAGCAACTTTTATAAACTATAGATGCATAACCCGATTAGACGTCACGCTTCCTATTCCCCATCCGGCTGGGGCGTTTTTGTAGTTTTTGAATGATCATATCACTAAAGTATAATAATTTATAAAAAACTAATTTGTGCTTTCTTGTATGAGATTTGAATACTTTGTGTACCCCGAAGCAATTGAAAAAATTGTTTCTTCTGGAATTGCAATTAGGGTGGAAGAGCTTGCTAAAAGTGAGGATGGAATTCCTTATTTCGGTTTTGTAACTACTGGAGAACTTGTTTCTAATATTGAGTATATGAAAAAAAGAGGATATTTTAAAACACTAAAATCAGTTCCTGAAAAAGAGGGGCTTACCTTCAAGGATAGTATAAATAGTTTGTTCAATAATAAAAATGGTAAGTGGAAGACCCATAGAAATTCTGGAATATTAGAAGAAGAATTAGACACAGAAGATTTTTTACTATTAACAGGAATTTTATCATCACATGTGTTAGGACCAGATGAAATATGGGATCACAAAAAATTCGGTTTCTCATCTATTAGTGAATTCACTGGCACTGTAGGTGCATATATTCTTAATAGATCCCATGGGGATTTGAAGCGGGGCTACGAGTGGGAAACTACTTGGCCGGATGGTAGAATATTGCACAATAAAGTAAGTGGGGATCATAATCTTGATCTGCGAATCCATCAGGTAGATGTAACTGCTTACAAAACTTTTGATCCTCTAGGAAACGAAGTATTTTATCGCCCAAGTTTTGGTGTAGATAGAAATGGTGTTTCAGGCTACCACTCAACTGAAGCTAGCTTGCTGGTGTCTCTTATAAAATGGGCTGAACAGAATGAAATTCCATCAGAAATGCTTGAAGATAGTGCTAGCAAGTTGTTAATTTTTGCCACTTCCCTTGGTCAAAAAGTTGGAAATGCTGCAGAATGTATTACTGGCAGAGATATGAATTTTTTTTCTTTGTTTGTATCTTTTAGTGATACTATTCCTGCATTAGACGAGAATTATTCTACAAAGCAATACACTTTTGATCGCGTAATGACCACTTCAGAAGGTACTTATGGAATTTACATCGACCCTAATAAAAATTTAATCTTTAGTTATGAGGGTGGGAGTAGTAAAATTAAGCCCAAAAAGAGAATTCAAGCTAGTTTTCTGCCAAGTGAAGTTGATCACTTACTTAAAGGATTATTCTACCAGTCTTTTGAAGGATTGGGCAGAACTTCAGTTCGAGAACTTTCCTCTGTTTTAGGATATAGGTATTCTGAACAATTTGAATTAGATATGGCTAGATTTATAAGACGAAATAAAGCTTAATTTTACTTTTTTCTTTCTTCTTCCCCTCCTCCTCAAAATCAAGCGCAGCAGAATTAACACAAAATCTTTTTCCAGTAGGCTTAGGACCATCATCAAACATATGCCCGAGATGGCCTCCGCATTTTGCACAGATAACTTCATCTCTTACCATGCCATGACTTCTGTCTGGTTTTATTCTTACGGCCTTTTCCTCAGTATTCCAGAAACTCGGCCATCCAGTTCCAGAATCGTACTTCTTGTTAGACGAGAAAAGTTTGTTGCCGCATGCAGCGCACATATAAATGCCCTTCTTTTTGTTGTACAGAAGATTTCCTGTAAAAGCAGGTTCTGTGCCACATTGTCTCAATACACTGTACTGTTCCGAAGAAAGCTTCTTCTTCCATCCTTCTTCTGATTTCGTGATTTTAGATTTAGGTTGTTCATCCATATTACTTCCTTACCTAACTAAACAATTATTATAATATTTAAAAAATATTCTATCTATGATTAAATTTAAAAACACCAAAAAATTGATGATAGATGCCTAAACAACAAAAAAAGAGTGAGAAAAAGAAGGAAAGTGGAGCCTACATTGTCGGCTTTGTTCTTATAATTATTGCAATCATTGTATTACTTTTTAAGTTTTTATTTAAGTTTGCATTTACCATCTTAATTGTTGGACTTCTTGTAATCTTGGTTGCATTCATATGGAATGTGATAAGGAACAAAAGATAATATGTACATTAAGATAGGAAGAAGGGAGTTTGCTTCCGAGTTCTGTCGAGGTCTTTCACTTTTCTTAGGTTTCATGTTTCATTTTCAAGGCACTATAGTAAAGGTTCTTGTCTTCAGAGAAGAGCAGAAAGTTTCCTTACATATGCTTTTCGTGTTTTTTCCACTCAAGGCAATATTCCTGAATGCTAAAAAAGAAATTGTCGAGGTTGCAATTCTGAGGCCATTTACCTTTTACACTTCAGAGAAGATGGCTAAATATGTGGTTGAACTGCCATATTCACTTTCAAAGGGATTGGAAATAAAGGTAGGAGATAAAATTAAATTTATAAATTGAATTTCTCTAATTCAAGATGGGCCCGTAGCTCAGTCTGGAAACTTCTTATATAATTCAGAGAAAATTGTTGGAAAATAGAGCACTGGGCTTTTAACCCAGGTGTCGGGGGTTCGAATCCCCTCGGGCCCATTTTTTTTGGCTTTGGAGAAATGAAAGAATATGGAAAACCTTATTCATGTTTATATTGATGAAAGCGGTGATCTAGGAAAATTCGGCTCAAAATACTTTATTATTGTGGCTGTTATTGTTAAAGAACAAAAAATACTTGAAAGAATTATTAAAAAACTAAGACAAAGAAGGTTAAAGAAAAAAATAAAGGAATTGCCAGAGATAAAAGCAAATAATTCAAACAGATTAATAAGGGAATATGTCCTAAAAAGAGTAAAAAACTGCGATTGCCAAATAATCGCTACTGTAGCAAAGAAGGACCATATTTTAGATCATTTATTTAAAGTCAAAAATAAACTCTATAATTATCTCTGTGGAATTCTTATGGAAAAGATATCCATTCCAAAATACAAGATTATTATAACTATTGATAAAAAACATACAAATACCCTTATGAGAGAAGATTTTAATAGATATATAAAACTTAAATTTAAATCGGAAGATAAGGATTTAAAAATAGAGATTTATCATAAGCCATCTATTACAAGCAATGAACTGCAAGTTGTTGATTTTGTTGCGTGGAGTATAAGCAGAAAATTTAACTCTGGAGATGACTTTTATTATAGAATAATTGAGAATAAGATAATAAATAAAAAGGATATGTTGCTGTGGAAAGAATAATTTAGATGTGGACCCAAGCCGGTTTTAAAGTGTACCGTCCGGTACACACCAGAACTTGGCCTTACCCACAATTATTAATATCTCTCCATATTTATAAAACTTTTGTTAATCGGCTGGGGGTTCGAATCCCCTCGGGACCATTTTGGATTGCCTTCATTTCATTAGTAAGGTAAGAACTCAATCTCGATAAGAATTCCCTTCCACAATATCATCCGCTGACTTAAAGACTGCACGATAAAAGAGTATAGCCGCAATAGAAATCAAATCTACATATTCAGAAAATTTTTGATAGAGAATTTCTGTTATCGATAGCGGTCGAGTCTCAGTAGAATAATTTCCCCTTTCTAATTGACCATCTCGAGATGCATAAACCGATCCTCTAACTCTATCCTCCAATGGATCTGACATTGGATGAGACATCATCTTAACTTATAAATTTTTCTTTACTTGAATTAAACCTAGTCCAAATCTGGTAAACTGACTTTGCCCAAGAAACCGAAAAATTTATAAAGAAAAATTGAGAATAGGTTAAACGTCTTGTTTGTAATTAGTCGTAATTATTTAAAATGCTCCATATCCTTCAGCCCAAACAATCCAGACTCTCTAAAGAAGAGGAAAAGAGTATTCTAGAACAATATAGCATTTCTAAATCACAATTGCCTAAAATTAAGTTACATGATGCTACAATTCGAGATACTGGAGTTAAGAAGGGTGATATTGTAAAAATATCTCGTAAGAGTGCTTCCAGCGAGAGTTTTTACTACCGCGTTGTTATCTAAATTTTTTATAAATTTATCAAGAAAATAAAAATCTAAATTAAAAAATAATTCATATTTGAAAGAATGAAGGAAGTAATAAGAAAATATTTTGAGGAGTACTCTATAGTTGAGAGCAATATAAGGAGTTTTAATGAATTTATTGACCGAAGGCTTCAGTTGATTGTTGATGATCTTAACAAGAGCATTGTAAAGGAGGGCGACGTCGACTTGAGACTTGGCAGAATTACTGTTGGAAAGCCTACTATTGTTGAAGCTGATGGAAGTCAGAAACTGCTGTTGCCTTATGAAGCAAGGCTTCGCAAATTGACATATGCCTCTCCTGTTAATCTGGAAATTAATCTTTCCAGAGGCTCTGAAAAGGAATTCTTTAATGCACAAATTTGCAAATTGCCTATAATGGTGAAGAGCAAAAACTGTAATTTATTTGGGATGGACCGAGAAAAGCTTATCGAGAACTTCGAAGATCCTGCAGATCCTGGCGGTTATTTCATATTAAATGGTAATGAAAGAGTTCTAGTTCTTGTTGAGGACCTTGCACCAAATCAGCCTTTTGTTGAACGCGATTCAAGTGGCAGAAAAGCGTTGCGATTATTTTCTGAGCGAGGTTCATACCGTATTCCTATGAACATTTCTGAATCTAAAGAAGGTGAATTGCAGATTTCTTTCACTAGATTTAAGAACATTCCTTTGATTCCTCTCATTAAGTCCTTAGGCCTTATTAGAGATGTTGATATTGTTAACCTTATTGGTAAGGATTATGATAGTCTTATTGTTAATCTTTACGAGCATGTACAACTTCAGAAAGAAGACGATGCAATAATGTTTATTGCTGACAGAATGGGAATTCGCGGCCTTAAAGCTGAAGTGATTGAGCGTTATTCAGCCAGGGTGGACAGCTTTTTACTTCCTCACATTGGAACTTCAAAAGAGCATAGACTTGCGAAAGCTCGGACTTTATGTAAGTTTGTTAAGCAACTTCTTCTTGTTTTAAAGGAATCAAGACCTGAGGATGATAAAGATCATTACATGAACAAGCGTGTCAGGCTTGCTGGCGAGTTATTTACAGATCTTTTCAGGATAAACCTTTCCATACTTATGAGGGATATGCAACATTCACTTCAGAGACTTAGTAAGAAAAGGAAAATTTATTCCGCAAAAACTATAGTGAAGTCTGCACTTTTGAGCAGGCGTATCGAGAGTGCAATAGCAACAGGAAATTGGATTGGGGAAAGGAAAGGCCTTACTCAAAACATTCAGAGAACTAACTACCTTGATCTTCTTTCACAGCTTCAGCGTGTTGTTAGCCTTCTTCCTACGGAGCAGGAAAACTTTAAGGCAAGAACTTTGCATCCTACCCATTATGGCAGGCTCTGTCCGATTGAAACTCCTGAAGGAACTTCAATAGGTCTTAGAAAGAATCTTGCACTCCTTTCCCGAGTCTCTGTACCAATTGCTATTGATGAAGAAGCTCTCATTCAGGATTTGAAGAATATGGGAATGAAGTAAACTTCTTTCTAAAGAAGTTTATAAAATAAAGTCCGAAATAAAAACAAAATCATAAAATAATACAAAGCCAAAAGAAAAATGACAGATGTGTTTTTGAATGGAAAAGTTGTAGGCGAGGTTTCCGAGAACGTGGCTGAATTCATCTTTGAATTGAGGCAGAAAAGGCGAAGTGGGGAGCTGCCTATAGAAATGAGCATTTATCATGATTTGGATAAAGATACCATCTTTCTTTCAACTGAAGTTGGCCGTGTTTTAAGGCCTTTAATTGTTGTGCAGAACGGCAGGCCTGTGCTGGATGAAATCCACAAGGAAGCTATAAGGCAGAACAAGTTTTCATGGGAAGAATTTCTCAGACAAGGAGTAATTGAATTTATTGATGCTGCTGAAGAGGAGAATTCTTTTGTAGCCTTTACTGAAAATGAAGTTACTCCTGATCACACACATTTGGAGATAAATCCAATTGCGCAACTTGGCTTAACATCTTCACTAGTTCCTTACGCAAACTTTTGCCAGAGTGCTCGTTTGAACAGAGGAAGCAAGACACAGAAGCAAGCTCTCGGCTTGTATTCTGTAAGTTATCCTGTAAGGCTCGATACTGACATATCATTGTTGCATTATCCGCAGAAGCCAATAGTAAGAAGTTTCATTCAGGATGTGGCAAATTACTATCCAGCTGGTCAGAATGTCGTGGTTGCCATTCTTAGTTATGAGGGCTACAATATGCAAGATGCTATAGTTTTGAACAGATCTTCAGTTGAGCGAGGCCTTGCGCGCTCTACTTATTACAGGCCATACGAGGCATCTGAGTTGTATTATGCAGGAGGCCTTGCTGATGAGATAACTATTCCTGGTAAGGATGTTGTTGGCTACAAAACAGAGCATCTCTATCGCCTTTTGGAAGATGATGGAATAGCCTATAAAGAAGCAATTGCGCTTGAGAATGATGTTGTTATTGGCAAAACCTCTCCGCCTAAATTCCTTACTGAAGTTGGAGAAATTAGTATGGCAAAAATCAGAAAAGAAAATAGTGTAGCAATAAGGCAAGAGGAGAGGGGAATTGTAGATGATGTTTTTATTTCAATTACTGAGGAAGGCAACAGGGTAGCCCAAGTTCGTGTCCGTGATCCTCGTATTCCTGAAGTAGGAGACAAATTCAGCACAAGACATGGACAGAAAGGTGTAATTGCTGCACTCATCCCAGAGGAAGATATGCCACACACTTCCAGAGGAATAAGGCCAGACATAATTTTCTCGCCTCACTCACTTCCTAGCAGAATGACTGTCTCGCACTTGATTGAAATGCTTGCCGGCAAGGTAGGAGCTCTTTCGGGCAGATTCATAGATGGAACTCCATTTAGTGTTGAATCTATTGCTGATCTTGAGAATGAACTTAAGGGATTAGGCTTTAGAGAGGATGGCAAAGAAATATTGTATGATGGCATAACAGGAAAACAGATGCAGGCCAAAATCTTTGTTGGAAATATGTATTACCTTAAACTTGAGTATATGGTTGCTAACAAGTTACATGCTCGTAGTTTTGGTAAAGTCACGCTTTTAACGAGACAGCCGGTAGAGGGGCGCAGCAAGGGAGGAGCGCTTCGATTAGGAGAAATGGAGAAAGATGCACTTATAGGTCATGGTGCTGCCTTGTTGCTCAAGGAGAGATATGATTCTGATAGGGTAATTATATACATATGCGAAAAATGTCATGTAATGGCTCTCTATAATGTAGTAAAAGACACTAAACAATGTCCTCTTTGCGGGAACACTACTGAAATTGAGGCT
>CAYIBB010000017.1:8146-15667 GCA_964361585.1 Candidatus Woesearchaeota archaeon | reverse complement strand
AATGGAAGAATGAATAAGATAAAAATTTATCTTTTATCGTTGGCTTTTATAATTACATTTCTCTTTTTATTTTCTCTAACTTCTAGCATTGCCTATTACGGCTCAAAAGATCCTCTTACTGCTTTAAATCTTACTACTTCAAATAATTCAATAAATAATACAAAAAGTCAAAGCGAATTCGGACTTGCCTTGGAACTCGCCAGAGCTGAAATTGAGTTTAATACACAGGACTTGAGAGATTATGAAAATTCTACAGACATTCCAATAGTCATTGAATTTATACAGTTTAATGAGAAAGATAAAGTGAGTGCAGTGGCTATCACTAATTTAAAATCACTTGCAAATAAACATCATGGCACATTTAGGGGTTCTTTGAAAAGGCTTCCACTTGTAGCAGTAGATATACCTAGAAAAGAAGTTAGAAAATTTTCCTCAAGCCTTAACTCATTACCGCAAAAAGTTGTTAGGAAAAGAGTTGCAAGTAAGGTTCATACATTACTTAATGAAAGTGTGCCTTTGATTTTAGATGAAAATATAAAACCAGGAGTTGAGGCCAGATTTGGCAGCTTGAATGGGAGTGGAACAATAATTGCTGTTATTGATACTGGTATTAATAAAACACATCCTGATTTAAATGATTTAGATGATAATCCAATCACAAATGATCCTAAAGTAATAGGGGAATTTACCGCATTCCCTTCTGAGGGCACAAATGATCTACATGGTCATGGAACTCATGTTTCAGGAATAGCATCAGGAACAGGAGAGGCAAGTAATTACAAATTTGTTGGAGTTGCACCAAGAGCGTCTTTAATAAATGCAAAAGTACTCAATCGTGATGGGGTAGGAGATGAATTTGGATTACTACAAGGAATAGAATTTGCACTAGATAATAATGCAGATGTTATTTCAATGAGTCTCGGCTTTGCTCTTGGTGTAAGAGTTGAAAGTGTTGAGAATTTATTAAAGCAAGCAGTTGAACAAGGAGTTGTAGTTGTGGCAGCTGCTGGGAACTCTGGAGATGACTTCTATGCAAATCCTGTTTTTGAAACCATTAGTTCTCCTGGAGCCGTAGATGAAGTAATAACTGTAGGAGCTTCTTGCAAGCCTAGTCAGACAGGAGTAGTTAAATATAGCTTTCCAGTAGTAGATGCTTGTCCAGGTGAAATTGGAAATGAGAGTATGGTAACATTTAGTAGTAAAGGCCCTTCGATTCCTGAATTCTCTGTAAAACCAGATGTTGTTGCTCCTGGGGTCATAATTTGTTCTGCTGCTTCGGGATCGCTCAATAATGAGCCCGACTTAAAGGACTGTGGAAATGATCTTTATCTCGCTATTTCTGGGACAAGTATGGCAACTCCACATGTTGCAGGATCGGCAGCCTTGTTATTACAAGCTCATCCAGATTGGAATCCAGAAAAAATCAAGAGCACATTAGTAAGCACTGCAAAAGATCTTAATGAGAGTGCTTTTGTTCAAGGTGGAGGTCGTATAGATGTTTACAAAGCAGTAAATAATTCTGTCTTCTTCAGTCCAGCGATTATAAATTTAGGGAATTTAGTTGCAATAAATTATACTACTGGCAATGTAAGTATATTAAATAATGAAAGTTATGCTGTAGGAATAAAACTACATGCAAGCCAATTAAAAAACACTTCAAGAGACTCATTTGGAAACAGAATAAATATTTCCGAGAATAATTTCTGCCTGAATAAAGGAGGAAATAAAACAATTTTCTTTGACGTTAATGCAACATCTCTTCCAATAGGATTTTCGAATGCAATCCCAAGAGGGCATTATGATAGTATTATCACAGCTGAAATATTTCCAGATTGTGATTTTTCTGCCACAAAAAGAGAATTACATATTCCAATAGGATTCTCAAGAGTAACAGAATATATAATAAACCTTTCCTCCCCAATTTGGTTTGATTCAAATGAGAGTAAGATAATTTATTTAATGTCTTACGATGGCACAGGTCTTTGGTTTACCCTAGAAGAGGTCTTTGCTATAAACGGAGAATTCAATAAAACTATAAAAAAAGTACCTTCTCAGCTTCTTGATTCCTTCGGAGTCCCAAGACAAGATCTAATGGCCTTTTACTTTACTTTCAATAACACAAGAGAGTATTGTTGTGTTCAAGATCCATTTTACCCTTGGATTCAGTATCCTTGGCTTGCTGATGAAAAATGGAAAACAAGTTTTGCAGTTAAGGGTGTTGTTGGACGTAAAGGTTCTGTAGTATTAGATTTCAGCGAAAGTCTAATCCCTGAAATTGATTCAAATGCACCAGAAACGATCTCTTCAAACAACTTAGTTCCAGTTGAGATAACTGTTTACTATGGAGGAGGTCAAAATCCTGGCCCTATTGCATATTATCTAAATGAAAGGGATCCAGAAAATGCTACAGAACAATTTGCATCTAAGGAATTTAGAATAGCTGCAAGCGAGGAAAATGCTTCGTATTACTATAATAATTATTACTTATTCGTTTATCATTATGCTCGAGATATAGGTACTTCATGGCTAGATTCAAACAATTCTATGGTAATTCCACTAGGATTTACTGATTTGAGTAACGTCACACAAAGACTTTCAAGTACTGATTTCAATAACGTTTCTTTTGTTTTTGACAAAGAATCTGTAAATCCGGCTTTTAAGGGCGCTGATTTCTCTTTCGTTTCAAGAATGCCAGAAGAAGATTCTTGTCTTGTCTGGCCTCAACCTCTAGGGACAGGAAGTGCATTCTGCTTTACTGGAAGATCGCTTAATGCAGTTAATATAAGTGTATTAAATAGAACACTTATCTTGCGTAAAGAAGCTGGTTGTGTAAATTGCAATTACAAATTGAGAGCAACTATGCACACATCTGATGAAGTGAATAAAATTGACTTTATTAAAGATATGGACTTCATGAAAAAAAGCATTCCGGAAAATATAACATTATTTACTAAGCCAATTTCTCTCAACTTATCTGAAAAATCAGGTATATTTGGCCAGGAAATTAATGGAGACATTTTAGATGCTCTTCCATTAGAGCAGAAAATTTTCGTTAAAGGTCAAGTCAATAGTGGATGGCTTAGGATAATTACTCCTAATGGAACTGAATTTAATTTCACGAACGGGACAGTCTTCTTATTGAGTCAAGATTCAATAGCTTTTTCAGGAAAGCCAACACTTTGTTTTGTGGGAGAGATTTCATTTTCGTGTTTTTGGGAATCAATTTACCTTGGTAATAGCTCTAGTAGTGGAATTTACTCAATAGACTGGGCTGTTGATTTATTTAATAATCAAACTCCTTGCTTGAAGGGCTTTGCTGAGTGGAGAGGTCCAGGATGGACTTCGGAAGAAGGCTGGAGGGTGTTAAATCTTACTCAGGGGCAATTTAATTCTACAACCGAAGAATGTGTAAAAGAAATTATCCCACCCTTAACAGGAGATGTAAATACAGATTGTGAAGTTGATGTTATTGATTTCGCGATAGTAGGAATTGCATTCGGCTCCAAGGAGGGCGATGCAAACTGGAATCCAAAAGCCGATCTTAATGGAGATGGGGTTATCAATATAATCGATATGGCTATAATAGGAGTAAACTTTGGGAGAACTTGTTAAAAATACTTAAAGTTTAATATATTAGAGTATAGGGGAAGAATGAGAAAAAATTGGACGTATTTTATATTGATTTCCTTATTATTGAGCACGCACGTTGTATCAGCAAGTCCATTAAATTTATCAAAAAATTTAGTTTTTCATGAAAGTTTTGATAATCTTTCCTCTATTGCAAGGAATAATGGAAATATTATAAGTGACACTTCAATAAATGCTAGCGCAAGTTTTGTTCCCGGAATTGAGGGAAATGCAGTAAGCTTTGATTGCATCTCTTTTAATTCTATTGGGTCTTGTGTGAAGGAGAGTTATGTGACTTACTCTTTGGTCAACAAGAGCCAAGGAATAATAGAATTCTGGTTTAAGCCTAAAGATAATTTCTTTTCTGATTGTAAATTTCCTAGTACTGGTTTATTTCAAGGATGTGGGTTTTTTGACCTCGGAAAGCTTTCAGGACAGAATCCTAACAGCATGGGAATATTTTGGAATCGTAACCTCGATAAAGTAGTATTTGAAATAAGGGAGAACGATACTGTAATGACTCAAAGTTTTAGTAACCAAACACTAAACTCGACAGATTGGCATCATGTTGTGGTTGTATGGCAATGCAATTCTGAAAATGACTTTATGCAGCTATTCCTTGACGGAGTTCCTGGAAATTATATGGACTTTAATGAGTATTGGAATGATGGCTTTTGTACATTTAAGCCTAATGTTAGTGAAATATGGATAGGAAGAAATTTCTATTATGGATCTTCATTTGCCTTTATAGATGAATTTAAAGTTTATGAGATAGTGAAGCAACTTGAAGTTGTAAATGTAACCAATACATCAGAACTTAGAATTAGAAAGTGGGGTACTACAGCAGTTCCTGGAAGAACTTTAGAATATTTTATTACTGTAGAGAATATAGGAAATGCAACACTTAGCGACATACTAGTATTTGAAGCACTTGAGCCTTGGTTTACTTACGTTTCAGCAATACCAGATCCTGTTAATGTTACAAATTTCAGCATTTTCTGGAGTAATGTAACTTTAGCGCCAGGTGAATTTAAGTCAATTTCTTATAAAGTTCAATTAGATAGTAACATACCCTTAGGCGCAACTGTTAGAGGCCAGGTTTGTGTAATACCTATTCCCCCACCTCTACCCCCTCCTTTACCTATACCAGACCCGACACTACCAAGCATAGATCAATGTGACGAAGATTTAAACAATTGTTTACTCTCAATTCCAATTAAGTGTATAGAAGAATGTTTAGCCTCTCCAATAGATTGTAATATTTGTTACACTCAGGAAGCTGCAAATTGCAATTTAGAGTGGTTATTATGTCTTGAAGGTACAGAGATTCCTCCTATTCCTCCAACAACCCAACCTCCAACATGTGACCAGCATGAAGACCCAGTAAGAAGACCTCTCGACCCAAACGAAAAAGGAGTAGTGGCAAATAAATTCATTCAGCCTGATCAGTTGCTTGTGTACCCAATACACTTTGAGAATATAGGAAATGTTGAGGCCTTGGATATATTTATCACTGACACTTTAGATGAGGATATTAATACATCTACTATTGAAATACTAACCCCTAATGGAAATTTCGATTCTGAAACAAGAACTATTAAGTGGGAACTTCGTGGCATTAACCTTCAACCTAATGAGACAGGTACTGCGCTATTTTCGGTAAAGCCTTTGCGAGGCTTGCCATCAGGAACTGAAATTAGAAATAATGCCACCATTCAATTCGAAATTTTTGAACCAATAATTACGAATGAAACTCTCAATATTATTGATGATATTGAGCCTCAATGCACTTTAAATCCTCTTCCTAGTATCACAAAGAGACAAAACTTCACAATATCTTGGTATGGCGCTGATGCTATTGGAGAAATTGAATTCTTTAGAATTTTTGTATCATCAGATGGAGGAAACTTTACTTCTTTTATAGCAACTAACACAAACATGACGTTTAGCGGAGAACAAGGTAAGAGCTATGGCTTTTTCTGTAATGCTCAAGATAGTGCAGGCAATCATGAAATTCAGGATGTTACAGAGGCCTCAACAAAAGTTACTTTTAATAGTGATATTAATGCTGATTGTAAGGTAGATATTACTGATCTTGCCACAATTGGAATGTGCTTTGCCCAACCTCCAGAAGGCTTATGCGCGCCTGCGGATCTTAACAGTGATGGAGTAATTAACATCCTCGACCTAGCTACAGTAGGGATTAATTTCGAAAAGAGCTGCTAACTTTCTCTTGCTTCAAGTATTTTATTTTTATCATTAAAGCAAAAGATAAATCTTTCAAAGAAATCTTTTCTTCCTAAGATATTAAATTCAACTCCTAATCTTTTTGAGAATCCTATTGTTGCATTAAATTGCTTACCTGCAAACCTTACTGAAACATTATGCAAATACACAGGAATAAGCTCTCCACTGCCAACTATGACAGATTTCTTTTCGCCTTTTTCTAAATTTATACCTAAAACATCTGCAAATTCTGCTCTAAAAATACTTTGAGTAGCTCCAGAATCAGCAAATGCTCTTAAGATTACCCAACCATCCTTAACCTTAACTTCTAGTGGTACAATGGGCAGATAGCTCCCTCTTATGTTTACATATTTAAAATACATAGTAATGTTGCAAGCTCTTTATCAGTTGGAATGTATGCTAGAGAGATTTCAGCAGAAGGATATCTTTCCTTAGCTTTTTTGTATACTTCAATAGGACTTTTTCCAATAGAAACAATTTTATCATTTACCATAGCAATATGCTTGCCACTATACTTCCTTGATAGTTCAGCAGAATGCTCAGCAAACCAATCTCTCACAAGTTGGGCTTTCATAAAAAATTTAGGGGTTTCATATTTTTAAATGTTTCCCGTTTGTGTTAGTTTAAATTATTGATATATTCAATATCTTTGACCTAGCCACGGTAGGCATCAACTTCGGAAGAAGTTGTTAGAAAGCTTTATATAATTTTTCGTACTAAAAAATTATGGCAGGAAGAGGGATACTATTTTTACTATCATTATTTATTTTTACTCTAGCCACTATTCCAGCTATTAGTGCAAGCCATGTTTCTTGTGGGGATACTATAACCTCTGATACAATACTAGATTCGCATCTTTTGAATTGTCCAGGAAATGGTATAATTTTTGGAGCAAGCAATATAACTCTTGACTGTAGGACCAATACCATCTCGGGCAATGGCTCTGGCATTGGAATAGAGGCTCAGGATTTTAAGGACAATATCAAGATAATAAACTGCACTGTAGAAAATTTTGGCTTGGGTGCAAGACTATGGATCGTAAGCAATAGTCTTGTGGCAAATAACTATTTCCAAAACAATAACGGAAACGGCCTCTTGCTTTTATCTTCTGATGGAAATAGTATAGTAGATAATACTGCTAGAAATAATGGACTAGATGGAATTGTCATTTCTTCATCTAATAACAACAATCTTGAATTGAATGATGCTTATAACAACAATAACGGAAACGGCCTCTATATTCTATCGTCCTCATCTAATACTTTAAGAAACAACAATGCTGATAACAATGCGATAGGTTTCTTTTTGTCTGGAGCTGCTTTCAATAAATTAGTATCAAATAAAGCTCGGAACAACAACTTAGATGGTTTTCTCCTAACTGGTAGTTCTTACAATAATAATCTAACATCAAACGTAGCTCAAAATAATGGTGTAATGGGATTCGGGCTTTCATCTTCAGGCAATAACTCATTAATAGGTAATCTTGCACAGAACAATACTCAGTACAACTTCCATCTTCATTCCTCTTTTGCAAACTTAATAGGGGCTAATAATCTTAGCGGCGGTACTTACGGTTTCTTTCTTGATTTTTCTCCCGATAATGTTATGTACTCTAATATAATTTAGATCGGAAGAGCACACGTCTGA
>CAYIBB010000017.1:0-8136 GCA_964361585.1 Candidatus Woesearchaeota archaeon | reverse complement strand
AATAGGTATAGAAATTAGAAATTCAGATCAAAATAGGATTTTCAATAATTTCTTTAATAATACACTTAATGCAGTAGATAAGGTTGCAGTGATTGGCAGCACTAATTACTGGAATATTGCAAAAAATCCAGGAACAAACATAGTAGGAGACAGATTCTTCGGTGGCAATTTCTGGCACGACTATGCTGGCCAGGATTTAGATGGAGATGGCCTTGGGGATACGTTATTGCCTTATAACTCTTCCCAAAACATTTCTGTTGAAGGCGATTTCTTACCTTTAGTGCCTGATTCAGATCACGATGGAATTTATAATACCCTAGATATCTGCATATTAAATGCAACTAACAATTGCCTGGAAGGAGGAGCGCAGACTATATTTAATGGGACTAATACTACTTTAATAACTCCATCAGAAAATGTGAACATGACCATTCCTTCTGGAACAGTTGATAATGGGACAATAATAACAATCCTAACTAATGAAACTACACTAGTAATAAATGAAACAACTGCCACTAACATTACTATAAATAATACAAATTTCGCAATTGGAAATGGGACTATAGTAGCAACATACAAGCTAGAATCTACAACTCAATTAAAGGGCAATGTAACAATAGTCTTTGCTTACAACGAATCCTTAGTTGCAAATGAAACACTTCTTGATATTTACTGGTTTAATTCCTCATTTGGCATTTGGGAAGCCCAAAATGCACAACTCGATATAGTAAAGAACACGCTCACTATAACTATAGACCACTTCTCAGAATTTGCGGTTATCGAAGTTGCCCCAGCAATTGAAGCGCTGTTTCCGCAAGGAAATGAAATATTTGTCCTAGGAGAAGTTGTGGAATTAATATGGAAAAGCATTAATGTTGATCACTATGGAATTTGGTATACTACATCCAGCAGCTTGCAGTGTAATGAGGAATGGACTCTTATCCAGCATCCTCAACATTCTACTGTTTTCAATTGGGAACCCGATTTTACTTCTGCATCATTAAGGATTAAAGTTGATGGTAGGAATTCTGCCCAAGAAGTTATTACACAGACATGCGGCAAGGAATTTATGGTGACGTTTAGAAGCGATGTAAATAGAGACTGCTCGGTTGATGTAGCTGATCTTGCCTCTGTAGGCCAATGCTTCCTTCAAAGCCCCTCTGGAGTTTGCGAGCTTGCTGATTTAAGTAATGACAACACAATCAATATTCTTGATCTTGCTGAAGTGGGAGTTAACTTCGGCAAGATGTGCCAATAAATCAATTTTTAAATTTTCTCATCCTTGAAGGGGAATGCTCTACATAATAGGAATAGGTCTAGATTCGAATGATGTAAGCCTTAAAGCTCTTGAGGCAATCAAGAAGTGCTCTCGCATTTACCTTGAGAGCTATACTTCAGACTTTCCTTATAATATTGAGGAACTCGAACAAGTTCTGAAAGTTAAACTAGAGATAGCAAATCGCAAATTCGTTGAGGAAAGTGATTCTTGGCTTCAAAACGCGAGAAATGAGAATATAGCATTGCTAGTCTCAGGCGACCCTCTTGTTGCAACAACTCATAAAGAGATTTTACTTAGGGCAGAGAAATTTCAAGTAAAGGTAGATCTTATACATTCTGTTTCAGTGATTTCAGCCGTGGCTGAAACTGGCCTCGAGTTATACAAGTTTGGGAAGATTGCAAGTATCCCAAGGTGGCGCGAGAACTTTAAGCCAGAATCTTTTTTTGATACTTTTTTGGAGAATGAGAAAATTAGTGCACATACACTATTTCTGGTAGATCAAAATCTCGATCTTAATGAGGCTCTTAGTTACTTGAGTGATATTGGAAAGAAAAAGAAAATTGATATTAGTGAAAGAGAATGTCTTATCTGCTCGCAACTTGGAACTGAGAAAAGAAAAATTAAGTTTGGAAAAATGAAGGAATTTCAAAAAATGAATTTCGAGAAACCTTATTGTATCATATTTCCCTCTGGATTGAACTTTGTAGAAAAGGAATTTATTGGTAAGTTCCGTTGACTACTCTAACTAAAACACTTCAATAAAATGAAGGACTAGGAATAGGCTCTTCCTTATTAATCACAAAGCGAGTGCCCATTACATCTGATATTATTGCGTGTATCCTCAAATTTTCAATTCGGGCCTCAAAGATATGGCCAGAGATTTCCTTGCCAGCTGCGATGGAAAAATTTTTTATTATGGTTTTAGCTTCCTCTTCCTCTAGTGCAATATCTGTTAAAATTTCTTCGCCTTTCTTTGTTACTTTGAGCTGGCCGTCCTCAAATTTAATTACCGAAACTGCATTGTCCTGAACAAACTGATTCAAGATCCCAAGGTCGAGTTTTCCTGGCTGCATTTTTGGCATCTTAAATTCTTCAAATTCTTGAGCAGGAGTTGGAATCTCTAACTCTTCAAATTGTTCAGACTTTATAGGTATTATTTGTGGCCTTACTCTCGGAAACTGTTGTTGCGGAATTTGAGCAGGAGTTGGAACTGGAACTTTTTCTTGTTGCATTATACTTGGCATGTATCCTGAAACTGTTACCGGTCTTTCCGGTTGTGTTGGTAGTTGAGGTAGCTGTCTAATTTCTGGAGCTCTTTGAGTAGTCTTCTGGATCATAGGTTGATTAGAGATGAAAGAAATTTGCTTTGGCATAGAAGGCCTAGGGATTTCCATTCTTGTTGGAGCAAATCTTGGTGGTGGAATAAAAACCTTTTTTGGTAGTGAGTATGGTAATGCCATTTCTTCTCGTATAGGAATTCCACTTACCCTACCGACCTCTATAAGATGCTTCTTTTCTCTCTCAAGTTTACTCGTAAGTCTTTCCTGCTTTTCTATAGCATGAGCTATAATCATATTTTTAACAAGTTTCTTTAAGAATGCCATTTTCAAAATCTATTTTAAAATTTAATTAAAACTTAAATTCAGGCAGTGGTTCAAATTCTCTCTCTCTCGGATTTCTTTCTCCTCCAAGTTTTTCCTTTACATACCTCTCAAGTAAGAGTAGACCTCGAGCTATTGTTTTATTCTGCTTTAGTAATGACTCAAGCTTGTCTATAAGTTCATCTTTGCTTTCTCCCTTCTCTTTTTTTTCCTTCATTCCAACCTCTTCTTCTATCTCACGAAACTTTAATTCTGACTCTCCTTTCTCAACAAATTCGTCAGAAGCCTTTTCAATCAAGTGTATGAGCCTATCCATCCTTTTATTTAGCTTATCTGTTTCCAAAACGAGGTTGGTCATAATCTTTTGGAGTGCAACATTATTTTCAATTAGTAAATCAATTTTACTTCCATGCTTACTTTGAGAGTGCCTTGTGGTATGTCTTGCTTTCCTCTTTCCTCTTTTTTTCATACACTATTGCAGTATGAGCAATTTAAAAATTTTTGTATTAACTAATTCCATAAGATTTTAAATTTAATATCCTTATATAAAGATGCCAGTAAATCCAGGAATAGAGTATCAGAAGGCTGAGCAGGAGTACTTAGCAGCTCAAACTCTTGACGAGAAACTTACTACTCTTAGAAAGATGCTTGCTACCGTGCCAAAGCACAAAGGTAGTGAGAAACTTGTGGCGCAGATTAAGCAAAGAATTGCTAAACTTAGGGCCTTACAGGAAAAGCAGAGGAGCAGGAAAGTTGGTAGGCAAGAGGGAATTAGAAAAGAAGGTGTTGCCAGAGTATGTGTTATTGGAGCAACAAATTCAGGTAAGTCAACCTTGCTGTCGAGACTTACAAATGCCCGTCCTTTGATTTCAGAATTTCCTTTCACTACAAAGAAGCCCGAAATCGGCACTCTTGATAATGAAGGTGTAAAGATTCAAGTTATTGAGTTGCCTGCTATTGTTAAAAACTATGACTATACTGATAAGGGACTTTACTATATTTCGATAATGAAAGAATCAAATTTACTTATCATCACTTACAAAACTCATGAGGAGTTGAAACTAGTTCACGATGAGCTAAAGAAAGAAGAAGTTAAAGTTCCTTGCCTTGAAGTAAATACTCTTCATACTAATACAAAGATCAAGGATGAAGTATGGAAGAGACTCAACTTAATCAAAGTTTACACAAAACAGCCTCATAGGGAGAAGGATTTTCCTCCAATTGCCTTGCCTAAAGGAGCAACTGTCAAGGATCTTGCTTCTAGGATTCATAAAGATTTTCTGCGGAAGTTTAAATTCGCCCGCATTTATGGACCAAGTGTAAAATTCCAAGGACAGCAAGTTGGAATTTCACACAGACTTGAGGATGGCGATGTGGTCGAATTGAATATTGAGAAGTGAGAAGTAACTTACTGATTCGTAATATTTATAAATTAATTGATTATCCTATTAAAATGGAAAAGAAAGTGCACAACTTTACTGTGGTTATAGAGCAGGATGAGGATGGTTACTATGTTGGAGATGTTCCTGCACTGAGGGGGTGTTATACCCAAGGTAAGACAATGGATGAGCTTCTCAAGAATATGAAAGAGGTTATTCTTCTATGTTTGGAAACTGAAGAAGAGATTCCAAAAGAGAATTTTGTTGGAGTCCAGCAAGTACAAGTTGTAGCTTAAAATGAAACTTCCTCGTTTGTCTGGTCAAGAGGTTATAAAAATTCTACAAAAAATTGGTTTTGAATCCATAAGACAGCGCGGTAGTCATGTAAGATGTAAACATTCTGATGGTAGGGTGACTTCTGTTCCACTTCATAAAGAGATCGGTAAAGGATTACTAAGAAGGATATTAAAGGAAGTTGAGATAAGCAGAGAAGAGTTCTTTAAGTTGATAAAGTTAAAAAATTTAAATATCAACAGTTAGTTGCAGTTTATGAATAAAAAATACTTGTCATAATCATACTTATCTTATTAATAATTCTAGGTTTTATTATTGGCGCAATAAATACTGGGACTTCTATCTGTACACTATTGGCTTGCGGTTGTCCAAATTCTGCAAAAGAATTTCCTTGTAATTCTTGCGGTGTTAATGATCCTGTATTCGTACTTGGCATCATCAATATTGTAAAATCCTGTTCTGCTAGAGAAGTGATTCTTTGTGAAGATGGTTCTCAAATAGGTCGCCGACTTGATATTGATCGAGCTACGTGCAAATATAGATTATTATCTTTTAGGCTGCTATAAAAAGAAAAATGGGGGTACAGGGAATCGAACCCTGGCCTGGCGGTATCTTCCTTCTTTTTTCTTTCGCTTCTTTTTAAGAAGGTCCTCTGGAGCCGCCCGTTCTAAATCCATTGAACTATACCCCCTTTGAATGATTCTTTTTGATAATATTTAAATATGTTGTCTATGATACTAACATAATTTTTATTTACGAATTTAGATATGGAAACAGGTTATAAGTTTGTGTATCAAACAAAGGCCAAAGTAAGAAAAAGAATTATTGTAAGACGTAAAGTAACGCCGGAAGGAATTCGTTATGAAGTGGTTGTTAAGGGACCACTTAATTATGGACGTACAGACTCTTATAATATTAAGACTATAGAAGACTACATCACAGGAATTATTGAACGGGATCCTAGATACGAATTGGTACAGACTCCTGTTAAGAAACTTAGGCTTCCTAAAAATGAATTTTCTCAACTTGAAAAAATTGTAGAGGAAGCAAGACAAAAAAGAATGCAAGAAATGATGGGCAATAATACTTAAAAATCACTAAACTTATAATTCTATGAAAATGCTTATAGTACTTGATACAAATTTTTTAATCTATGCTGTAAGGTATAAAATTGACATTAAATCAGAACTTGAACGGATAGCTAACTTTACCTATGAGGTTGTGGTGCCTTCACAGGTATTTAAGGAACTCCAATGGATCTCGAAAAGAAAAATCAAAGCAAAAGGTAAAGATCGAGAGGCTGCCGCCGTTGCTCTGTTACTGATAAAGGATTTTAAAATTATTGAGACCCACGCTGAGAGTGTAGACAATGCATGCCTCGAGTTAGCTGAAGGAAATTGCCTTGCAACTCTCGATGCAGATTTAAGGAAAAGATTTAAAAAAGGTAAAATTTTAGTAATAAAACAGAAAAAATATCTCTCTTTTATAAGATGAATTTAAACTTAACTTCGTATTAAAATGTATTATGCAATTGAAATAAGAGACCATGTAAGAGTTGATCCGCAGCTTTTTGGTGAAGATGTTAAGGAAGCTATAATTAAGGAATTAAAGGAGAAGTACGCTAATTTCATTAATCTCGAACTCGGTGTTATTATAACTGTGATTGATGTTCTCGAGGTAGGGGAAGGAGTAATCATACCTGGAGATGGAGCTGCTTATTATGACACTACATTCAAGCTCCTCGTCTTTAGACCTGAACTACACGAGGTAGTTTTTGGTCGTATTAGTGAAATCACTTCTTTCGGCGCTTTTATAAATCTTGGCCCTATAGATGGAATGATTCATATTTCGCAGACTATGGATGACTTCGTTTCTTTCTCTAAAGGCAACATTCTTGTGGGAAGGAACTCAAAAAGGAATTTGAGGAAGGATGACCTTTGCATTGCAAGAACGATTGCAATAAGCTACAAGGACCCTAAAGATCCTAAAATAGGTCTTACGATGCGACAGATAGGCTTAGGTAAACAGGAATGGATGGAACAAGATAAAAGAAAGGCAAAAGTTGCTGAGAAGCAAGCTGGAAAGGAAGGAAAAGAGGAGAAAGGAAAAGTAGGTAAGGAAAAGAAAGAAGTTGCTGCTAAAGCAAAGAAGAAATGAATAGAAACTTTTATGAAAAGCTTCATCAAAATTAATCAAAAACAAAGTTAAAAAATAAATCAGAAGATGAGAAAAGTATGTAAGAAATGTAGAATCTTTGTTGATGGCTCAACATGCCCTATATGCAAGGACAATCAATTTACTGAAAATTGGAAAGGCCGCATTCTAGTGTTTTCAGAGGAATCTGAATTGGCACAGAAACTTGGCATAAATGGCAAGGGTGAGTATGCAATAAAGACAAGATAAAAATGGAAATTCAAATTAAGGAAAAATTCTCTAATCCTCTTCTTGAGCGCGAGGAAGTGATTGTGATAGTCAGTAGTCCTTCAACTCCTAATAGTGACGAGTTGAGAAAGGCTCTTGCTCACAAATTTAATTCTTCTGAAGACTTAGTTTCTGTAAAGCATATTCTTGGCTCTTATGGAATGCACAATTTTAAAGTAGAGGCTTACATCTACAAGAATAAGGAACTTTTTCAAAGATTTGAGGTAAAGAAAGTCAAGACTCAGGTTCAGGAAGAGGGAGCAGAGGAAGTTAAGGAAGAGATCCAAAGTAAGCCTGAAAAAAAGAAAGTTCAAGAAGAAGGAAAAGATGAGGCTTGAGCGATAAATAAATCATTTGAAAATAAAAAATTATACTTATACCTAATATAACAAATAAAGATGCCAAAGAAAAAAAAGGTGAAGAAGAAAGAGAGTAAACGCTATAGCAAATTTAAAGTAGAGGCTGGAAGTGTAGTAAGGCCTCGTTACTGTCCTAGATGTGGGTCTGGTGTAATTTTCGCTAAGCTACCGGGTAGATTTTACTGTGGCAGATGCCGTTATACTGAATATGAATAAATATTTTGTTTTCAAAAAATAAGTTCTAAAATCCCTCCAAATTTTTTCTGCAGAAAATTTAAAAATAAATCAAGTTAGAATTCAATCAAGATAATCAAGGAAAATAAACTCAGGAAATATAAACCCTGGGGGAGACATGCTTAGCGGAATAAAGTAGCTGCTAAGGCTGCCCCCCCTGGGGAAAAAGAGGTAATTTTGAGAGTATCTGCCAGTATTTAAATTTTTCGGTTTATTCATTTTAAAGTAATTACACTATTTAAATAGTACACTTTCCCTGCTTTATTTCTACTCGAACCATACTAAAACTATTGTAAAAGTATATAAATCATCGAAAAGCCTAAACAGCAAAAGAGTAAAATGGAGATTGAAGAATTATAAGAAGGAAGGCTTAGAAAGGCAAAATCTGCAGTTTCTGAGCAGAGGCAAGACATGAAGCAAGATACCAGACAAGATAAGAAGCAAGTGCAGAGCCAGGAGCGACAGCAGGATATTAGAATAGGTCAGGAAGAGCTTTACGATCTAATTGTCGGCGAGGATTTGAGCTGGCAATCTATAATCTATGATTTGATAAAGAGCGAGCAACTTGA
>CAYIBB010000016.1:0-15829 GCA_964361585.1 Candidatus Woesearchaeota archaeon | reverse complement strand
AAATTCAGGGAAACCCTAACGTAAAGTCGAGGGCAATCCTGAGCCAAGCCCGAGAGGGAAGGTGCAGAGACTAGACACTTGCTACCTAAAGCATTGTTAACAATGCTATGGTAAAGGTATAGTCCTACCCTCTAAGAAATTGGAGAAGGTCGTAACCGTGAAGTCGGCAGTTCGAGTCTGCCCCGAGGCGTTTGGGGCCTCCTGGCCCCTTTTGTTTTAAAATGAAAGTCTGGGAGAAATATGGTTTTGTTCCTCCAAATACAAATTTATTCCAAAGGAAAAGGATTTTAGATGGTAGTCTAAATTTAACAACAATTTTATAAATCAAATTTTTCTTTTATTATATGGTCCCGACAGGCAACGGAGTTAAAAAGTTAAACGTTGAATCCCGTGGCTCAGCCTGGTTAGAGCGCCACACTGATAATGTGGAGGTCCTGGGTTCAAATCCCAGCGGGACCATATTTTACGATGGAAGGTAGTAGGTTATATTTGTAAATTTTGAATACATGCAGCGGTGTTGTTTCTTTAATTATTTCTCCAAATATGTTTTTTATTTCTTTTAGTATCTCCCGATAGTGTTCCGGACTTTGCACTTCCATATCTATCTCAAATTTCCATGGGGTCAGAGTTTTGCAAGCATAGTAGATATTAGGTTGCTTTATACAAAATTGCAATAATTTTTTTTCAGCCTGTTCTGTAAAATTTTTTAGGTCAATAAGGATTTTATAATGGAATTGTTTGATTTCAGAATTATTTAAAATAAGAATATAGTTTTGTATTATACCATTTTTTTCTAATTTTTTAATTCTTAAATTTACCCCATCGGCAGAATATCCTATCTTCTTTGAAATCTCAACTAATGAGATCCTTGGATGATATGAAAGACTAAGCAGGATTTTTTTATCTATATCATCGATCTCAACAGCTTCCCTGCTTAATCCAAAGCCACATGGTTTTTTCTCTAAACCTGATTTTTTATTGAGTAAATAATCCCTATTAAAATAATACCCTCCGAGTATAGTACTCACAACTTTTTCATTAAAATACTGCCCAAATTTATTCTCAATATCTATTAAAATCCGATTTAATTCTTCGACATCCCTTACCATAACACTGAAAACTAAATCATATCTGCCATCAGTCCTTACAACAAAAACAATATGCTTATTATTAATTAAGTAACTTATTAATTCATATTCTTCTTTTTCAGACATATTCTGCAATGTTACAAAGACTTTATTATTAAAAAATCCTAATCTTCTAGAATCGACAATCAGTAAAAAACCAAAAATGACCTTGTTTTTGATTAAATTCTCAATCCTGTATCTAACTACTTCTTTTGATAGTTTTACTTTTCTGGCTATCTGAGAATAACTCTGTCTAGCATTAACGTCTAACTCATACAAAATTTTTCTGTCTTTTTGGTCTAATTTATACATATTTTTATCTAAATCTATTCTTATATTTAAATCTATCGGTTTTGATAAAATTTTAAATAATTAATTTTATATATTTCTATACCTAACTACGATTAGGTAGTTAAAATGATTAGAACAATAAGAGAGTATCTAAGGGGGAGAAGAAAAGTTACAGATATGCACACAAATTTATCAGAAGCGCAGAAGATTTTAGAAGGATTGGAAGAGAATACTCAGCTAAATTATCGATACGATTATGTTCATAGTAAGCAAATTCCTTATAGAGATTTTCGTGGTAAAATCTTCACAGAATATGAACACATAGGATATACAAGTGAAGATCATGGAATAAAGCCCCACGAAGTGCTAGCTTCAATAGAATCTGAATTAAGTGCACTAAGAAGCAGAATGGGCCGATTCTTAGCTGATTATTTAGATTTTAGAGGGCAGTATCAAATTTATAGAAGCAGAAAGGGAGAGAGACATTACGTCGATTTAAAACAGGTAACAGTAGTTCCTGACGTGGGTATGATTTTAAGTACTGGTCCTCATAGAATTACAATAGATTTTTTAGTCGAAAGGGGAAGTGATTAAAATGGGATTAAAAGAATTGCTTGAAGGATTATTTTTTAAACCCTACTCCTCCCCGCCCATTCAACAAACCCGAGGTAACCCTAAAAAAGAAGAAAATTTAGGGCTTACTAAAATTAAAGAATTTTGTAATATGGAAATATAAAAATTAAACTTCCCACAAGAAGAGGCCTATTGACGACAAAAAGGTAAGATTTATATACCTGAGTATACCTCAATATACTATGGAACCAACTACATTAAAAATCAGCAGAGATGTGAAAGAAGAATTAGAAAAATTAAAAATAATAAATAGGGAAAGTTATGAAGATGTAATAGTCAGATTAATTAACGCTTATAAGGGTAAGATAGAGTCCTTAGGCTGGTTATTGCTTGCCAATAAATCTTTTTCTAAAATCTGGGATAATAAAATTGATGAAGCTTGGAATAAAGCATAAAAATGTATAATCAGGGTGATGTAATAATTGTGCCTTTCCCCTTTACAGATCTTACTGGAGTAAAGCAAAGGCCAGCATTAATTATCTCGAATAAAGAATATATCAGGAATAGTCCGGATGTCATTATCTGTGGAATAACATCTAATTTGAAGGACTTAGAGTACAGCGTACTACTTGAAAAGAGAGATTTAAACAGCGGCTTCATTATACTAAAAAGTTTGATAAAAGTTGATAAATTAACTAGTGTAGACAAAAATATCATAAGAAAAAAGATCGCAACAATTAAACAAAGCAAACTTCAAGAAGTTTTTGAGATCTTGGATAAAATTATAAAGTAGTTTAAAGCTAAACTTTCTACAGGAAGAGTATTATTCATAAAAGATTCTCTTAAACGGATAGTTAACCTTCAAATGTTTCTGGACTTCTTCCACATTTCTTCAAAGTATTTTGCATGAACTCTAGAAAGAGCTTCATCTTGGATCAAAATGGAAATTCTATCTTCCAAATTTTTAGGATTCTTTATAATTAAAAGAGAATTCTGTGCATCTTTTATAGCCATAAATAAATAACCGAGATTACTATTAATTTTAACAATGTAACCAAATTCTTTAAATTGCTTTATTAGATCTTCATTTCCTTCAAGTTTTGTAAGTATATACTTTATTTTGACTCCTTTATTAATAGCTCTTTTTGACTCTATAAGAAGTTTTGTAGGAATTCTTTCTCCTGCACTTATAACCCTCATATCTTTTTTTGCAGTTTTAACCAGCTCAAATGCAAGTTCGTGTTGATTTTCTCTGCCCGTCTTTACTATTACTCTTTCTATTATTTCTGGTTTCTCAACTGATTTAATCTTAGGCAAATTACTTTTAAGTTCTTTTTCAAGATTATCTAAAAATTTCTTCTTATTTGATAAATACTTAAGGATTCCATATTTTAGCTGTATGAGATGGAAGCTCATAGGCTTATCATTAGTCTGACTAATGAGCCCTTTTTCCACTAAACCTCGCAAAGTCATGTGAACTTTTGTTGGGGGAATGTCAGCAAATCTTGCGCATTCTGTAGCCGTTAAATTTGTAGATTTAAGTAGAGCTAAGTAACATTTAGCTTCGTAGGAGTTTAATTCTGTATCCCTTAACAAATTCAAAATCTCTTGTTCATGCATTAACTACTAATAGTTGTTGATAACTTATAAATGTTACTATTTCTACTTGTTTTTGGAGAGGTGAAAGAAAATGAAAGACGAATTATTTTTTGGTGGTTTGATAATTTTAATTTCGATAGTACTTACCTTCTTGGTACCTCAAATTACGCCGATTGAGCTAAGTAGTTTGGCGTTGTTATCATTTCTTTTACATAATTTGGGATTTGCTTTTGGTTTAGGCGGAGACCTTATCTCAGATTATTTTACTTTTGCTTTAGGAAAAAACAAGGAAACCAAAAGATTCCATCTAACTGTATTACTACCAAAATTCAAGAGTCTTATATTGGTTGGTTTTATATTAATGTTAATTGTTCATATCGGTGAATTAATATCTGAAGGACCTAATCTCCTTCATTTGCTTAAAGTTGGCGTATTAATTCCGATAGGCATAGCTGGATTTTATATGACTTGGGCCATACCAAAACTGAGACTATATTTAGATAGAGATCCCGAGAAGTTTGCGAAGCTAAATAGATGGTTTAACATTGTTGATCTTATTGCATTAGTGTTTTGGATTGCAGATTTAGTCTTAAATACTATAGATGCTCCTACACACGGATTTGCCTTCTTATTAGGAGGTGTTGAAAATGTCTGAGTCAGACCCAATTGGACGATTAGAATTAGAATACAGAACAATCTTACCAATTGAGTATGTAAGAACAGTTCCAGAAAATTTCGAGTTGGAGAAGTATACCGAAGGTACTTTAGCAGGAGTAGCATTTGTGCAACTACCAAACGGCGAGCCATTAAAAAAGGAATACAAAGAGTACAAAAGACTAGAACATTGTTTGGATATAGGGTATATTTGGTCAGCTCATAACCAACGATACCATTCAGGAAAATGGGGGGATAAAACCGGAGTTGATTTCAGATACTTGATTGCTGAAACACGCTCAAATGATTGGGTTAAATATATACAAATTAGCGATTTTCAGAGGGGGAAGAGAGAATTTAAGCGAATATTGAAACATCTCGGCTTTGCTACAACTGATGGTGACTTACGCGTCCGTTTATTTGCATATGCTTAATAAAGTAAAATTTAGGAGAATTAAAAATGGTGTATTTTGAATTGGAAAGAGCAGAAACAGAACGATATTTTGAAGCTCGAGGGAGGGGAGAGACAATTGAAATGTACAATGGATTAGTGAAACAAGCCATAAGGGAAGGCAGACCAATCTCGATAGAAGATAAAGTACTTGATTACTATGTTTCACTAGAAGGAAATGGTAAATTAGTTGTTAGAATTAGGAGGTGAAAGGAAAATGTTAGATTGGACAGATGACTTTTTAGAGTTCAGAAAGAAGGTTGAAAGCTTGTGCGGTCCATTAGAAGAACTGGCGATTGAGTACCCTGACGTCTACACACACCATGTTTTGTCTCATGGATTTATGGAGTATGCAGGAGTAAGAGGTCTATATGATTATGTTAAAACAAAAATACAAACAGAACAAGGATCTTATGAGTTTGACAATTCAACACATGATAAGTTATACTGGCAACACTTAAAAGAAGAATATCTAACATGGGCCAGACAAAATAATCTTCCAGAACATTTACTGGAAGATGGTTGGGAACAATATCTCAATGACTAATAGTAAAATGGAAAGAGAAAAATGGAAATGAAAGGTTTTGTGGAATTATCAGGTTTATACAAGATAATCGAACTAATAGCACCAAGACTACCTTATCATAATTACGAGCATTTGGTAGATGTTGCAAGCTCTTGTAACAGATATGCGCAAATGGAAGGAGTAAATTACCAAAACACGCTTACATTAGTAGCAGCAGGCCTTTTGCACGACATATTCTATGTAATTGGGAGGAAGGATAATGAAGAGATAAGCGCCGAAATCTCGAACAATATCCTTAGTCATTTAGGTTTTTCTCAAAAACAAATAGAAGAGGTAGCTAGACTAATAATGGCTACTAAACACCAAGGAGACCCTCAAGATCTTTTGGAAATGATAATTCGTGATTCTGATCTTGATTCTCTTGGTCGGGATGATTTCTTTGAGAGAAGCGAACATCTGAGAAAGGAGTGGAAGATAGATAGGAAAGAGTGGTATATCCAAATGCAACCCACTTACTTGAGTCAGGTAAGATATTATACTAAATCAGCTAGAGAACGGCGTGAGGATAAGTTAAAGAAAAATCTGGAGAAAATAAGGAATTTGAAATGGTAAATAGATATCCTACTTCACTAGGATGGGAATTTGCGAGTGGACTTTTACTTAGTAATTGTAATAATAAAAAGGAACAGCACGACTACTCAACCCTAGTCCCGGAAGAAACATCCTTCTCTGGCGCAAGCAATACTACTTTATCAGAACTCTTATCTACTGCTGCAAGGAGCATACCTTCACTCTTTACTCCTCTGATCTCAACTGGCTTTAAATTTGTAAGAACAAGTATATTCTTTCCCTTCAGATCCTGCCTATTATAATGCTTCTTAAGACCAGCAACAAGTTGCCTAACTTCCTTTCCAAGGTCGACTTTGAGTATCACTAAACTGTCAGCGTTAGGATGATTCACAGCTTCCTTTATCTTTCCTACTCGAATGTCAATCTTTTTCCAGTCGTCAAGATTAATTTCATTCATTTTGGCTCTTTTTTCTTATTCTCCCTTATATCCTAGCATTTTTAAATCTTTTTCCCAAGTTTTTTCATAATCTACTTAACTTCTGAAATAAAACTCCTTTTCCTCTCTTAATTTTAACTTTAGTAATTAAGTTGAATTTTAGTTGCGAGGCTAATAGTTTGCCTTTCCCATTGAGCCTTGAAAGAATTTCCTCTGATGTTGAGGGGATGAATGGATGAAGTAATAGTGCAATTACTCTTAATGAATCGAAAAGGGTATAGAGTATGCCATTTAATCTTTCTCGATCTTCAATTTCCCAAGGTTTTTTTTCCTGTACATAGGCATTGCAAGCATCAACAAAGTCAATAATCAAACTCAGAGCTTTATCAAATTCGAACTTCTCCATTCGATTTTGGATTTCCTTTAATTTGAGCTTTCCAGTAAGTTTAATGTCAGCATTTGCCTTCTTGATTTCACCAAGTCTTTCAGCAAGTCCCTCAAGTCTGCTTACCAAATTTCCTAGCTTATCTGCAAGTTCATTGTTTCTGTCTTTCAGAACTTGCTCTGAAAAATTGCCGTCTTCACCAAAAGGAATGTCCTTTATTAGGTAATAGCGTAGAACGTCAGCCCCATATTTTTCTGCGAGTGCAATAGGATCGATTATTCTTCCGGCTGACTTGCTAAGCTTTTCTCCTTTAATATTAATAAAACCATGAACTAAAATCTGCTTCGGCAATTCGATCTTTGCAGAGTAGAGCATAGCAGGCCAAATTACAGAATGATGCCATAAAATGTCCTTTCCTATTAGGTGAATGTTAGCTGGCCAATATTTATTATCCTTTCCTAACTCATAGTCAACTCCGCTTAGATAATTAATGAGTGCGTCATACCAGACGTAAATTACGTGCTTGTCATCAAAAGGAACTTTAATTCCCCACTTGAATGAAGTGCGACTTACACTCAAGTCCCGTAAACCTTCCTTCAATCTATTAGTAATTTCGTTAGCTCTGTATTGTGGAACTATGAATTTATTTTTCTGTATGTATTCTAGAATCTTATTTTCATACTTTTGAAGTCTGAAAAAGTAACTTTCTTCCTTTACCTTATCCAATGCTTTTTTATGAACAGGACATTTAAATCCAGGAGCATCTTTCTGTGTATAGAATGATTCACAGTCTACACAGTATAAACCCTCGTAAGTTCCCTTATAAATATCACCTTTCTTGTAAACAGCATCAAAAATGTTTCTGGAAAGTTCTTCATGCTCCTTTTCTGTGGTTCTTATAAATCTGTCATATGAAATATTAAGAACTTTACATAGCTCTTTAAATTTAGTAGACATTTCATCGACAAATTGCCTTGGTGTCTTGCCTGCTTTTTCTGCAGCTCTCTGTATCTTCAATCCATGTTCATCTGTCCCAGTAAGTAAGAAAACTTTCTCTCCTTGAAGACGATGCCATCTCGCTATTACATCCGCTAAAATCTTTTCATATGCATGCCCTAAATGAGGTGCAGAGCTAGGATAATCAATAGCTGTTGTTATGTAAAATGTTTTCGCCATCTACCTTTAAGAGATTCTCCTTTTAAAATTTTATCAAACTTCTAATTAGAACATATCAAAAATACCGCGGCTTCTTGTAAGGATAGAATAAAATTCGCTCTAGGACTTCGCTTGTTTTTGTTAGTCCCTTACTTGCATCCTCAAGCAGTTCTTTACCAAACCATCTCTGCCATCTTAACTTTCTGATTCTGCCAGATCCAACATAAATTCCTACCACTAACTCACGAACAGCACCAAATGCAGGTTCCACTCCAAGAAATTGGAGAACAGGCTTTCCAGATTCAACTTTCTTTTCCTCGTGAATGCGAGGAAGCATTACTGCTGAAAATAAAAGTCTCAAAAGTCCAGAAAGAAGGAATAATGTGAAGAATGTATTTGTGAAAATTGTTGTGAATACTGGAATTTTATAAGATGCGAGAAATCCACCCAAAAGCGCGCCAATGAAAACGCCTACACCATTAATAATATTAAAGTATGCAAAAGCTGTCGCTCTTTTCTGCTGTGTTGTTACATCATTCACAAAAGTAAATGACCCAAGCTGGAATCCTGACCATGAAAATCCCCCCAGAGCTTGAATCATTAATATCACGTAGAAATTCCCTTTAGCAAAAATCCACAATAGTGGAAGTAGTGGAATTAAGAATCCACAAATCCTCATTACATAAATTGAGCCATATCTATCTATAGCTTTGCCCCAGAATAACATTGAAAGTAGCGAGGATACAGAAGCAGTTATAGTCACAAGAGTAAAGGTAAGATACGAAAATTCAAGGTCTCGGAGCATGTATACTGAAAAGAACGGTCCCGAAATGTTTGCCGCTAGCGAGATTGCTGCAACATATATAACAAATCGACCAAAATTATCATTGCGCATTCTCTTTAAGAATTCGACAAATGAATACTCGTACTCATGGCTGATTTCGAATTTAGGCTCGTACTTTCTTGTCAAGTAGTAGAAGGAAAGTAGTCTGAATAAAATCGCTGCAATGAATATTATGACAAATCCCACAAATAATCTTTCTGTTGGTTCGCTAGAATTTGAGAACTTATAAAGTATATAACCAGCTCCGAATGTTGCTCCTAGAGTAATGATGCCTGCAACTCTATTTCTATATCCAAAATACTGACCTCTAATTTGTGATGGAACCAAGTCACCCATCCAAGATGCCCACAGTGGACCTGAAAAGTGCGCAAATATTGCGTAAAGCATGAAAAGTGCAATCAGAATCTCGATTCTGTAAGATTTGAAAATGAACGGAACTAGAAGTATTGGAATCAGTATGAGTGCATGAAGCAAAACTGAAATCAATACAAGTTTTTTTCTACTTACTCCCCTCTTCAAGATTTTGAGTCCCACAAGCTGAAATAATGGCCCTACGAGATTCGATACAGAAGTGAGCAAGCCAACTTGCTGATTTGTTGCTCCAAGCTCAATTGCATAAGGACCTCTGTAGGAATCTGCAATTCCTGTCATCGCTGATGCCGCAGCTCCATCCTTGACACTATAGTTGAGACTTTTCCTTATCTTTTCAGATTCTCCATTCTCAGTATTTTGTTCTTTTTTATTCATTTTTAGTAGAATTCTGTAAGACTTAGTTAATTCTTTGTTAATATTTATAAATTTTACTAAAAATTAAAAGAACTAGTAACCCATTATACTAGTAAAGAAAACAAAAAGAAAGAATAAAGGAGAGAAAGAGAAAGGATTAGTTCCTCTCAAGTTCTCTAATCCTTTCACTAACTCCTTTCGCTTCTTTCTCTAGGGTTTCCTTATACTCTTGTAGTAACTCTAACTTCTCTTCTTTTGTAAGGAATCCCCTAAAGTCTCCTGTAGTGCAGCATCCATATCTCATTTTTACCTCCTTCCGATTTATCGGATATACGATATATACAAAATGGTAATATTTAAATATTTCGGTCACCCGATATTTACTATGAAGTATCGAAAAGAAAGAAAAGAATATTGTTGTGACATGCGAGGAATGTTGTCTTTCTTGATTTTATTTCTATTGGCAAAGAGGCATATGAATGGACGAGATATCAGTGATGAGATTGAAAGGAGAAAAGGAGGCAGGCCAAGTCCTGGAACTATTTATCCTGCACTAAAGAGTCTTAAAGAAGAAGGACTTATTAAGGAAAAGAAGAAAGGAAAGATTGTAGTTTACAGCTTAACACCACGAGGAGAAAGAGTTTTGAGGATTGCAAAGCAAAGGTTTTGCAGGATTTTTATCGGAATTTATCCCAGAAGAAATAAGTAGTTGTTTTCTGAACTACTCCATCTTATGATCACTTCATCATTTGATGATGCAACTCGCCAATATTCCCTTTTTTCCCAAAAAATAATTCCTCAAAGCGTATTTTCGAAAGGTATGGTTCATGTCCCTCTTTGATTTCAACAACATCACCGTCAGACATCCACTGTGAGTATAAGTACAGGGCATTTCCCCCTCCCAAATCCATCACGCATTTAAATTCTGGTAAATAGGCTCTTACACTTCCTTGTTTATTTATTCTCCAAGAAATGTGTTCAGCTGCAATTGTGGCTTGCATTAATGCTAAATGTCCCTGCTTCGGCCCTGGGTTGCCTATACAATCGCCTACTGCGTAGATATTTTCATTCTTGGATTTTTCAGCTCTCATTGTATTGAGCTTTACTGGAATCAAACCCCGCTCATTTTCCAAACCAGAACCTTCTAAAGCTTTAATACCTCTGTAAGGAGGAACTAAAACACACAAATCATAATCCATTATTTTGTCCTTAAAATACAATCTATTCTTATCAAGCTTTTGTAATTCAACATTTAAATGAACCTCTATCTCTTTTTTCTCAAAAAGCTCTTTCAAGTACTTCCAAATTTTAGGTCCTCCTGGAGGAAGAAGATTCTCTTTATCTGTAATGTAATGCAATCTCGCTTTGTTTCTAATCCCTAACTTTCTTAATCTATGATCAAGATCCATGAGGATTTCCATTGGTGGACCATCACAAGGAGTATAGCCCGCTCCTACACCCGCAAAGAACTCCACTCCTTTGAATTCCTCAATAGCTCTTTTTGTTTCAAGAATGCGCGAGGGATCGCAGACTGATTTTGCAAATTCGTAGCTGCCGGGAAGTGATTCGTAGTCATGTCTCGCTCCGCTAGCGAGAACGAGATAATCATATTTGTATTTCCCTCTTTCTGTTATAATCTTATCCTCTTCCTGATTAATCTTAATTAAAGTATCTTGAATAAATGTAATTTCAGAACCTTCTAAATTTTTTTCCAGATCGAGAGTTAATTTCTCAAGTGGCAGATTTTCAAAAACAACACGAGGAAAAGAAGCGCGGAATATGGTCTTAGCCTTGTCTGATATTAGAATTATTTTATGTTCTTTACCTAGCTTGTTGTGTAATTCCCATGCCGCTTTGATGCCTGCAAAAGAGCCACCTATAATTATAATTGTCTTAGCCCAGTTCATTTTATTTTGCATTAACCAACATATAAATCCTTTTCGCAATGCGCCAGCCGGGAATTGAACCCGGATCACAAGCTTGGGGGGCTCGTATCATGCACTTTTAGTGTATCATGCCTTTAGACCACTGGCGCATGAATACTAAGAAGGAATATTTTATTAATTATCCTTTTTTCATTAATTCATTCTTAACCTTATTTCCATGTTTATGTGCAAATGCTATAGGCTTTGGCATTTTATGGGGTGGCCTTACAAAATCTCGAGTAAGTTTTAATGCAGTCTCGAGACTGATGAGATGTCCCACACTTACATAAATGGGCTTGCTCCCTTCCTTAGTAATAAACTCTGCCCCCCTCACTTTACCGTCCACATAAACTTTTCCATTTTTGGCAGTGCCACATAACAATTCTTTGGCAACTCCAATTGTAGGAATACTTACTGAAAGGCCGAAGTGACTTGCCAGTCCACATCCCTGAGGATGTAGAGTTCCATTCCCGTCTATAAATATAACATCAGGCACATTCTCAATTTTCTCAAAGCAGTCCTTTAGAACAGGTAATTCTCTATAGGTCAGAAATCCAGGAATGTAAGGAAAAGTTGCTCTTTGTATAGAAAATTTCTGTTCCACCACCTCGAGATCGGGAGTACATACCACTATAGAGCCTATAACTTTATTACTTATCGTAATAACATCACATCCCGCAATGAATTGTAGAATTGAGAAATCTCTTTCATCCTTACTCACTATAAGCTTAGCAAGCTTTTTCTGTTCGCTTTCCAGCTTTTCAGTATCAATATTAAATTTCTTAATTAAATCATCAGCCCCTTTTTTCATATTATTGTGAAGTAAAAAGATATTTAAATCTTATTCGAGTTATAGAAATATTTAAAAATAATACCTTACTTTTGGTAAAATGTTGTTTGGAAAACTATGTATAAGCTGTGGCAAAAAAATAAATAAGAAGTATAGCTACTGCCCATATTGTGGAATTTCACAGCGGGAGCATCTTCGCATAAATGTTCCTTTTTCTGCAATAATTGACCAAGTTGAGAGCTACTTTCAGGAGCTTGATAAGGCCTTCGCCTCTGACTTTTCCCAAGAATTGCGAAAAGAGGTGAAAAAGAATAAGCTTAAGGGAGGAGGGATAAGTATTAGCATAAATTCAAGTGGAGGAGAGCCGGAAATTAGACTCAGAACTTTTAACTTTGGTGACAAAGCAAAGGAGAGAGAAATAAAGGAAAGAAAAATACGAGAAAGAATTCAAGAGACAAAGTTGCGTGAAAGAGAGTTGTTGAATCAGGTTCCGAGCTTTAGTGCTGAAGAGCTTTCTCAACTTCCAAGGGAAGAACCCATCTCAAGAATAAGAAGACTTTCTGACAAAATAATCTATGAGATTGAGATGCCTCAGGTTACTGACCTAAAGAATGTATTTGTTGCAAGATTGCAGAATAGCATTGAGATTAAGGCTTTTGCCAAGGATAAGGCATATTTCAAGTTGATTCCTCTCAACCTTGAAGTGCAGAAATATTATCTTAAAGATGAGAAACTTATTCTTGAGTTGAAGGAGTGAATGTAGTATCTTTATCACAGCAAAATTTTTATACTCCTATCTTTATTATAGATTATGAAAACACTAAAAGACTTTTTCTTACCTCATGGACTTGAGCTAGGGCAATTAAGATTAGAAACTAGACTTTATTATCTATCGTCACTCTCTATTCTTTCAGCAATCGAACTTGATAACTTTGTTAAGGGAAAAAGTGATGACTTTAGTAATACTCAGAAATTAACTGAGATCATTGATAAATACCAGCTAAAAGATTCTGATACTGCTCTGACTGTACCCCATGAATTTCCATATCTTACTCTAGGGAAGGTAATAAGGAGAGATTCTAATAAGAAAATAGAATGGTTTTCAGAGTTAGCTTTAGAGATGAAATTACTTAGTTATGAGTTACATGATATACCTCATTCTTCGATACAGAAATTAGCACACTTAAGAAAATTTCTTACTGACTTTTCAAAAGAACTTTCCTCAGAAAGGGCTATGTGGGACTCTTATGAACCAAATCACCCATATAGGTATGATTTTGTAGCAGTTTAATTTATTCACGATTTAAACCTCAAAAAACTAATTTATTGAAATAAATTTAGAATTTGAACTTATTCTTGCTCTGTGTTTTAATATTTACACCTTAATTTTATAAACTTTCTTTCAGCCCCTAATAGGCCTTAGAAATTCTATCCTTTCTTATGAATCGGAATTTCAGAGGTGTAAAATGGAATTGACTGAACTAGATTCAAGTTTCTCTGTTTTTTTCAAAAAATTTTTTGAGAGCTATGGTAAGAGAAAAGATTAGGAATGGAATAAGAACGATTTCTTTAGCTGCGCTTCTAGCTTATACAAATGTGGCTTTCTCCGCTCAATCCCCTCAACATTCTTCTCAGCAAGGCTCATACTCAAGAATTCCAGATAGAGTCTATAGGCAAGTCACAGGCAGGAGTAATTTTAATACTGCAATCACTAGACTTAGGAAGTACAATTTAGAGGAAACCTTTGAGAAGTATTATGAGAAATTTGGCTCTGCGAAGTATGGACTTGAACTTGAGGATATGATTGCTTTCGGCATTGTTGAGTCAAGTCTCAATCCATCAGCGAGAACAAGTAGGGGTGACTGCAAAGGAATAGGTCAAGTTACTAGTGCTGCTGTAAAGACTGTAAATAGGAGGTATGGGACTCGTTTTGTATGCACTTCAAATCCAGAAAGGTTTGAGGATCAAGTTGGATCTGCAGTTGGTTATTTCACTCTAAAGGCCGAAAATCTACATAGAAAGTATGGCCTCGAGGGAGTGGACCTTGTTAACGTTACTTATTTCGCATATAATGCAGGCTCAGCTCCTGTTGATTACATTCTTGGAAGATTGAAGAAGAAGGGTCAGCCCATTACATGGAAAAATATTGAAAGTCACATTACAGTAACGAACTTAAGGGCAAGCTCATCATTCTACAGAAAATGGAGCTCAAGCAAGTTAAAACAGAAAGTTAGCATAATCAAGAATTATGTGAAAAGCGCTAATGCCTACAGCTCTTATTTAGAAAGGGCTAGAGAAATTCATAATAAGGCATGATATTTAACAAATTCATCCCACAAATAACTCAAAAGCTTCCTCTATATTTGAAACCTCTCTCACATCTATTCCTACTTGCTCTGAAACGCTGACATTTTCAGGAACTTGTTCAATAGTACAGAATTCTGCACTTCCTATACTTTCACACTCTCTGGAAGTTTTGTAAGTAATCTCAGTGCTCTGACCAAATGGAACTAGAAAAAGTGTTGCTCCATAAGCTTTCGCGGCCTCTGCCTTCTGGACTATGCCTCCTACTTCTCCCACACTGCCATCTTGCTTGATGCTTCCTGTTATCATTATATCTTCCCTTAATGTTGTGTTAGTTATGGCAGCCAAAGTAGCTATAGTAAGTGCAGCGCCAGCTGAAGGGCCTCCAATTACTGACGCATTCGCATTAATAGTGTAAATTAGATCGTAGTTACTTAAGTCAACTTGCGTAACTTGCTGTGCAACATTTCTGGCAGTGCGCATACTATTCTGCGTGTCCACAAAGAAAAGTAAGCTGTCGATATCAACAAGAACTCGGCCATGTCCCGGAATTGCCTCTGCAGACATGAGCACTATAACACCCTCTCCGTTGTTATTCACAGCAGGAACTTTCATTGTAACTGCATTTTCACTAAGGCTCACTTCTTTTGAGATTTGAATTTCACTTTCGTCGCTCACTGGTTGTTTGCTTACTTGAAATTTATAAGAAGAAAAATATACTGCAAGAATAAATAGTATGAAAATTGCAATTAAAGCTGAAATTAAGAATGCTCTTTCAAACTTCCATCTTCTTTCTAGTCTTTCTAAATTTTCATTCTTGGATTTTTCTTTCCTAACAACTTTTTGATTCTTTGGCATCTTGATTAAGTGGGCCCGCTCGGACTTTCTCTTTGCTTTTCGAGCGTTTCCAAAAAATTTTTTGATAAAACTTTTCCAAAAAGTTTTGAACCGAGGATCTCTGCCTATCTTCTAAGCTTTCTACAAATTAGAAAGCTTCATGTAAGGGCAGCGTCATTTCTGGTATTATTTTTCTTACCCACATCTTCAAGAGGGTTAAAACCAGCTAGACCACGGGCCCTAAAGGCACAAAAAGAAGCTTATTTAAAAACTTTGTTCTAATTTTGTTTGTGATGAAAAATAAAATCCTTCTCGTAAAGAAGTCAAAAGATGTTGCTAAGTTCAAGGGAGCTCTGAAAGGAAAGATATTCTGTCCTGTGTGTAAATCTCATAATATTACGTTTTATGTTGGATTCATTACCGGAAATTATCAGTGTAAGAAGTGTGGCTACGTTGGAGCTTTGGTTTTGAAGAAGAAATGAATTAAACATGACGTTCAGCAAATTCACAAAGGGCAAAGCTTTAAAAATTAAATTCTCCTTTTTGTAATATGGCCTACAAACATGAGTCTGCTGGGGATGATGAGTATAAGCAGATTGAACAGCTAAAAGAAATTTCTCCTGAAGTAAAGAAGGA
>CAYIBB010000015.1:0-16027 GCA_964361585.1 Candidatus Woesearchaeota archaeon | reverse complement strand
AGGAGCAGTTAAGTCTTGTTTCATTATGAATGAAACTTGCGCCTTCTTTTCTTGCCTTGCAAAATCTCTGCATGCTACAAACACTGTATGGGAACCAAAGCTTAAATTCGATACCTCGCCCTCGTGAACTGTATTGAACGATTCATCCACATTTTGTTTATCCTTCCATGCTTTGTCACTATCAGAGCTAAAGCGGCATTCTGTAAGTCGAGGAGTTGAGTTCACCACTAGAGTTGGATCTTCAAAAAGTTCTTCTCCGTTCTTAGGTGACTCTATTTTAATACTATAATCTGAAACTGTTGCCAGCAAGTAGCTCTGTAACTCGCCTCTATTGCCTTGCAGATCTTGACATACGTAAACAAATCTTGTTACTTTACTATTATTTACTCCTTGACCTGTTGCACTTCCACCTAATTCTGGTGGCAAGTCCTCGAGGTTAAACACTTCTCCTTCCGCCAAATTAATATTAACTTTGCAAGTTGCGCATGAGTTTTTGTCTGTGAAAGTACACTTAGTATTCTGCGTGCACTGCATTTCTTGCATGCTCTCAACTTTAGTTTCCTCTAAGTCCTTGGAAAAGAAGCAAACTCCGTTCTCATCTAACTTGAATTCTGCATCCACTGTATCCAAGGTTTCTGGAACAAATGTATCTATAGGATCGATATGTGTAACCTCAGGAGGAAGAAAGTCAGGCAACTTTCCTTTTTCATATTTCACAAAGTAGGAATCGAATGCAACATCTGTAGAAATCCCACAAATGTTTTGACATTTAACAAAGATTTCATGTTGTTTCTCTGCTCCGCCTGCTGAAAGTGTTGCTTCTTGACTTCGAGGGAATAAACCAGCCTCATCAAACTCAGTTGAAGTCTCCCAATCTTGTCCTGGCTTTACAGCAAAGCGACAATTAGCTCCAATTTTAGTATCAACTTTAATTCTCACAGTTGTGGTATTCCATGGCAATTCCCCAGCTTCTATGGAAACTTTCTGTCCTTCTTTCTGTGATGTGAATTTTCCTATACTCTTATTTCCTAGAAGGAATTCAGCCTCTATTTTCGTAACCTCAGGAGGCACTTGCCCTTCGGGCTCAGAACAAGGAGCTTCTACACAATTAAACTCACTTCCATCTGGTTTTGCAACTGCCTTGCATTGTCCAAGAATTTCACATCTTTCCTTTGTGCAAAGTCGGAATGTGTTATTATTTCCACCACAGAATTTGCACAAATTACTGCCCTTACTTGTAAGAGGACTTTCAGCATGACATTCATAGCCTGCCTCAGGCCCAGCCCCCTGAATTACTGCCATTCCAAGAATTATTGCCTTGCTTATTCTGTACCAATGTGCGAATGTTTCTCTTGATCCAGGAATTGTAGTTGCTCCTGGTGTAGGCGTTGGAGTTGGTGCTGATGGTACATTAGGAGCAACTCCAGCCGCAACGATTAAGGTAGTTGAGCATGCAGGAACTGCACCGCTTGGATTAGCAACTATTACAAAAGTTCCTTCTTGATTAAAAGTTTTAAGTGAATCTGAAAATGTTGATGCCTGTAAAATATTATTGATTGTCAAACTTATAGGAGTAGGGCAGCTACCACTAGCACATCTTACACTTATCTTAACTTGGGTGCCAGGAATTACAGAACTTATTTCTCTTCCTGTTAGATCAAAGGTCTTGACTTGACAACTTGCAGGGCTTGGAGCTGGTTGTGTTACAGGCGTCCGAGCCTCAACCAAAGGCAAGATTGCCTGTCCTGTTGCAGTGGCAGTAGAATGAGTAGCATACAATTCATTTAAAGTTGCTATAGTATTTATATCTGTAACCGGAATATTAAAGTTTCCTCCTGTTGTTGGAGTAGAAGATGCTCTCCATGTTTCCCCTACTCCTTCGTATCTCGCAACTATTATTCCATTATTTACTAAATTGATATATCTTTTACCACTACCAGAAGCTACTTGTACTGAATTATAAACAGGAATTGTTGAAGTAGCTGTTGTTACTGATTGTTGTGCTATATTGCCAGCAGGAGATGGAGAGATATCTGATGTTGGTGTAAGCAACTCCTGAGTAATTTGGGGTTCAACACCCCTTCTCAGAAGTTCATTCTGTACAACAGTAGGAACTATTATTTCTGGTAGTGTTTCAATATAACTTCTTGCACTTGCAGGCACTTGTTGAGGTGGAACATTCTCTAAGTTATCCTTTACATCATCGCCTTTGGTAGTTGCAGGAACTTTTCCACTCTTCTCTATTTTCTGCGGGTTAAGGCCAACTAACTTGAATGCCTCTCCGAAAGTCTGATCAAAAAATTCTGACATGCCTCTTCCAAATTCCTTCCAGCACGCTATTGCTGCAGGAATGTTTCCGAAATTCTCTATTGTGCATTCTGTAAGCTCGATATTACCTTTGATGTAGGCTGCAGTTGCCCATGCACCAAATGCTTCGTCAAAGCCGAAAGCCTGTTCAGCCTGACAGTCTCCTAATGAGTTGCACTCAGAAGGCTCACAAACATTGAAAGTTTCATCTCCTCCTGCTCCGCAGCTTCCACACAGCCGAGAGGAGCCAGGATTTATTTTTGGAACAGCACTTCCAATTCCATCCCATAAGAAGTCTTTCTCATAAACGCACATTCCAAAGTCCTTGGCAGCATCATCAAAGAATAATGGTACAGTCTCGCCGCACGCAGAGCCAATGAATTGAGAGTTAATTATTGGCCCTGGAGGAATTGCAATTAGTGAGAGCTGTAATGCATCTCCTATTTTATTATTTCCTGCTATTAGGCCAATTCCCGCCGATGCTATGTCAAAATTTGAGTCAGGAGATCTTGTTGCTTTCGTTATTTGACTTTTAGTTGTCTCATGAATATTTCTACCACCAGATTCATAGAATATCTTATCGCCTTCAATTTTAGTAATAGTCCCAATTTGTTTTCCAACTGTAATTTCATCACCTTTCGCAACATTTGTAGGATCTATCTTAGTAGGTTCCCCTCCAAACACATAGCCGGCAAATGCAGCTCCCGCAAGTTGTTTGAGGAATCCACCTCCACTAGCACCACACAGCCGGCATTTCTGCCATTTATTTGTCAGCACTCTTGCTGTTCCACCTTTCTTATCTTCAACACAAATCTTGTTCCTGTCAATTCCTAATCCTTCTACTTTTACATCACCAAAGGCACAATGCAAAACTTGATGCTGCAACCCCTTTGATCTTTCATTTTCATCTTTATTAAAGTTATAACACATTGATGTTCCAGAAAGCAAAGTCTTATGCCCCTTTCTTCCTTCATCATCTTTCTCAGTAAGATCGAATTCACAGCTAGATGATCTGCATTCTGCTCGTACAGTCCCTTCCTCAGAAAGTTGCTTGCAAAATCCTTGTGGAAAGTTGCAATCTTTTACCAGTTCTTCCTGGCTTCCTTGATCATTAAACCAAAAAATCTTATTTTCATCTCCCTCTAGTTTTCCACATGCCTGAAATTCCTTTGCATTCTTAATGGCACATTCATTTACTTGCGATGGAGTCACACTTCTAATAAAATTCCCAGTTTGTTGCGCACAAACATCTGCTGTAGTAAAATCGCAAAGGCCACCCTGTAAAATACATGTTCCTTTTTCAGCTCCCGCACATTGAAGCTTACATTCGTTTAATGTACTGCTGGCAGTAAATTTAACATCTTCCTTTCTAAATCCGCTCTCTTCGGCTTTCTCAAAACCAACTTTTTGCTGCATTATCTCACAAACAGAACCTAGAATGTTAACACAACCTTCTTGACATGCCTCAACCTCAGCAAGAGGACGGGCGTCGAAGCGACCCCTGAGATCTTGGCATTCAAACTTAAGCTTGTTAGCTTGACATTCTCCCTCTGGAGGAATGCAAGTTACGAGTTGACAAGAATCTTGGCTTTCACAAGATTTGCCTGTAAAGAATAGGCCTTCTTCACAATCATTCTTGTCGGCATCATTTTGGCAGAAATTTCCATCCTTTGTTTTTAGGCAGCATCCTATTTGCTGCGCTCTAGTTACTGAGATAAGGAACATTAAAATAATGAAAGCCGTAAGTAAAACTAATACAAATTTTACTTCCCTGATTCCCTTTGTTTTTTTCATCTTATCACTTTATTTAAATTACAAGTATTATAATCTTCTCTCAATAGCAAAGTAAAATCTAAATTCCTTTTCTCCCTCACCGGGAATTGTTTTTAATAATATAATATTCTCCTCAGCAGTTGGGTAGTGCTGAGCTGTTAACGAAATGTCTCGTAATTTTAAGCCAGATTGTGTAATGTAAGAATCTATATTCCTTCCCTCAAATACAGTACCTTGGGCTTCCATATTTGCTATATCATTAGCAACACTCAGAACTTTGCCGGCTTTCATATTAATCTTAAGGTCTCGAGCATCTGTATCAAGTCTTGCTCTTCCCTTTCTCAAAGTGAGGGGCCAATCCACATTAACATTAACTGAGTCGTCATTTATATTAGCAGTAATTTTTTTTCCGCCTTCTGTTACCTCAATATCAAAATTTCTAAATCTATTAGTGCATGAGTCTATAGCCTCAAATCCTTCACTCTGCATGTAAAGCTCAAATTGCCTCTCAATTTCATTTTTAGGGGGCATTCTATTCACAAAGCCTGTATCAGATTTTTTAACAACAACAACCTTATCGCCAGCAAAATCAATTACCTCCATATCTTCATAATTATAGAGGCCAGCATGCATTCCAATAAGTACTAAAGCGTCAGAACTGACTTGCTCAACACAGTTCGAGATAAGACTTCTTACAGGCTCAACTTGTGATCCAAGTATTGCACGGCTTTCTTCTTCAGGAATTGGCAATATAAGTCCTTGTGCATAAAGCAGAATGAGTAGGGCAGCTACCACTAACACAATGGCAACTATAACAAACAAGGTTACTTGTGCTTTCCTCTTTTGCATATCTTTTGAGTACAGAATGCGTATTAAAAATCTTTTCTTTTTAGGTCTCTTAGCTTCAATCACTCTCAACTCGAGGAGCAAGAATAAAACTAAGCTCTATATTTTCAGGCGAGGTATAGTGCATCATTAAAGGATAGTCAGTGGAAAATTGCACCTTTACACTTTGCGAGATTCTAGAGGCTTTAGCCATCTTTTGCAAATACTCAAGAGAGTAACGAGCTCTGGTATCCTTGAATGAGGAATTTGCTAGCTCAACATTTGCAGAGTGCATACTACTTTTTGCCTGCAAGTTAAAGCCATCCTTATGTGCGAAAAAGTCAACACTGTCAGCAATTATCGCAGCATCATCAATAGCTTCCTGCAAGCTTGCCGAATCCAAGTCAATCACAAGATCAAAATTCAAGTTAGGAACTTTTTTCTCTTCAGCTTCAATATCAATTAGCGAAAGAACAAAAGATTTTTTCTTTTCCCCTTTAAAGTCAAGGTAGAGCCTATTCTCCTTCAATTCCATTGTTAAGGACTGCCGACCTCTCCTTAAAACTTGTTTAAAATCATCCAAATTCACTGCAATGCTTTCCTCTTCATTTACCTCATACCTTGTAAATAGAGAAGGAGGCATCCTTAATATCACCATGGCAACATTTGCAGGATCTATAGCTACAATCTCAGCTCCTTCTTTTCTAAAATTTATCCTGACTTCATTAACAAGTTCAGAGATTATTCCGACTACATCTGAAAGTAAACTCGCCCGACTTAGCTCAATTAACATTCCGAATTGAGAAGATAAAAGTTAATAAATTTTTCTCTATATAAAACAATTTTTCAGAATCACCCAAAAGGCAAAATGTTAGCAATTGGAGGCCATAGGAAGCTCATTATTTCTGGGCTGAATATTATCAGTAAGCCGGCAATTGCTGTATGAATAAAGTGCTCGCCTATACCACGAGCAGCTAGCCTGCCACCCCTTACAAGTGCACTAGCAGCTTGAATCTTCACCATGGCAATAAGTCCTATAACAATTCTAAATGGAAGGTAATTAGCATAAGATGCAGCTGGAATGCTCTCAAGTTGTGGAATCTGAGAAAGTGCCCAAGGAACGTTCATCACTACAAAAATAAAAACAAAAGAAAAGACGGCTGCTTGAACTCCGTGAGATAACCACCTCGCTCCTGCAAAACTTTCATCAGCATGTATTGCGAAAAGCTCGTAAAGTCCTACAATGATCCCCCAAAAGATTGCGGGCAATATTGCGAGTTCTGCCATTTTCCTCTTTTATTTTACTACCTCTATTGATAATCATTAAGAAAAAATACAGAATTTAAATCTATCTATTTACTGCATTTGTAATTGAAGTAATTTGGTAGATTTCTATTCCTTCTAAGCCAATATCTCTAAAAACCTCAACAATTTCCTCTATTCTACTCTTAACAGGATTTATTGCCAATATCTTACTTTCTCCATTATCCTCCCATAATGCAACATATCTCCCTTCCCATACCTTGTCTATTTGTGAGCAAAGTTCCTCATATTTCTCTTTATTGTTCATTTCCAAAATCAAGAATACTTTCTCCAATTATGTTGGCATTTCGTGCATCTAAAGAACTGCGTTTCTGCTTCATCTCCTGCCCTTGTCTGCGCACTATAGAAATAGGCCTCATTGTTCTTGCACTTCGGACAGACTATAGCTACTGTGGGCATGACTATGCTTTCCCTCTCCCTCAGAACCCCAAGTCCTTTCTCCTTCCCTACTTTTTCTGATGTAATTATCTTTACTTTACCTTTTTCAACATAACTGCATTTAGGGCAACTAAAACGCTTTATTTTTAATATAAGGATAGTGCCACATCTAGGACAGAATTTCATGAATCTCGTTCATGAAGAGGCAGTATAAATATCTTACTAATAATATCTTACGAATCTTTTGAAAGCTATCTAAAGAAATCAACTAAAAGCTCTAACAAAAAATAATTTAATCCAGCCTAGGTAGGGAATTCTCGCTATGGCAACTCCTCTAATTTGTTCTGACCGAACATTCTTCTCGAATTCAATTTGTCCGATATTAGCATCACCCTTAGTTTCCACATAATTTTCGTGCAGGCGAACAATTCTGTGAATTATTGCCTTATTCTGCGGAGAAGGCTGAAAAACTATTACGTCTCCTTCCTTCAAATCTTGAAAGTCCTTACCACGAATTATTGCAATATCCCCCTCATTAATTCCGTTAGGGAATGGCCACTTTTCTGCTTCTCCTTTTGTGATTCCTATACCATCATAAAAGTCCTCGTGAGCCTTCCACCATCCCTCAAAATCGAAATGGCGTTCCATACTGTTACTTTCTATTACTACCAAAGGAAGTGAAGTTTGAAGAGCAAGTCCTATAAGAGGGTAGAACACAAAGCGCACAAGAATGAATGCTAACACAAAACTAACAATCCAGCTCAATATAGAATTAGAATTCCAAAGCCAGTGCCAAAATTGTTTGAACTTTCCAAATGTTGAGTCACTAGCACTAGGGTATTTTTTTGTCTCCATCTCTTTTTTAAGCTAGTTTGTATTTAATTCTTAATACTGAGAAATTATTTTGTAGATTTAAATGCATCGAGAATTTCTTTACTTTTTTTATCAATCCTTTCGATTGCCTCCAAAAAGGCCTTTTTTGCACTTTTCCCCTCAGTAACCACATGTAGTACAGGATTTTCAGTAGGGTGCTTTCTAGAGTAGGCCGCTATTACTGTGCTTTTGTCCTGCCATAGCTCATTTCTGAGTACCTCGCATATCGTAACGTCGTCTATTTCAATACGTAATTCATTAGTACTTTTATCCAGAATCTTTATCATCTTAATTCTTAGCTTTAGAATGAGGGAGATTTAAAAACTTTCCTGAAATTAAGTTTATACTTTATCAAGAGTTTTAATATCCCTGACTTCAATTCTTCTTCTTTCTTCAGGCCTTAGCTCAACTCGGAGAAACTGCCGAATCTTGTTGGCAAGCTTTTCCTCAGGAAGCTCTCCCGATTCAATTTTTACAATATCCTCAGTTTTTACGCCAAGTTGTTCAGCTAACTTATCTTGCGTAAAATTAAATTTCCGCCTCGCTTTCCTAACGCGGAAGCCATAACTGTCGGGAAATTCAATTTCTTGCACCGATGGCCTCGATTTTATTCCAGTAAGTTCAGCAAGTCTTTCTCTTACACCTATAACCCTATTAGATTGCTCAAGTTGTTCTTTCGTAGGTTTGCTCACTATAATCACGTCGCGGAATCTAGCGCAGTTTTCACAAACTTGTATAGGCTTTGAATCGTAAATGCCATCTACCAAAACATTAACTTCTTTCATGCAGAGTTCGCATTTCATTTCCCCTATCCTTTAGCCTCCTTACAAACTATTTTTATTATTGATTCAGTGTATTTAAGTTTTATGTTTCTTTTCTATATGCTTCCAGAATATATCGCCGAGACATTATAGTTAAAGCTTGTTAAATTTTCAATTTCCTCTAAAGCGAGGAAACCTTCATACTTTACATCATTTATTATGATTGTTGGAACTGAATTCACATTGTTAATTTTCATCAGTGTTTTGATCGCAGGCGATTGAGAGCGAGCATCGAAACTATAAATCTTTACTTTATCATATCCACTCTTCTTCTGAAGATAGCTAAGAATAAACCCTTGTTGCTCGCAGTCACTGCATTCCCTTCTATCATTGGAATAAAAATAAATTATCAGATCAAAGTCTCTTCCACACTTTTTTTGTATTTCCTTAAGTAATAAGTAATGCCTTATCTCCAATAAAAAATAAGGCTCTTTAAGTTGCAAAAGCTCTCCATCTTCTTTTGCATGTTTAGATTCTCTTGTGACTAACTCTCCCCCTAAATTATCAAGTTCTTCACCAATTTCATTGAGATTTGTAAAGTCACATATGTTTTCTTCTAGTAAAGTGTACCTAAGCTCAAGACTTGAGAGATAAGTGGCTAAATCTTTTTGTTCAGCCTCAATTTTTTTGATTTGAAAAGATGTTAGCTGAGTTCCTAAATACAGGCCTGAAAAGAAAATTAGTATTGTAAGGATTAGCGCAAGAATATAATTCTTGCTTTTAACTACCATCTTACTTTAATGTTTAGGATTTTGTATATAATGGTGACTAGCCACCAGATGCTGAAGAGCATACTATATGTTAAAAGGTAAGGAACAAAGCTTGAATGTATCTTCTCTTTATCTTTAGAGAATCTTCTTGCTAGGAATAGCGTAAAAGCTGCAAATGCGATTAGTATTACAAAAAGTACGCCTACTGGGTTAAGAAAGCTATAAAAGAAACTCGAGTCGAGTTTATAATTATTCAACAGCGTGATAATATCAAAATTGATGAGATGAATGTAATAGATACTCTTGAATGAGTTGAAAATAAAAAGAGTGCTGTAATAAAGTGTAAAAGACAAAACAAGGAAAATTGAGATTACAGCAACGGGCAAAACAAAAATTCCTAGGCTGCCCTGCTGAGCGCCGAACAAACTCCTATAACTGTAAAGATTGTCTGTAAGTCCAGTAAACCATCTTACCCTTTGCTTCATTAAGCTTTTAAAAGATTCTGGAGCAACTGTTTGAACCTTAGAGTTAACGGAATTTTCTATGTTATACCCTTTAGCCTTAATTCTTAGTGCAATCTCTAAATCTTCAGTAATATTCTTCTCATCAAAGTAGCCATATCTCTCGAAGAAGTCTTTCCTATAAACTGAAAAAGGTCCAGGAGTAATGTATACACTGTCAATAAATGAAAAGACCTTTCTGAAATATATAGAGAAAGTGTATTCAATATACTGTATTTTCTGCCAAAAGTTTCTAGGTCTGTAAAGCTTTAACGTTGGAGTCACTGCCATAACTTTCTCATTTTCAAAGTAGCCTATCATATTCCTTAATGAATTCTTTGATACAAAAGAATCAGCATCAAGAACCGCAATGAAACTACCTCTAGTTCTCTTAATTCCAAAATTTAAGGCAGATCCCTTACCCCCATTACTTTTTCTGAAGACTCGAACAGGAAATTTCCTCGCTATTTCATAAGTTCTGTCAGTGGAACCGTCGTCTATCACTAATATTTCAATTTTTTTAGGATAATTAAGATTTAGAACTGATTTAATATTTTTAGCTATAGTCTTCTCTTCATTGTAAGCAGGTATGATTACACTGACTTTCGGAAATTTCCTCGGCCGAGGATCGGAAATTCTTACTTGATTTTCCATAAAAGTAAGAAGGTAAAATATGCCCACAAATAGAGTAAAGAATACTGCCACAAAAAATAACAGTAAATCTTTGTAAGGTTGTAGTACTACCATTTCCTTCTCCTTTTTCTTTCTAATTGCATGAAGGGAACTTTTTAAAACTTATTCCTGAGCTAGAGAGGTTCCTCAACTTCAGGAACTCCTCGAGTTCTTTGCCATATCTCAATTCCATCCTTCCTGTATATATTTTTGAAACTCCCACCATAGCGAAGTAAGAAAAGCAGGCCTTCGTCATCAGACTTCCATACCTTTCCTGCTTTCATGTCAGGAGTTATATAAATATACTCTATGTTGAATTCTTCAATATTTCTATTTAAATACTCAAGATCTCGTGACAGGAATATTTCTGTAGCTAAACCAGCAATATATGAACTCGTTTTTTGTTCATAGTTGTTAACAAATACTTTCTTGTTAGCAATAACTTCGAGAAAATAGCCATTATCGGGATGGCTCAAAACACTTCCTTCTTTCTCATTCTGAAACCAAGTTAAACTCTCGAGTACTTCTTTAGATGGTTCCAGTTGCGAGACTTTAACAGGCGTGTAAACAAAATTAATTGCTAAACCAGCAAAGATTATTGCAAGTGTGAGCACTTTAATTGATTTACTTTGCCACTCTCTTCTAACCAAAGTAACAAAACCTATGGTGCTGAGATAAATTAAAGGGAAGGTAACATAAAACAAAAATAGCTTATTAGACATAGATAGTAACACAAGGGCAATGAATGAAGCATAAATTGTAAAGTATCTCTTTCTTTCAGCCTTTACCCTCCACGTGGCGATTATGCCTATCATAGAAAGTAAGAAAATAAAGAATCCAATTCCAAATGAGGATAATGAAGAAAACAGGCTAAAAAAATTGGCTATCTCAAATTTAGAAAAAAGAGGGATCGGAACAAAATAATAGTAGATTGCATTAATTACCATCCCCATTCCTAAAGTATAAAACAAAAATTTATACCTTCTGGAAAAAGCTAAAATTAAGAGCAAAACTCCAATAGTCGCAACAAGTCCGAACAGTATTGTTAAAGTTAAAGTAAAAAGGGCAACACTATCTTTTTCAGAAAGTAGCAGATAGAGTGTGAGCAAGCAAAGGAATGAAGGTAGTATTGTGCCGCTCAATGTAGTAAATAGCCAAATTGTAATAGGGGAAATCACAAAAAGTAATAGAAAAATATTTTTGTTTTCAAAATTTAGTCTTTGAAGGATACCATAAATTATTAGAATCGACAGTATCGCAAAAATATAAGAGAGTATAACTATCGCAATCTCGACTCTAGTCAGAGTTGATAGCAAGTGAACAAGGTAAGGCCAAATTAAATTCTGTAAATCATTTTTGTTTATAACTTCATTATCCGTAAAGAAATTTCTTTCAGTACCCAAGGTAAAGTAAGCCTCATTTCCAGGTAGACTCGGATTTCCGCCTAAATATCTTATTAAGAATGTAGCTACAAAGACTAGAGTAAAGAATGAGATGAATATTAAGAGCGTATGCCTCTTCTTATCTTTCATATCCTTATTTGCACTTGATTCTGTAGATTGATATACCTTCATCGTAAAATTTGCTAAAACATTCTTTATTTTTTACATATTCTAGCGAAGTAACATTGTATTTTTCTTTAATGTCTTGGTTTAATATTATATACCTTGCATTATAGTGGTGAGCAATTTCAATAACCTGCGTTTCAGACTTACTTAAATATGCCGTATCAATATCACTCACTCTCTTTTCAGCATCGGGGGCAAGCAAGAAAAGTGAGTCCGCAACATTTAAATTTCTTGAGAAGTAAGTTATGGCGTGACCATATTCATAGGGGGCTATAATTGCCGCTTCTTTATCACTTTCTTGCACATTTAAAAATTCCAAACCTTTTATAACTTCATTATCAACAGTAATTTCTTTTTTAGAAGAAAGAATAAATGATGGAACTATCACGGAGGCTATTAGGAGAATAATTACTGCGAACAATAAATAAGTTCTAAGTTCAGCGAACTTTGTGTATTTAATAAAATTAAATAATGATCTAAGGCCAAAAGATGAAAGCCCTGCCAAAGAAAGGGTAAGAATCACAAGCCCTAGCAAAAAGGGAATTATCTTAAGCCATAAAAAGAAAAGTGTCGTTACCAAGGTAGAGCTTAGGAAAAGATTTTGCTTATTTCTGAGAGAGACGATGAAGCCAAAAACTCCAAATAACAACAGCAGTGGGGAAATTAATTCTAGTGCTTCAATAATTGTAAACTCTTTATAATAATCTGCAAGTACTGGAGTTGGCGTGTTTTGCCATATAAATGCCAGGCCATAATTAAGTAATGATTCTCTAAATATTAATAGTATGATTAGCAAATTAACAAATAATGAAAAAAGCAGTGCTTCTTTCTCAAGCGCACTTATTTTCCTTTCTTCGATTATAGTTATAAAAAAATAAATCAATACTGTAACAAAAACCAAAATGGCAAGTGATGAGGTAAGTGGCAGCAAAATAGAACAAATTATAAAAGTATTCAGATAAGTCTTTTTTTCAATATTTAAGTACGATAGTATGAGTAGAAACAAAAGTGGTAGTGCAAGTGAAAAAGGTGTAAGTAAATTTATCGAAAAGAGGAGAGGTAAGAAAGCAGCAAAAATGGCAGAGATTATAGCCGAAGTATCGTCTGCATACTTTTTAACTATAAAAAATATTAATACGCTAAGAGAACTTACAAGTAAGATTGGGATTATCTTATAAAATAATGGGATGAAGGAGAAAACTGCAAGAATGATATAAAATAAGAACGGCTCTTCTATCTTCCTACCACCATAACTTAAATCATCATAAAAAATAGGTGTTCTTTTCTCCTTTAGCTGTTCAATATATCTTAGAGTGAAGTAATCATCTGTGTCAAGCTTAAAAGTATAAAAATGCAATGCAAAAGACAAAATAAAAATTAAAGCCAATACTAAATACACGGATCCTTTTTTCATTTCCCCTCATACCTCGCCTTTTTGGTTTTGGGCTTTCTGTTGGGCTTCCTTCTTAATTACAGCAAATTTTAGAAGCTCTAGTCTATCTTTTGTTACGCTAAAATAATTATAAAAATTATCGCTAAGGCTTAAAATGTAAGTGTGCCCAGCCTTTTTTGTATTAATTAAATTCAAATCCAGGAACTTTTTTATATGCTCGTAAGCCTTATTTCCTCTAATCTGTATTACCATAGATTGTTTTATTGGCTGTTTATACGCTATTACTGCGAGAGTCTCTTTTTCTGCCTTGCCAAATTCACTGCCGCCTGCAACAATTCTGTTTACTAAAAAGGCGAAGTCTTCATGAATGTCCATCTTATAATTGCCATTTCTCTCGATAATCTTTATCCCTCCTTCTTTTTTATCGTAAGATGAAATTAAGTTTGTGAGAATTTCCTTAAGTTCTATTGTCTCTATACCTGTAAGACTTGAAATTTCAGAAAGTTCCATGAACTTCCCTGAGAGGAATAATACAGCCTCAACAATTCCTTCCTTTTTCATTTTCTTTCACTCAGTGATTTCTTTTACTTTCTATACTAAATTATCTTAAATCTTAAAAATGCTCCCTTGCCCCCTAGATTTTTGAATTGAACACCTTCTCCCGTATCCGTGGAAATTTTAATAACTTCCGCTCCTGTTTCATCTGCAAGTTTCGCTATTTTTTTAATCTCATCACTGGGGAGCTTGATTGAAATTAAAACTTTTTCGGCTGCCCCCATACGCAATGCCTTTTCTACTTCATCGCCGTATGCAACTTTGTCTGGATCTCGACCAAGTAGCGTAAAGAATTCTGTTAGAATCTTCTTCTCTTTTATGATTTCCTCTTCCTGAAGTGCACCTTGAGCCTTCTCGACCAGGACTTCGAGGCCATACTCATCCGCATATCCTATATCCTCAATTGCAAGTATCTTTCTCTTTAAGTCTCCTATATCAACCTCAGCAAGAAACTCTTCTTTTGTTGGCCCAGGTCCTCCTATAATAAGGCCTTTAATCTCTCTACCGCTTACATGCCCGAATTGTTTTTTCAATTCATCCGATATTCTGTTAAAGAAGTCTTTTGCAAGCATTTCGCGAACTCGAGCGAATCTTGCTGCGCTACTACCACCAGTTTTTGCCTTACCTGGAACTCCTGAAGTATGATGTGAAAGCATTTCAATATGCTTGCCATCAAGAATTCCGAGAGTAGCTTCCTGCCTGTCTATAACAAGAAGGCCATACTTATCTCTCTTGCTAATCAAATCCATTAGATGTGAGGTAACAAATGTTTGGTCACATCTGTAGAGTTTTACATTTATAGGTAAAGGCGGTTCAAACATAAAAATCTGCAAATCCTGAGTTCCTTCCTTCTTCGAGATGTTTCCACAGAATACTACGAGGCCGTTAGGTGGAGTTTCCTTCAACTGTTTCAACTCCCGAACTATCTTTTCAAGGGCATCTATAACATTATTCCTAGTACTCTTCGATTTAATGTTAGCAGCAGTTGATTTTTCAGCCTCAAGTTGCTTTATTGTAGCAAGAAGTGAGAAACCAGCAGGCACATAGACTGTTATGAGTTCAGTATGACGCCCCCTAATAGATTCAATTTCCTTAAGTTTCTCGAGAAGCTCTTCTTGATCTTGCATAGCAAGAAAAAGAGACAATTGTTTAAAAAGTTAATTAATAAAAAGAATTGTTTCTGTAAAATAACTAAGAAAATAAAGTAGGCCAAGCATTGTTCTCTGCCGAAGCTTTGAACTCCACCCAGCCTAAAATACGGGGTATTTCACATTATATAAACCTTCCGGTATGTCACTACTTTTAGATAATATCAAATCAGAATTCAATCTTAATTTTGTCAGCGTATTTAATCTCAAGAATATTATGTGCCTCTCTCAAGTCTTTTTCAAATTCTTTTACAGAGAATTTTTTCGGAATATGTAATCTTTTAACTTGGGTTTTCAGACTCAATCCTTTATCCTTTTTAGCCTTCCAAATTTCACTATTTAGTTCAATAAGATCTGCGAGCTTACTTTTAGTTTTTACTTTCTCAGCCTTCGGAAAGCGCTCTAGATGAATTTCCTTCCTCCTCAAATCCTTGTAAATTTTGTAAGTTATTAGAGGAATGATAGGATGTAGCAACAAGAGCAAATGGTCAAGGCAATAATTTAGCGTATAAATTGCAGATTCCTGCTCTTGAGTAGAGAACTTATTTTCTGTATTATAAACCCGAGGCTTTACAACCTCAAGGTAATGCGAAGCAAAAGTTTCCCAAATAAAACTTCGTAACCTTAATGCAGGACTGTGGAAGTCATATTTCTCATAATGCCTTTCTGTAAATGCGGTAAGATCATTCACATAATTAATGAAAGCCTTGTCAGTTTCTGTTAACTTTATCTTCTTGTTTTTAGGCTCAGGAAATTGTGAAATGAATTTTGCAATATTCCATAATTTTATAAGCGTCTTAAATTCAGAAGCAATTTTATCCTCGCTGCACCTAAAATCTTGCTTAGCCAAATTGCCTTCAATAGCTGCCCATAATCTCAAGGATTCGCTACCATGCTTCGAAATAATTTCCTGTGGGTTTATCACATTGCCAAGAGATTTTGACATCTTTTTACCATGAACATCTACAATATGATAATTAATCCATACATCCTTAAAGGTAGCCTTGCGTGTTAGCTGATAGCCCCGTAGTAATGTGTAGTAAAGCCACGTTCTTATTATCTCCTTGCCTTGTGGGCGTAGCGTGCATGGAAACGCTTTTTTGAAAAATTTCTCATTTTTTGAGTAGCCTAAAATGTAGAGTGGCGAAATAGAGGAATCAAACCAAGTATCAAAAACTCTT
>CAYIBB010000014.1:7434-16277 GCA_964361585.1 Candidatus Woesearchaeota archaeon | reverse complement strand
CTTTTCCGTGAATATGATGATACTAAATTTTTAGATTTGATAGGCATAAAGAATGCACCTACAGTATATAGAAAAATTGTGGAATTAACAGGGATAGAGATAAATTAAAAATGCCAGAACAAAATCAAGCAAAGTTAGAAGAAGTGCGCATAGAAGAGGAAATGAAGAAGGCATACATAGATTATGCTATGTCTGTTATCGTATCTCGTGCACTTCCAGATGTTGCCGATGGCCTCAAGCCAGTACAGCGCAGAATTCTTTTTTCTATGCACCAAATGGGACTTACAAGTGATAAGGTCACTCGAAAATCAGCGAGAATTGTTGGTGACGTGCTAGGAAAATTTCATCCCCATGGTGACCTTCCAGTGTATGATGCACTAGCTAGAATGACTCAAAATTTTTCTTTGCGCTATACTCTAATCGATGGGCAGGGAAATTTTGGTAGCATCGATGGAGATCCTCCGGCTGCAATGAGGTATACAGAGGCAAAGCTCTCGAAGTTAGCAGAAGAAATGCTTTCTGACATAGAGAAGGAAACTGTTGCATTCCAGGCAAATTTTGATAACTCATTGAAGGAGCCTATAGTGCTTCCTGGAAAAGTTCCCAACTTATTAATTAATGGAGCTAGCGGAATTGCAGTAGGAATGACCACAAATATTCCACCTCATAACCTTTCTGAAGTGGTAGATGCAATAATTGAAGTAATAAAAAATCCTAATATTGAAATTGATAAGCTTCTAGAAATTGTGCCTGCTCCAGACTTTCCCACTGCAGGATTCGTGTATAAGGATGGAATTACAGAACTTTATAAGACAGGAAGAGGTGCCATAACTGCGAGAGGCAAAACAAATACTGATGAAGAGCGAGGAAGGGAGCGTATAATAGTCACAGAAATTCCATATCAAGTTAATAAATCTGTGCTTATTGAGGATATTGCACGCCTAGTGCAGAGCAAGAAATTGCAGGACATCTCAGATATTAGAGATGAAAGCTCTAAAGGTAAGATTCGTATTGTTATAGAATTGAGAAGAGGTGCCAATAGTAAAGTAGTACTCAATAGACTTTACAATCTAACTTCACTCCAAACAAGATTCAATGGTATCCTTCTCGCTCTTGTAGATGGAGTGCCACGAATTCTAAATTTAAGGGAGATTATCGAGCAGTTTATCAAACACAGACAAGTTGTTGTAAGAAAGCGTACAGACTTCGAGCTTAGAAAGGCCGAGGATAGACAGCATATTGTTTCTGGTTTATTGATTGCACTCAAGAACCTAGATAATATAATTACACTCCTGAAAAAAAGCCAGAATGTTTCTGAAGCATCTCAAGAACTTGTGAAGAAATTTAATCTCTCGGTGAAGCAGGCTGAGGCAATTCTTGATATGAGGCTTGCTCGACTTACAGCACTTGAGCACAAGAAGCTTAAAGACGAAAACGAGGAGCTTACTCGCAAGATTGAGGAATTTAAAAGGATTCTTGGTAGTGAAAAGGAAATTTTGGAGATAATTAGGAAAGAACTTCTTGAAATAAAGAAGAGATATGGTGATGATCGAAGAACTAAAATCCTCGAGAGAATGCAAGCATTTTCTGACAGAGATCTTGTACAGAGGGAGAATGTTGTAATCACTTTAACTTCTAAAGGTTATATTAAGAGACTTCCTTCAAATATTTACAAGGAGCAAAGAAGAGGTGGGAAGGGTATTACTGGAACTGAACTAACTACTGGCGACTTTGTGCAGAACATTTTCACTTGCAATACTCACGATTACCTTCTTTTCTTTACGAATAATGGCAAGGCATACGCATTACAATGCTACCAAGTTCCTGAAGGCACTAGATATGCTAAAGGAAAGGCACTCGTAAATTTATTGAATTTGAAGGACGAAAGCGTTACAACCACCATCTCAGTAAAGAACTTCGAGGGCAACTTGCTTCTTATTACTAAAGATGGGATAATTAAGAAGATGTCATTCAAGGAGTTCGATAAAATCAGATCAAGTGGAATTATTGCAGTAACTTTGCCAGAAGGAGATGCGCTTGTTGAAGCAATGCTTACTTCTGATACTGAGGAAATTCTTGTGGGAACTGCTAAGGGAACTGCAATTCGCTTCAGCTCAAAAGACTTGCGGAGTGTTGGAAGAAATGCTTATGGTGTAATCGCAATAAGACTGGAAAAGGATGATTATGTAGTTGGGGCTGAGATTCTTCCTTCTGAAAAGGAAAGGCTTGAGAAACTTACAGCTTTAACAATTACTGAAAAAGGATTCGGAAAGAGGACTCAAATTGCAAAGTACAGAAGAATCAAGAGAGGTGGGAAGGGAATTACGAACATCAAGCTAGGACCGAAGACTGGAAATGTAGTGAATATACTTACATGTCAAGATGGGGATAGTATTATTGTAACTACATCTAAGGGTATGGTAATTAGAACTCCAGCCAAGAGTATAAGACTTGCTGGGAGGATTACGCAAGGTGTAAGGATTATAAGGATTGCTGAAAATGATAAGGTCATAGGCTTGAGTAAGGCTGGCGAGGAGTGATATTAACCGAAAAATTTAAATATTTTATTGCAAATGAAATTATATGACAACAAAAATTCAGGAAAGAGTAGGCAATTTTGCATATAGTGCTGTTTATGGAATAGTAAGTTGGGTAGGTTATGAAGGAGTTAAATTTAGTATGACCGCTGATAAGTCCATAAGAGGATATAGCCAAGTTGACAAAGTTAAGAAAGATATAATGAGTATTGTAGCATTACCTACAGCACCATCCGAAGAGCAAATCTCTAGGTTAAAGCTCCAAGTTACTGATTTAAAAGATTCTGGTAGACTAGATTTAACTGATGAAAGTAAACTGTTACTAGAGCATATTGTTAGTAATATTGATGGTATGGACAACATGTACAATCCCCAAAACGTTAATGAACAATTATATGTAAGAACTGCCTTAATAGAAATAAGTGATGGATTAAATGGGTTAAAAACTCATAATATAGATATAATTAAAGAAGGAGCTGGTACTGGATTATTTTTAGGTGGAGCTGCAATGCTTTTTTGCGGTTATCTCGCTCTAAAAAGTTTTTTTAGTGGAATACTCAAAAAGTAGAACATACCTATTTCGTAAGCTTTTTATTCTTTTCTGAATTCCTGTTTTTATGGCTATAACTGTCAGAAAACTTAGAAATCCTTTGACAGCAGTAAAGCCTAGTCAAAACTATATATACAGCATCCAAGATGTACCATATCTTTCTATGCAACTTAATACAGAAAGTGTTCCAAATGACGGCAATTTCTATGTTGTCGATTCTGGCAAAATTGTTATGGGAAGTTCAAATAAAGATGATGTATTTGCATTCTATGTTGAGCTTTTGAAACAACATGGAGTAGATTACGAGGAAGTTTTGAGGCGAGATCCTAAATATAAAAGCCAAAGTGATGAGGATAGTAAGAAGTTGGCTAGTGCTGACATAGCACGAAATGCTGGGCGCCGTACTTTAGATGACCGCATAAAGGAAGAGTTTAACGGTGCTTCATTAGAAGATGTTTTTGTTCTTTGTAATAATAATCCAACACAAGTTTATAGAGAACTTACTACTGGTGGAATAAAAATTAGATATGATGCTCTACTTAATGTATTAATTGATAGAGGACTCTATAAACCCAACAGCCAGAATAAATCGAAAAAAAAGAGAAAGAGTAGTTAGTATTCACTTAAACTCTAACACTCAACTCTTTTCTATCATAAAGTTCCAGAATTCTATTAATGAGATTTGTAGTTGAAACTCCTGAAACAATATTAAAGAGTATTACTCTGCCCCCATTTTGCTCAACAGTTTCTCGCTCCACTATCTCGTGCATCTTTCTGTCAGAACCCTTTACATGTACATGGGGCCTTATCTTCTCAAGCAATGGAATACTAGTAGGCTCGTCAAAAAGTACAACATAATCTACAGCACTTAAGGATGCAAGCATAGAGGCCCTTTCCATTTCATTCACTATGGGCCTTTTATTTCCCTTAATTCTTTTTATCGAAGAATCACTATTAAGTCCAACTACAAGCATGTCGCCAAGGCCCTTGGAAAATTCAAGAAGCCTTACATGGCCCACATGCAGGATATCAAAGCATCCATTTGTTGTCACAATTTTCTTCCCTGATTTTCTTGCTTTTTCTACTATCTCAAGGATTTCTCGCATGGATTTGATTTTTTTATCTAGCATTTTCATAATTTTTTAAAGAAGTTCGTAACTCATCTAAAATTACTGTTGCGGTTCCTTCTTCTTGAATAGCGAGTGTGGATGCATGAACTGCTAATTTTGCAGCAGAATAGATGTCTGCCCCAGCAGATAATGCCGAGGCTATTGTAGCTGTTGATGTGTCCCCAGCTCCTACACTATTGGCTGTATTAGGCAGAACAATGGGTGCAGGAATATGTTTCGAAGTGCCATCATAAACAAATATTCCTTTTTCACCGCAAGTTATAGCAACATACTTAGCTCTTGAATTTGATTTTATTGCTTTTGCCAAACTTTCTAATTTTTCTCTGAGAGTTTCGTACACTAAATCTTCACTAACAATATGCTCGGCCTCTTTTAGATTAGGCTTTATTAAAGTAGGATTTGAAAATTTATAAAAATTTTTAGGTTTTGGGTCTACGATTACAGGTATGCCCATAGATCTAGCATGCTGTATCAGTTCTCTGGAAAGTCTTTCTGTTAGTACACCTTTAGCATAATCTGAAAGAACAATACCATTGATCTCACGCCTGTAACTCTTAATTCTCAATAAAATTTCATCTTCAACTTCTTTTGGTATATCCTCTCTGCTCTCGGTATCAACTCTAACAATTTGTTGGCCATGTGCCATAACTCTAAATTTTTTAGTTGTTGGTCTATCGTTGAGTTGAGGGATCCTCATACTTGTAATAGAATAACTTTTTTGATTAAGGTCTGATCTAGCAAGTTCAAGCAGTAACTTTCCTTCCATATCATCTCCAACTACCCCGAATAGATATACTTCTCCCCCTAAACCAACTATGTTCCTTGCCACATTCCCAGCTCCTCCCAATCTCAAATCACTTGTATAGGTAACATTTGATGCTTGAATATAGTGTTTTCTTCTTCTGTTTGCATCCTCATCAACTAGAGGTGCAGATGGCATTTCAGGATTAATCCTCACAACCTTACCCCACCTAAATTCATCTAAAATAAGATCACCTACAACAACTATTCTCTGTTCAGCAAATTTATCTATAATTGCCTCTAAATTGCTATTTTCCATTCTCTCCTTCCAAAATCTTTACATATTCCATAATCCCTCTCTCGATACTATAATTAGGCTCATACTTTAGGAAGCGTTTAGCCAGGGAAAGGTCAGCAAGTGTAGATTCCTGAAAGTGCGTGTAGGGATTATTCATTATATACTCGGGTTTGTAAGATGTGCCCATATTCTTGTTTAGAACTTGAATGACCTTATTGAAACTAATGGATTTGCCGCTGCCGACATTATAAATTCCTGAGCGTTTGGTATCCATAGCCAGTATTGTAGCGTTTACAACATCTTTAATATAGACAAAATCTCGAGTTTGATTTCCATCATGGAAAATTCTCGGTCTCTTTTTTTGCTTCATCTGCTTGTAAAGCTGCAGAATCATTGAAGCCATCTTTCCCTTATGCCCTTCCCCAGGACCATAAACATTAAAATATCTAAGGCCAACAATCTTTATTTTTGAATTTTTGATCTTGTCAAGAACAAGTCTATCCATAAGCCATTTAGATTCTGCATAAAAACTTAGGAGCTGAGGTTTTTGACTTTCTTTCATTGGGACTTTTCTATTTCCATATACTGAGGCAGAGGATGCGTACACTACATCAACACCATTCTTTTCAGCATAGTCTAAAATTTTTTTAAATGCACGAAAGTTGACATCAATTATTAACTTGCTGTCTTTTACTGTAGTATCTGTTATTGCCACCCCATGTATTATCACATTTGGCCTTTGCAGGTTTCTTATTAATTTTTTATGTACTATTGCATCTGGCTTATTCTTTAATTTATCAAAATTATAATCTCTCAAGTCTGCCTTTATGATATTACCCTCAAATCCCTTCAGATTTTTTCTCATTAACTTCTCATTCCAATAGAAATTATCCAAAACTGTGACATCATACTTATCTTGCAATGCTATAGCCACTTGACTTCCAATAAATCCTGCTCCACCTGTTACTAGTATATTTTTAGTTTCCACTTTCAAACATTAGATAACCCCCTCCTTATGCAACATTTTCTCAACTCTTCCACAGATTTCATGATTTATTCTCATATGTGATTCTTGAATTCTTGCAGTGTTCTCTCCTTCGCCTTCTATGAAGTAGTCAACTAAATTTCTAAATATCATACTTTCCCTGCCGCCAAATCCTATTGTGCATTTGCATATATCTCTAGCTGCCATAATTCCGTTATAGATGTTTCTAGAATGCCCATTCTCTTCTTGACTTACATCGCTTGTAGTCATTACTATAACTATATCTTCTGGTTTACAATGAGCCTCAATTTGCCGAGAAAAAACATGATCGAATCCATAATCATTTGCAATGGCTGACATTGCTATCGGATCATTAAGTGCAAATGCAGAGAGCGCTCTTCTTTCACTGATTACATATCTTCCAACATACTCTGCTGCAATATGGGAGGCATCAGCCAAACTGCCACCATTTCCAAAAATAATCAGCTTTCCGCCCATTCTGTAACTTCTAGCAATCCGTTCTACCACCTGATCTTCTACTGTTATCATACTCTTTTCTTCGAAAACGGAAACCATAAAAGTATGAATAATTCATACCTTTTAAATATTGTTATACTGGTTTATATAGAATAAATTTATATAGTATTACCATTTCATACTAAAATGAAGTTGAAAGTAGCTATAGCTATTGAAAAGAGCCTTCTTAATTTGATAGACAACAAGGTTGGTAGTGAATTCGCATCAAGGAGTCAGGCTATTGAGAATTTGCTTAGAAAAGGCTTACAGGAAGAACTCATAACAAGTGCGGTATTGCTTTTGAGAGGTGATCATCAGAAATATTCTTTGAAAAAGGTTGGAGAGAAAAGCTTACTTTACTTTCAGATTGGAATGTTGCGAGCTCATGGGATTAAGAATGTACATATAGTCACTCAGAAAAGCCCATATACAGAAAGATTTCTTGCAGAGGTTAATTTGCTTATGAAAACCTTTAAGGTCATTATTGATGTTCACGAAAAAAATGCAAATGGAAATGCACAAGCTCTTGCAGCTCTCAAGGATACATTATCAGACAATTTTATTGCAATGTCTGCTGACCTGGCAGCAGAATTTGATCTCTACGGCATGATTAAAAAACATATTTCAACAGAAAAGACTGCAACAATGGCGCTCATGTTGCGTGATAAGCCTGAAAGATTTGGAAATGCAGTAATGGATGGAGATCTGGTTGTGAATTTTGTGGAGAAGCCAAAAAGGGCAACAAGCTATGTGGTAAATGCAGGCATTTACATTCTTTCGCCAAGAATATTCTCACATATAAGAAATGCTGTAAGTTTAGAAAAAGAAGTCTTTCCCAAGCTAGCATCCTCAAGACAACTTGCAGGGCATTTCATTAAAGGGAAGTATTTGCATATTGAGTCTTAAGTATGAGAATGGTAACTAACGATAGAAATAATGATGAGTTATTCGAACAACTTAGGGATGATGTACAAAAATATTTTATTGTTAATGTTAAGAGCCGCTATCACTATTTAGAAACTGTTTTAGAAAAAGAAGAAAGGCTTAGAGATTATCAAAGACACAAAAATTTGATTAGTAGAATTTGCGGCAATGATGCTTCTGGGGTGAAATATGATCAGACAGTGTATGATTTAGCTATTAGATGTTTGACTAATCTGATGGACATGTAAACTAAACGTCAGCACATTTTACCACATCACTCAACAACCCCATAGCCTATAAGGCGCCATCTTCCCTTGATATTCCTAGCAATTCCTATCTCAGTGCCCTTGAGAGGACATGCAGGAATTCTTAGATTCATTTTTATTCTATCACCTTTAATTTCTGTGACAGCGCCGACTGTGACAGCAGTATTCACACTCAAAAGAAGGATCTCATTCATCTTCAGAGCATCAACTTTAACTTCTTCCTCAAGTCCTACAATATTCTCAAAAAGCTTTACCTTAAATCTCAATTCTCGGACTACTGGAGGGAGCTTCCCAATAATTCCTAAAATATTACCTCCTAGGTTATCCCCTTTAGTTAGTAATGGATCTAATTTCGTGGAAATAGCAAGGCTTCCAGAAGGAGATGCTTCTCTAAGGTGATTTTTTCCTGCCACAATATCTGCGATAAAGGTCCTTACAGGCTTTACATTAACAGTTCCATGTTCCTCAATAATGAGTCCAGGCAGAATTTCAATTTCATCTCCTACTTTGAGTGTACCCTTCTTAAGAGTTCCTCCCAATACGCCACCTGAAATGTCCTCAATATTAGTTCCTGGCTTGTTAATATCAAAACTTCTGGCAATGAAGAATAGTGGCTCTGCTTCTGTATCGCGTTGAGGAATAGGGAGTCTATCAATTGCCTCTAGAAGAAGGTCTATGTTTACATTCTGTTGTGCTGAAACAGGGATTATGGGAGCATCCTCTGCAACAGTCCCTGAAACGAATTCCTTAATCTGCCTATAACTCTCAAGTGCTTGCTCTCTGCTTACAAGATCGATTTTGTTTTGCACGATTATAACATTTCCAATCCTCTTTGCGGCAAGAGCCATCAAATGCTCCTTTGTCTGTGGCTGAGGACATTTTTCATTTGCTGCAAT
>CAYIBB010000014.1:0-7424 GCA_964361585.1 Candidatus Woesearchaeota archaeon | reverse complement strand
CAATAATTGCCGCTCCTGAAAGCATTGTAGCCATAAGCATTTCATGTCCAGGAGCATCTACAAAACTTACATACTTTACAGGCTCTGCCTTTGCTCCGCATTTCTCACATACCTCTGAGATTGTGTAATTATGCTCCTTACATTTACACTTCCTGATCATAGAATCAGCATACCCTAATCTTATTGTGATACCCCTTTTCAGCTCCTCTGAGTGTCGAGATGCCCATACTCCACTAAGCTTATAGAGCAGAGTAGTTTTACCGTGATCTATATGCCCCACAATTCCTATATTGAGCACAGGCTGGCGGAATTTTTTTTCTTCTTGATCTTCTCCCTCGCTTTCTAACCTTTGTATTTGCTTTTTCATTCTTAGATATGAAGAATTAATGCTTATGAATAAATAGATTTAACTTTTAAATGTTTTCTTGAGTAATCTTATAGTTAAAGCTATGATGTTGATATAGATATAAACTAACCTTCTCGTAAGTAGTAAGACAAAATATTTAAAGTTCTGCCATCCAAATTAATATAAAGTTTGGAGGAAGGATTAATGGGTAAAAAAGTTTTATTAATATTATTACTTTTCCTAATTTTATTCGCTATCTCCCTTTTTCAAATAAAGAGTGTAGAATCACAAACTTACACAAAAAATTTCGATTCCTCAACAAATACAGTAAATATAAAACACTCAGGGTTAGATTTAATCAATATCACTCTAACTAGTAACTCTGAGCAATGTTTAGTTAGCTGCAATGCAAAAATAAAAATCTACTCGTACATAAATGATTCTATTACTAACATTCTTAATTCAAGTAACTTTAGTTGGAAATTCTATAAAAATAGGACTGAAGTGCCCATTACTTACAAAATTTTATATCTTGGCTACGAAAATCAAACTTTAGTATATTCAGATAATACTAGTGAGAATGAGACTGTAAGAGTATACAACTGGAGGGAAATACAAAACCTCTATCTTACATCTGGAAATGAGTTCTCGTTATGGTTGCAAGGCCTAAAGAATAGGGATGAGAATATTGAATGGATTCCTACTTTCTATGGCCTGCAAGTTACAGAATGGGCTTGGTGGAATACATCATGGAATGCAAAGACAGAAGTTTCAGTAGGTAGTGAATTATCAACAAATAACTTCACGGTAAGACTTCTGCTGAATAATTCAAATTTCGAAATGAACAAAACAAAGAATTTTGGGGACGATTTAAGAGCGCTAGATTATGATGAAAATCAGGAGCTTGCTTTCTGGATAGAATTTTGGAACTCCTCTAGAGGAATAGTGTGGGTAATGCTTCCGAATGTTACAGCAAATAATAATGTAACGTTCTGGATTTATTATAATAATAGTGGAGCAAGTAATACTTCTGACATAAGAACAGCATTCTTATTCGGTGAAGACTTTCGAGACAGTGTAGGATGGGCTTTAACTGGCACTACTCCCGACAAGATTCAGAATGGTGTTTATATTGGTGCTTTTGATGCCCAAAGTACTTATTCATACAAAAATTTCACTTATGCTACAAGAAATGATACAATACTTGAATTCAATATGAGTTATTATATTTATAAAATTACCTCTAATTGTGCTCTTATAGGTGCTTATGGCATGACTGACAGAGTAAATATTGGTGGAATAACAATCCAAAATTATAGTGGATTTCAGGATTGCGGTTTAGGAGGGGCAGCAGATGAAGGGAATTGGACTCCTATATTAAATTCTGGAGGTGGTCCTAATGGACCTGCTGGTGCTAAAACACCAATAGTAGTTAACAAGTCATATACATTAAAGATTACAAAGTTATTAAAAGAATCAGTGCATCTATTTACTATATCTAATTCAACAAATCTCTCTTATATGAATAAAACTGCTTCTGGAAGTCTTGTCCCTTTATATGCTAATTTTACTGCCTTCAAGATAGGAGAAAGATTAGTAGGAAGCGGGAACGCTAATTTCACTATAGATAATATAAGGCTTTATAAGCGTCTTCCAAAAGACCCTACTTATTCTATTGGTACATCCTCCAGTATAAGTGTCACAAGAGCTTCTTACATTAACAATGCAGCTCCCGAAGTCACAGATTTTGGTATTGGATTAGAGGAAGTTCCTCTGGCCAACATAGAAGCAAGGAAGTTATCTTTACCAATTACACTAGCTTACAAAACAGGAATTCCGGTATGGGAAGAAGCATCATGGGTAGGATTAGGATGGCAGCTAGAGTTAGGCAGTGGAATCCCAGCAATAACAAGATCTGCAATAGAGTTTCCAGATGACAGTGGAAATGGGTGGCTAAATTCAGCAAGCGATAAGCAGGACAATTACTTCAGCCCATGGGGCAGAATTGTAGCCAATGATAGCAAAGTATTCATGCCGGAAGATTGGGAACCTACAAAGGTAGAATATGCAAAAAGTGGAAATGAAATTTCATATTGGAATATTACTACAGAAGATGGCACTAAATACCTTTTCAAGAAAAGGGTAAATACTAGCATTATGGGCAACATCTCGATTAAGGAGTTGAGATATAATGGCGTAACATGGCAAACAAATTACTCAACTGAAATTACAAAAGTTAACTCAAGCCATGCATATGCATGGTATCTTTCGGAAGTGCATTCCTTTGATTATAAAGATAACTCTCCAGGGGGAGCAGGAACAGAAGATGATGGAGACTGGGTAAAAATAACTTATCAAGATCCAGTAGAATTGCAGAATGTAATATACAGATTCCCTTCAGTAGATTATTTCTACTTTAATAAAACAAGTGATGCAACATACAGCCAAATTCTAAGATTCAAGGCATATGACACAAACTTATCATTCACGTATATACAAAACATTTTAACGCCTTTATATAATGCAACTTTCATAATAAAAGGTGACAGAAATGACTTGCATATCTATCCTGCAGAGCCTTACAGTTTAGACAGAATAGAACTAAGAAATCTCAACGATACAGAAAATGAGATTCTACAGGCTATAGACTTTGCATACTCGAATAGCTTGGCAAGTAAACATACATTAGAGAACATTACAATCTATGGCAGATCTGGCTCTACATTTGAAACAACGGATCCCAAGATTCCAGCAATATTATTCACTTATGCATACAATCCTCCTTACAATGCAGTAGCTTACGATTTCTATGGATTCTATAATGGAAGGATAAATAACAACAATACACAGAATGATACTCATCACGTAAACTTGAGCACAGTGCACGCATGGTCACTTACAAACATTACGTGGCCTGAAGGTTCTATTACCTCGTACGAGTATGAGGCAAATAACTTTACAGCAGAACAGTCAGCCTCGCTCAGTGGAAATGGAGGAGGTATAAGAGTAAAGAGAAAAATAATAGATGATGGATTAGGCAATAAAGTAACTTATAGCTACACATACAGAGATGGAGTAATAACATTCATTCTAAATGAGACAAAAAGAAAAATGGAAGCTGACAGCAGCATAGGCTTTCTCGAAAGGGCAAGAGTAGACTACAAAGCAATAGAGGAAGAAATTCCCAATTTCGGAACAACAGTAACAAATTTCACTGCAGCAAGCGAGCATCCAGACACAGCAGACAGCAAGAGCCTTGACTACAGAAGAGGTCTTGTAACAGCCGTATACATAAGAAATTCTACAGATGTAATTCAAACCACGAGAAATGAGTGGGAATTTGAAAACAAAACTATATTTGCAAATTCAAATGCTACTTCAGGCCATGCGAAGCTAAGGAATACTACAAACACTCTTGATGGAGTTGAAACCTTGACAGAATTTTCATATACCAACCAGGGCCTAATAAACCAAACTATAGAAGATAATAAGAGAATTACTACCTTCACTTATGTGTATGAAAACTGCTTTTCTTTTGTATCAGCAAACAGACTTGCAGAAATTAATGAGACCCGTATTTACGAGGACAGCATAGCAGACAGCAATCTCAAGTCCTTGACGAAAACATCGTATGGAAACTGCAATATATATCCAGAAGAAGAGAGAATATGGAATGACACTAACAGTAATGGCCTTGATGCCCAAGACCTTTTCATAAAAGTAAGGAATTACTCAAGTTACGATGCGTTTGGCAATCTCTTGACAGAAAGTGATGGTAATAACAACATTTTCGAAACAAGATATGCAGCAAAATACCAAGGAGCATATCCAACAAGTGGCTGGAATCAAGAATTCGGCAGCCAAGCAGGACCAGCATGGACTAGAAATTACACAAAGCTAGGCCTAGTAGCGAATGAAACTGATGCCAATAGCCAAATCATAAAGTATGCTTATGATGAATTTGGAAGAGTAAGCAATATAACATATCCAGGAGATAACCAGCCAACAATTCTTTACGTATACAAGTATGCTAGAGATAGCGGAAGCATAAGCTCAACTAACCTTAACTATGTAAACATAACTCAAAAGCTAGACTCAAGCACACAAGCAGAAACTACTCTATACAGCGATGGCCTAAATAGACAAGTCTACAGCAGAGAAGAAGCAGGCTCAAGAGACATTTTTGTGAGAAGCTATTACAATGAGCAAAGCAAGATAAACAAGACAACAAACCCATACTTCGCAGTTTCCTTCAGCGATGCAGTGCCAGTAGACACAAATTACACTATTTTCACATACACTCCAGATACTTTAGCAAGGCAAAGCAGGACAATAACCCCTACAGGGATAATAGAAACTTTCTATGGCAATGAAGCTCAAGGGAATAGAACAATAACAATAGAGGATGAAAATAACTATACAACAATTTACTACTATGATGCATTCAGCAACCTTGTAAAGGAAAGAGATGCCAATAACAGCAACTGGACTAAGTCTTATGACGTTCTTGGCAGATTGTTAGAAGAATCCACTCCACTAAATCAAACCACAACATACAAATATGACACCTTAGGCAGACTCATAACTCTAAACCATACAGACAGAGGCCTTGAAACCTACTCATACGACAATGCCAGCAATCTAGTAAGCAAGACAGATGCCAACCAGAACACAATAAACTACCTTTACGATAAGTTAAATAGACTCACAAAAGAGGACTTCCCAATCGGAACAGATACTAATTACACTTATGACTCATATAATAGTGAAATAAGCCCGCCAGCAAGTAAAAACTATCCAACAGGAAGGCTTACAATAGTTAATGACACTTCTGGAAAGACAATCTACCTTTATGACAGCCAAGGCAGAGTTGTTGAAATAAACAGAACAGTAGATGGCAAGGCTTACTATGTAACATACGAGTACGATCAGCTGGACAATCCAACAAGTATCACAAATCCAGCAAACACTAAGACAACATACACTTACAACAATCGAAGTCTATTATACACAACAAGTGCAAATGGCATAACAATTACAAACAACACATACAATGAAGCAGGCATTATAAATAAAACAATATACCCAAACAATGTAACTACAACATATACATACACGCCAAGATATTGGACAGCAAGTATGCAAACTACTGATGCAACTCCTGATCTAACAACAAGCAATGTGAATACAAGAGCTTATGATTATGATGCATCAGGAAATGTGCAAACTACCTACAGCAGCACAAACAAGACAGAAACAACAACACTAGCAACATACACTTACGACAGCAAAAATCAGATTACAGCAATAGATGACAACAATTACTATGGAAATGACCAAAGCTATAGTTATGACAGAACAGGAAATAGAGTGACTCAGCAAGTAGGCAGCAACACAGAAAGATACAATTACACTTACACAAACAACACCAATAAGCTCCAGTCTGACGGCACTTACAATTACACTTACGATAACCTAGGCAACACAAAAACCAAGAGCCTGACAAATGGCACACTCATAGCAAACTACACCTATGACAGCAAGAATCAGCTCACTCAAGTGAATTTCACAAACAGAGTATATAACCTTTACGTGTATGACTGGCAGGGAAACAGAGTAAAGAAAATAGAAGGTAATCAAACAGCAGAAAAAACAACAAGATACATTTACGGCCTGAATGACGAAGCAGTCTTCACAGAAGACCCTATTACAGTAGCTGATGTAATTAATAAAGTATCACTTCCATCAGTAAAGGCCCAATCAGAACCAACAGAGATTACAGATCCTATAACAGGAAAAGTAGTAATCCGCCTAGTAAAGAACACAGAGCAGTGCCTTTCCCAATGCCATGCAATAATTAATATCACGAATCCCCTCCCAATTGCACTTGACTTGAGTATCCCTCTGATTTTCAATTTCACTTTCGATAATGCAAGCAAACTCCTTAACTATAAAATTTACAAGCTAACAGAAATAAAGCACAATCTCACAGCATACAGGGAAGTGTGTATTCCATTCAGCCAAGATCTAGGGAATGGTACCCTAACAGTGAGCAACTGCACACAAATTCCTGATTTTACTTTCATTAAGTCTGAAAATATATGGAAGAATTGGAATTATCTGCAAGCAATTGAAAAGCAAATTAATTCGCAGGAAACATTCCAAATTAAACTAGAAGGAAAAAAGAAGGTAGTAAAAGGCCCTGACACTCTAAAGTGGAATCTTAACTTTGCATCATTCGCATTAGATCCATGGTGGAACACAAACTGGTGGAACAGAAGAAATGTTACAGTAGAAAATCCAGACAATTATGCACACAACAACGAGACGATAAAGGTAACTCTCAATCATGGAGGAAAGGCATTAGGAAACTGCACTGATATAAGAATTGTGGATGATTTAGGAAATGAAATTCCAAGCTCAACGAATTTAACATTTGATTATGCAGACATTACATGCACAACAACAGAGGCAGATGTCTTTTTCACAGTAAGCCTAGGAGCAAATGAAAGAATAAACTATACAGTATACTACAACAACAGCCAAGCAAACCTGCCAGAGTATGCATATCAGCCATACAAATTCACTGATTACTTTGGCGATGGCAACATCACTGACAAGAATCCCTTAAGTTGGATACTAAAAAACTCGTCTGACATTACATTCTGCTACCTAGATACTATTAATAATTCATTAAGGATTGACAGGAGCAAAGATTCAGGAGGAAGTGGTGGCCTTGGTTTCGGTAGTGCAGACTGTACATTCATTAGCCAGCAGAATTTCAGCTACCCATTCACTGCAAAAGCATCATTTTATGTAAATTATTCAGCAGGCCAGAGAAGGTATAAGGACATCCAATTCTGGATAAGTGATTCCCCCGCAAACCTCTACCATGGCCAAGTTGCTGACTTCGATAATAAACTGAAAACTATAAAATATGCAAGTGGATTAAGTAATGAGAGTTCCACAACCTCAGATGGAAATTGGCAAGGATGGAATTATGTGCAGTTAGAAGCATACAGCAACGAGACAGTAATCAGCAGAGACTTCTTTGAGAATACCCAGAGCATAAATAGAA
>CAYIBB010000013.1:0-16471 GCA_964361585.1 Candidatus Woesearchaeota archaeon | reverse complement strand
TCAGCAACCTATTGGTCATGTAAGGAGATAGAGGCGATATCAAAATCAATTCCACCTATAACCTTAGGGTGCGTTGCTGACGATCCTTTAACTCCACAAAATGAAGCTAAATACTGCCCAGATGATCATACAACTAGAGGACAGGCATCAACATTTTTTTCAAGAGCATGGCCATCATGGGATCCGACTTATACTGCAGACTTCGTATCGAATTTTAAAGGAGATGCATTTCTTTCCACTTCTACAAATAATGATAATATTAAGGTCGAGAATAATGCAATATGCGGCTATGGCTTAAGCTGTCCTGTAGGGCAGAATTGCGTGAATGGTGTTTGTCAAACAACTGCTCCTGCTGATTGTGGTCCAGTTTTAAATGGTCAATGTTCTTACAATCCTTCTTCGGGTAAATTAGAAATCTGTAATGCAGGAACTTTGGTGGATGCAACATGTTCACAATGTAGTAATTCCTGTCCTGCTCAAACCACATGCCAAGGTGGATTTTGCCTTGACAATTGCCCTATAGGTGGTGGCAACTTTGTGAATAATGGAGCATGCTATTATAATTCTACAACACAAACAGCAAATAAATGCAATGATGGTACTCTAACGCCAAACTGCGCAGACTGCGGAACTATTTGCCCTGCTAATACCCAATGTACTGGCAATGGAGTGTGCCAGGAATTTAATCAGCAATGTAGTCAAAATACTAATGAGAATGAATGTATAAATGATGGTTGCATATGGGATGAGGAGATGTCTCCTGCAACATGTGAGAGTTGCAGCGCATTTACACAATGTTGGGATTACACTACTAAAAACGAATGCGAATCAAATCCTTGTGACATTTCAGTTTGGGATGGAGCACAAGGAAATTGTGCTTGGAATACTTCCACTTCTACTGGCTTAAAAAAATGCTACTTTGATATTTCCGATGACGATGATGGCATATTTGATACTACCCAACCAGTAGAATATTATGGTCCTGTAACATGGCAAGAATGTCAAGGGGGAAAGAGAAAGGGAACTCAAACTGTAAGATATGATGATAATGGTGATGGACTTATTGACCGTACAGGGACTAAAGAGCTTGAAGCAGAATGCCCTGCTCCAATACCAATTCCATTTTTCACTGCACTCAGTGTAGTATCAATTTTACTTCTGATTTCTGCATACTACTTCTACATTTTGAGAAAGAAAGAAGTGAATAGAAAATAGAATAAAAAATTTAAGATGAATAAAATATTTAGGTAGATAATTTTATCAGTAGTTCTTATTATCTTTATATATGTTTATACCTATACCACTACAGTTTTATCATCATTAATAATAACAAGTAGTTCCATAGGCGGCACATTTTTTGGACTGAATAGTTATAGCTCACTGTTAATCACCTATTTATTAATTGCAATTTTAGGTTTCCTTTTAGCTCTTTTATCAAAATTTACAATAACCAAACTTCAATTGCCTAAGAGTTCCTATTATCTATACATATTACTACTAATCATATCAGCCATTTATATTATCTATATAAATCTAGTAGGTGTAAGAAATATAGAATTAATAGAGCAAGCATCTCCATATCCCGTATCACTTGGAATATTAAAAATTAATCTTTTTATAATGCCGATAATCTACATATTATTCCCAATCTTATTCTTCTTTATACTGTTTAATAAGAAAGAAGTGACTTAAGCTTTAGCCAATTTCCATAGGATATTAAAATATTTATAATAGATTTTTGAGATTTCTTCACTAGTAATCTTAATCGTTAGTGGCGATTTACTCCAGTGGATTATTAAAACAACATTATCACATACTAATGTTGTGGCATGCGTATCAAATTCCTTCTCGAGATGTTTCGCTTCAGTATATGGTAGCCTATTTAAATACCCCATCCTGTCTCTTGCATCCTCATTGTATACATGTTTCATTTGTATTCTCAAAGTCGATCTCTTTTTGTGGAAATAAGCTAAGAAAGTTTTTCCAATAATCTCCGAGGCTTCTTTTGGAATTCCATATGCAAATATTGGTTTTTTCTTTTCAAGCAGAGCATTTAAAAGGTTTCTGAATGCAATGACTCCATCATATGTAGACACAACTTCTTCCTTCAAAGATTGTCGACTCACTAGGCTTGGTAGAATACTACGCAGTTTCTCCTCTTTTTCTTTAAGGATATTAGCTAGTCCCTCAGGATTTATGGCCTCGAAATAACTAGTCTTACCCTTACTTACATAAGAAACTATACCTTTCTTAATTAAACTTTTTAGTGAATCATAAATATTAGTTCTGTGCACTCCGCTTTTTGCAGAAATCTTACCAACATTACTTGCCCCAAGCTCAAGAAGTGCAAGATAAACTTTAGTTTCGTTCTTACTAAGTCCTATATCCTGCAGTATTTCCCCCTCCATAACATATCTTATTAGTATGAACTTTTAAACCTTTTCATGTTGTAGTACACACTACAACACTTTTGTTGTGGCAAAAACTACCGCTCATTCTTTTATAATCTTACATCCAGAGGAATAGTAAGGAGGTGAAAATTAAGAATGACAGGAAAATTAGGAAAGTATGCTGGTTATGCAGCTCTAATTGGCCTTGGCTTTATTGGAGGGACGAGATTGAGTGATAATCTACAGTACGCATCTAAAGATATTCCTACAGATAGAAGAGCCACTATACAATATGTAGGAAATGGCGAAAACACAGCACCTTACCTGAAAGTGAATGGCCAGAAACTAAAGGTACATTTCTATGATAATGGAACTCAGGTAGGGGATGCAGCATATAATTGGCAGATCTTCAGTGATGGAGAAAAGAAAAATTTTGTGAAGGAAGGCATTAGAGGAATGAAACTTGAGGATAAATTTACAGTTATTGGTGAGGAAGCATTAGCAATGACTTCTCCAGAAAGAACGGGGCTTATTGACAAGATCTACGGACAATGTACTCAGGGCGATATTTACACAACATCATCAATTGGACTGCGTAAACTCCAGGATGAAAGTTTAAAGCAGCATCTGATTACTGCACAAATTTCTAGAATGAGTGAAGAACGTAGGAAGGAAGTAATTGAGAATGCAATGCAATTTTGTGATGATCAGACAAGGGAGGAGATAGCATCTCAGTACATGCCTGGTGTTATGGACAAGGTAAAGAGATTCTTCAGTTTCGGAGGGGAACATAACGAGGAAAACTAGAGCTTTTGTTTTGATTTTTTATTTTTAATCTTGAAGTGGATGGAAGGAGGTGAAAAAGGAAATAGAAGATGGAATATAGAAGTGAAAGTGCTAAAAGAATTTCCTATGATGGAAGTAGTGGAAATGGAAATCTCGAGAATGTAGAAGAATTAGAAAGGCTAGTCTTTTCTCCAACAGATATCTCTCCTAGGTCTGTGTATGGGCAAGTTCTTGAAGATCTGAAAAGAATTGAGCAAGAAAGGAGAGAAGTTGATTTTGGAGAAGGCTATATTGGAAAGGCCTTAAGCTTTGCACATAGATTCATCCCTCAACAAGTAAGGATGAATGGCAAGACAACTAATTTAGAAAGACGCCGAGGAGAATTAGAAAGGCTAGTAAATAAAAATATTCAACGAGTTGACAGCATAAGTAAAAAAATAGCTGATGCAGATGAAAGGAAGTGGTATTCTGGAATCTTGCTTGAGAGATATGACCTACTAATTGAGAAAGTAGAAGGCAAAAAAGAGAGCTTAAGAGATCAGTTGAATACTGCTAGAGGGGGTGCAGTTAGAAATCCTTCTGATAAATCCTACAAAGAATTAGAGATTGAACTTAGAGCATTGGATGCAGATTTAAGGAATGTCAGAATGAAACAAGCAAGAGCTGCTGAGAAGGTAGTCTTTCATGACAGTACTGTTAAGACTTATGAAGGATTGTTAGCTATAGCGAACATGGTCTTAACAAGGGCTAACCAAGCTTATGTAAGAAGTGAACACAGAATTGGAGAGGCTAGAACTTTACTTGAAACGGGGATTTCACCAACAAAAGATGTTGTAGAAGTGATAGGAAAAGCAGAGGAGATAGGAAGCAGTTTGGATGAGGATATTGAGCTATACAAGAGAAAGACTTTCGAAGCCGCGCAATTGTTACAGAAACTTCCAAATCTAGGCCTTAATGGACGAGAAGATGGAATAGAGGCGCAGTTTAGAGAAGCAGTAGCAATTGAAAGCGATGGCTATATAGATACAGCAAGAAAAATACTCGAGAGAGATAGAACAGCTGCTTAATCTTTTTTCTTTTATTTTATCACTTAAAATGATAGAAAAGATAAATCCAGAACTGCTAGAAACAAGTAGGAGGTATTATGAAAAAGAATTAAGTAGGCCTAAGTTTAATTTTTATGAAAAGGTTAGAAGGATTGATGGAAGGGTTTCATCTGTAGTATCTGCAATATTCTGTGATTCGTTTGAAAATTTTCTTGCCACATATAAAGCAGTTTATGAAACCTTCGAGAATAGTGGCTACCTAGATGGTAAGACTGATGAAAGAAGAGCTTTCCTTAATATTTTTTCCCTATACGCGGCAGCCTCTGAAACTCTACATCATTTTAAAAAATTTCCAAAAAATAATAATTCTGCAACCAGTTCTGGAAAATACCATATTAATTTAGATTTCTCGCAAGGAAGTTATACCCTAATCGACGAACTTGTTGGCCAATTTTTAACTTTCATGAATCCAGCATCAGATACATCGCAACTCCTTGCGTTAGAGGAAAATTATTTTACTTCAATCCTTGATGTAACAAAACAAATTTCTAGAAGTTCAAGATACGAAAGTTTTATAAAACAGATATCTGATTTACATCTACAAATAAATGGTATAACACTCAACGGTTTTAGTTACACTAGCTCAGCACCCAAAATATATTCGTTTAAGGCTAATTTAGAAGATATTGTAGGAAATAAAGATATGATTTCAGTATTAAAAAAGGCTGTTAGAAATTTATTGAAGTATGATCCAGAAAGTAAGAGTAATGTAATGTATACAGAATTTGATGGTTTCCAGAGAACTTTTACTTTTTATGGTCCTCCAGGAAGTGGAAAAAGCATTACTATAGAAGCTTTACTCCACGAAGCAACAGAATTTGCTGAAAAGATAGGAAGGCCTCTTGAAATAGAAAATGTTACGAATGCATTCAAAAGCGAATATTACAGTAAATCTACTCAAAATTTGAAAGAAATTTTTGATAGAGTGCGAGAAGGAGATACTGCTTGCATATTGATTCTTGATGACATTGATACAATTCTATTCAGCAGAAACGAGCTAGATAACAGGCCAGAGGATAAGGCAATTTTAGGAACAGTTATGAATTATTTAGAGGGAATTGAAGCACCGAAATTCGGTAATGATCTAGTAATTGCTACAACAAACAGGCCAGAAATATTGGATAATGCTCTTTTCAGCAGACTTTCTGAAAGTGTGATCTATGTTCCTGGTCCACAGATTGTTGATGAGTATGTACAGTTATTCAAAATCAAATTGAGGAAGAGTATTCAAAATGGGCTTGTTAAAGTTAATGGAAAAGAATGGCAGGATATAGGCGAAGAATGTTCAAGATTGAGATTAAGTGGCCGAGATGTTAAGAATATATCAAGGGAACTGCTAGAAAGGATTTATGATGCCGAGGAGCCCGAAGAGGTTTTTTCTTTAACTCCAGCAGAGCAAGTTCAGCTTTTGCGTTCAATTTATAATCCAATTAGTGCGAATTTGTTCCTTAAGGAAATTGTAGAATATCGAGAAAGAATCAAAGTTTAAAAAAGTTAAAAAGGTTAAAATGTGGCCTTATAAGATTCTCTCTGAATTTAGGGAAAGGAGAGCTAATAGAAAGATTGAACTAAGAGAGCGAGAGCTTAAGTCAAAAACCTTCAGAAGAGTTTACAGAGCTTTTCTGAATGGGCATTATTCTAATTGGGAAGAGGAATTAGAGGAAAGAGTGTTTTGCGAAGGTGAGAATGGGAATGGAATTGGTTACTTCTCCCTTCCACCTTTACAGGAGCCGTCTTTTTCAAAGAGGTTGCATAGACTATGGCTTTTTTATATGGGTAAAAATACAATAGATTGGATAGATAGGCTTAATGGAATTGCCGAAGAAACATTAAAATTATCAAGCCCTTCAAATAATGAATTAGAAGCTGTAAGTCAAGTTTATCAATTCCTGAAGGCCTTTATAAAAAAAGGTTACTTAACCAGAAAGATGGATATAGAATCTTATAGAAACGCAACAAAATATACACTAAATTCCTTAGAAGGTTATATGACACAAAACAACTATGCTTATACTTAAAGTTTTAAAGCCACGTAGAAAGATTTTTATACTCAATACTCATTCTGAAATATTAGAATGCGCGTAAGTTCTATCTCGGATTCTTTGCACTTTTTTATAATTGGAAATTATTATGAAAAGATTTTGTTTTAAAATGAAAAATCAAGATCTAGAAGGCAGATTAAGGGAAGCTGCAAGAAACTGGATATTTAATTTACCTTTAGAGTATAAAGTCACTATTGTTGGAGCAGGAAAAGTAGCATATTCTGCCGTGAATAGGCTTTGTGGTATGCCCAGAGTTGGAGGAATAAATGTAGTTAATCGAACTTTGGAAAGTGCAGAAAGAATAAGAAAAAGTTTCCCACATAAAGTCTCAATTTATCCCCTTGAGAACCTGGAAGAAGCCCTGAAAGGGACCCATATATCCATCATTGCTGTTGGGAATATGAAACTAGCAAAATCGGAAGGTAGACAGGCTGAATTTGATTATAACATACCTATAATAAAAAATATTGCTAAAGCTCATAAAGACTTTCAAGGCGCTACAATAGTAGTTTCAAATCCAACCGACCATTTAGCTCATGTTTTCGCAGGCGAAGCTCATGGTGATATGTATATTCCTTACAGAGTAGTTGGGCTTAATCATCTTGATATGATTAGAGGTAGAAAATTATTATGTGGACTCTTGAGTATGCATTATGGAAAAGATTTACAAGTAGACCCAGAGGACATTACTTTTTTGATTGCAGGTATTCATTCTAAAGGAGGGATTATTCCATTACTAAGTCATACTAAATTATTTGGCAAGATGATGATAGATGTGATAGCTGACAGAACTAATATTCCTCAAGATAAAATAGCAAGAGAAATCGGTGATTGGCCTTTCGAAATTATAAAAGAGTACGGAGACACTTCACAAGAAACAGGCGAGGCAATAGGAGAAGTCGTCGAAGCAATTGTAAAAGGAAATAGTGTAGTCGAGGTTTCAACTTATATTCCTCGTAAAAATATTGAAGCTTTTATAGGTTGGCCTGTAAGATTCAATGGTTTTGAGACATCGCCATTAGAAATCTTGCCAGAGAACATGACAGATCAAGAAAGGTATAGACTTAATGAAGTTTACTTAGCACTTAGAGGTGAATTAAACAGAATGGATGTTGGACGAGTTAGAGCTAAAAGAGAAAGGAAATTTCAAGGAGAAGATAATAGGCCTCAAGAATTATTTGAAATGGTAGTAGAAAAGGTTAGGGAGGGTGATGTTAATAAAATAAGGGAACTTGAAGCATTTATTCATGGTAGGGAAGATATTATTGAAGAAATGAAAGGAATATTCTCAAGAGAAATTAAACAAGTCACAGACTTAGATTCAGAATATGCTAATTTAATTATGCAGGCCTCTCAGAATGGGAAAATTTGGTATGGCTATAAAGTAAGACGGTTTGTAGAAGGTCATGATGAATGGCCCAATCGTGATTTATCGTTTACACAAACCAGCTCAAGTGGAGGCTTTCATGTACCAGATGTAGATAGAACATACAAAATGGTAGTATACTCAGACAAACCAATAAACAAGAACCCTAGATATTTTTTATGGACGCTATTTAGAAAGGTTGATCCAGACAATTTTTCTGCAATATTTCATACAAATTATGAACCTTTTGTAAGCAAAAGATGTAGTGATATTCGTGAATGTTATAATGGAAGAAGATGTGACCGTCCGAGAACCCACGTAAATGAATGGTGTGAGGGAATTGCTCCTGAGATTTACGATTTAATTCAGGAAAAGATCAAAGTTTAAAATGGAAGTTCCTAAAGTGTTAGATAATAAATATGAAAATCTAGAACAATTAGGAGAAGGTGCTTTTGGAGTAGTTTACAAGGCAAGATCGCTTGAGAGTAATAGGCTATATGCTATTAAATATGCTAAAGATGATGATGCTGTTAAAGCACTAGCTAAAGAAGAGAATCTAGAAACAAGACTTAATCATCAAAATATAGTTAAAGTATATGAAGCTAATTTAAGGAATTCTCTTCCCTATATTGTGATGGGATATATTGAGGGGGAGAGTTTAGAAGAGAGGTTAGGGAAAGGTACTATATCCCAAAATGAATCCTTAATGATAGTAAAGCAAGTTCTAAATGCTTTATCTTATGCTCATTCTCAGAATGTAGTTCATGGTGATATAAAGCCCAGTAATATTTTAATTTCAAGAGATGGAACTGTAAAAGTTACTGATTTTGGAATAGGTAAAATCTTAGAAAAGATGGATTACGGAAAAAAGCGAAGTTATGGGGCAATAGGAACAAGAGCGTATTCTTCACCAGAACAAAGGTTTGGTTCTGAAACAAGTTTTCCTACAGACATCTTCTCCCTTGGGATGGTGTGGTATGAGATGCTTACTGGGGGGTTACCTAAATTATATTGGGATGGTGAACCTAAGTTATTTTTTCCGAAAGTGATAAATGAAATTCAAATTCCTAAAACTATTGGAAGAATTTTATCACGATCTTTAATTATAGATGACAGAAGGAGATATAAAAATGCAGTAGAAATGCACAGCGTGTTAGAAAGAGCTTTAGAAGTTAAGACCCCTAAAATTCCACAACTTTATGCTACTGTTCGGAAAAATTCAAGAGTGGCAGTAGCATATGCTGTAGGAATCTTAGCATTGTCCATTGGAGAACTGGCCTTGAATGAATTTATAGAAAAACCAGAAAGAGTTACTATTAAACTATAGAAAACCAGAAAGAGTTACTATTAAACCAACTTTAAAACCTTCTGAAGAAATAAGTAAGCCTCTAAATCGAGGCATAATCAATGAAACTTATGACGAAGCTGTGTGGGTAGATAAAAATGGAAGAGAACTTGGGACTATAGAAGTAGATGAGGACGGAGCTGAAATAGTTGTTGGTAGTAAAGGAAGAATACTTGGAGAGATCTGGACTGATTCTGATGGGGAATTTTTAGTTTACTCTAATAACCAGGCCAATTCCGTTAAAAATCCTCAGACTCGTAATCCTCCAAAGCAATATCGCCAACCTATACCTATAAGGGTGGTGTCTGAACCAGTTAAACAGTCATCTTACGTTCAATACACTGGAAGGGTTTCTGAACCAGTTCATGAAGAAACACGAGAATTTACTCCTCGACAAGTTCCAGAAGTGGAGATAAATAAGGCAAGGACTGAAGTTTATACGAGACCAGGTATCCTGAATCCATCATCGGCTGGAGAAAATTATCAAGGAGAGGTTTACTTAGAACAAGAGCCATTATACAAAGATATCTACGTACCTGGAGCCCGTGCAGATGCTAGCGGTGAATATCATATACCTTACACAGGAATAAGTGGTCCTACCTATCAAACACAGTCAACTGAATTGGTAAGAGTGCATATCGGTCCCACTGTTTTCTCACCAACACCTCAAGCAATACCCTCATTCGATGATTAGGCATAAATTTAATCTAATTCAAAACATTTATAAGCAACTAAAAAGTAGTAAAATTAGGCAAGGTTGGTAAGGGTAAAATGTTAGAAAGGATTCCTCAATCAGAATTAGATGATTTAGTTGCAAGGGTTTCTGGGACTGGTAAGTTTAAGAGGCCAGCACAATTTACACAAGAGGGTAGGACTGCTGTTATCTCAGATATTCATTCTAATTATTGGGCCTTAAAGGCCGTGTTTGAGAATATTTCCGAAGTAGGAGTAGATCAAATTCTTTGTGCAGGAGATGTAATAGGCTATGGGCCTAGGCCTAATGAATGTTGCTACTTACTTCAAAGATTAGGTGGGCCCACAGTCATGGGAAATCATGAGTTTGGTGTTTTAAATCAAGATTATAGAAATTTTGATATGTATGGAAATATCACAGTATTATGGACCGCTTCTGTTTTGGATAAAAGCTCTTTAACTTGGTTGAGATCACTTTATCGTTCACATGGAGATCATAAAAAACAATTAAAAATGGTGCATGGCTATCCAGAGGATAAGGGTGATAATCCTATGAGTAAGATTGATGTGTACTTATTTCCAACGGATGAGATAGGAAAAGGAAAACAAGATAAAGAATATATTGAAAAATATTTAAGCAATAGTGGTGTGAATATACTAGTAACTGGTCATACTCATAAACCATACATATTACCAGTAAACGGAAAATATGCAATAAATCCAGGAAGTGTAGGCCAGCCACGAGATGGAGATCTGAGAGCCTCTTATGCATTGATAGGCGATGGAGAGCCAAGAATCATCAGGGTTGACTATGCTGTATATGAAACAGTATGGGAGATTAAAAAATTATTTTTACCAAGATATTTAGCTGATAGGCTTGCTGATGGAAAGTAAAATGAGAAGAAGGTTTAATTTTCTTGAGTGGATCTTAGGACTTTTTTCATATTTCTCAAGAGGCTATAATACTAAACATAATATTAGTTCTTCAATAAAGAGAGAAGGAAGTGATTTAGAAGGCATACTAAGTACAAGTGATGGAACAAATGAAAATCTTGCTGGAAACACAGTATACCCAACTCTTTTAGATGTTTTATTAGAGCCTGTGAAGGGAAACCCAAGGTTAAGAGCGAAAAGGCGTATCCAAGATGATTATTTAAATTTTAGAGGATTAGATGAGTTATATGTGACCCTCATTTCAGAAGCGCCAGGAATGAAAACATTACCTAGTTGGGTAATCTGGCCCGTTATAGCGAAAAATAATGAGGTGAGGATGGTTCCAGAAAAGAAATGGGAAAAGGCCAAAGAAGGTGAATTTTATGATTTTGGTGTAGAAGGAGATGGTGATTTTAGGATTTATCAAAAATTTGATGGAAGAAAAATAGCTTACAGATTCACTAAAAAACCGCGCGATTCAACCATCTTTGCCGAAGAGCAACAGAAAGAAGTGGCAATGATTTTGGAGGAAGAACTTGATTTGATATCTCAGCCAAAAAGAAGAAGATTAGAAGAGAAGGTAGCCCAAGAAGCTATCGCGCCAGTTACGGCAGCAAGTTCTTACCGAAGTGAAGCATCAGAAAAACAGCCACTTTATCAGAGAATATCTGATTGGACAAGGAGCAAAATAATCAACTTCAAAGATTCCAGAAGGCAGAGCAAATTGGCAACGCAATGCGCAAGAGAGGAGGCACGAGATACAAGACAAGCACAGCGAGAGGCAAGACCAGAAATAGAAGCAGAACCAAGAAGGCCTTTCTATGAGCCTTTTGGAAATTTTATAAGCAAATATAGAAAGGCATTAGTAGTTACAACAGGACTAGGGCTTATGACTGCTTTGGCTTTTGGTGGTTATTTCCTTGCACAAACTACAGATTTTAATCAAAAACCTAAAAACAAGATAGTTGAAGAAGTAAGAAAGCCTTCAAAATTACCAATTAGTGGGAATGGCGGGAAAATTACAGAATCACCTCAATCACAACATTCTACATCATCTCAAGAGATTCCATATCAGCCTAAGCCTAGTGCTGAACAGCAAGTGCCAAAACCTGAAAAATCACTCCAACAAGTTCCAACACCCCTAACTCCAAAAATTCAAGTCCCTCAACAACCTTCTCAACCTTCACAACAAAAGCAAGAAAAACCAACATTAGAAGAAGTTACCCGTAGAGTAGAAAGAGGTGACATTCTTTGGAATATTGCAAAATCACTCCAAGTTACTAATATTCCGGGATTTATAAATGATCTGGTTGCATATCAATCCAATAATTCCAACACCAAAGAATTTTTACAAAGAATTGGGAGAGATACAATCTATGTGCAGAATGGAAAGGTGCACTATGCGGAAAATGTTGACGGTATAAAAGGTGATTTGTTGAATGTTGGCGACATTATTGTAATTCCAAAAGAACTTGTTACTCAGTATGGTGGAAATTTTAAAAGAGCAACACAGCTTGAAAATATTGTGAGGGAAAGCGCTGGAATTTCTGAAGAAAGTAAATCTATGACTTCTGCAACTAAAGGTCCAAAGCAGAAATATGAAAGGGAACAGAATAGGCAGTATGAAAGAAAAACTGAACGTAGGGAAAGCAGGACAACACCACGAGCAACACAAAGAACCAACAAGAAGGAAAAATTTACTTTCACATCAACATCAGCAGTTCCATACATAGAGAGAGTTGTTGGATTAGCACTTCCATATGAAGAGAAACCATTCGGAGTATGGGAGCCTTCTGTTGTAGACAATAGGGAAGAATTCTATGAAAGAATTACTGGGAAAGACATAAAGAGAGTTCCTTACTCCACTCCTTTCAGCCTAAGTCTACCTAAAGCAATAGCAGAAAGTGAAAAAAATCAATCTTCACTTTCACATAAAGATAGAAGTAGATTAGAAAATACCTCAATCAAAAGTGCCGGAACTTACAGTTTACGTGGAAGCCAAATAACAAGCAGATATGATGTGGTGGATCCAACGGCTGCTTCTGCTTTACTTAGCAATGAAGTCGGAATAAAATATATTGGAGCAAGGTTGGCTGGGAATGCTAACATCAACCTTACAGAGACAACTGAACTTATTCAAAAAATGCCTTCTTACGAAAGAATGCAATTGGCTCAAGGATTCTATGATACTAAAAACAAATTACTAAGAAATAATCAGGAAGGAAATAGCATAAGTAAAATTGCCAAGACTTCAGATTATGCATGGTTACAGAATAGGAAAGATGTTAGGGAATTTTTAAGTTAATTTCATGATTATGTTATTAAATATTCCAAATTATACAAATCTAGAACAATTAGGAGAAGGAGCTTTTGGAGTAGTTTACAAGGCAAGGTATTCTGATGGAAAGACTGTAGCAATAAAAGTCCCAAAAAATGAAGAAGCCGTAAATCACTTAGCTAAAGAAGGTAAATTAACTTTAGAAACTAAACTAGACCATCCAAACATAGTAAAAGTGCACGAGGCAAATCTAACTCATTCTCCTCCTTATATTATAATGGAATATGTGGAAGGAGAGAGTTTAGAGGAGAGATTAGATAGGGGAGTGGTTTCTAGTGCGGAAGCATTGCACATTGTTAAGCAAGTTCTTAATGCTTTATTCCACACTCATTCTCAGAATGTAGTTCATGGTGATATAAAGCCCAGTAATATTTTAATTTCGAGAGGTAGAGATGTGAAGGTTTCTGATTTTATAGTTGGTAAAATAAAAAAAGATTCCAGATACCGAGCACAATACGGAGGAATTGGAGATATGAGATACGAATCACCCCAATCAAAATTCTCTACACCTAATTTCTCAGATGATATCTTCTCCCTTGGCGTTGTTTGGTATGAGATGCTTACTGGTGAGTTGCCTGAAGTAAAGTTAGTAGGAGAAAGATATAAAGTTTTATATCAAATAGAAATTCCTGAGCTTCAAATTTCCAGAGCCGAAAAGAGAATTCTATCAAAAATGTTAAAATCAGATTCTAGAAAGAGGTACGCCGATGTAAATAGTATATTAAATTTAATTACACCGATACAAGATAAAAAAAATATACTTGATGGATTTTTACAGATGTATAATAAAGGAAGAAAAGCATTACAAAACTTTTCAAATGCTTTTAGAATTAGAGGTGAAAGTAAAACATACATTCAAACCGAAGTGCGTATACCAAAAGCAAAGACTACCCCTGTATCAAGTTTATTAGAACTTAAACGCAAACCATTAGAACTAAGTTTATATGATAAATATTTGGACAAAGAAATTAATTTTTCAAGATATCTCAAGGTAGCGGCATTAGTATCTTTCTTAGCTATTGGAGGATTTTTTGGAGTTAAAGGCATTGGAAGAGTTTTGAATTCTTTAAGCTTGGAACAAAGAGTTGAATCTAGAGTTGAGAGTAGAAGTTTACCTTCCAGGCTTGGAGGACAGAAACAACTTGGCGTACCCTCTATAAGTAATAAGCCTCATAACAATTCAGAGAGTAGTCAAACTATCAATTATACTAGGTTAGAGGATTTTACAATAAATTTAAATTTGGGCATTAGAGGAATTCAAGATAATATTGAATTCACTTTAGAGAATGGAACTAGAAAGATAAGAGTCAAAGATAGTGAAGGGTGGATCTTTGATGTAATAGAACATAATCAAGATAATATAATAGATAAGATTTACGAAAATATAGAAGCCGAGACAGGAAATCCAGATTTAAGCATAAAAGGTTATTACTTCAAAAGAGGCGATGATGATAAATTAATAAAACCAAATGGCAACATCAATTTATCAACTGAACTAGATTGGTCAGATTTTCAACGAGTTTTTAATGAAGTACATTCTTACATGGAAAAGAATAATCTTTATAGAAATCCACAGAAAATCAAAAGGAATGAACAACAAAGTTCACAAAGGACCTCAAGTCCAGATAACAAGACGGTTAACCATGAAAATAAACTACCCTCTCTGATTAACGGAGAGCGGGAAAGACAGTTGGAAACTGGATCAGATTTGGCTAATAATAGAACTTTCATGATGGAGGTCGTAGAAAGATTTCTAAGAAGAAATAATTATAAATTTGTCAAAAATATGAATCTAGGTATCTATAATTATGTATATAATATAGAGGGAATAGGCGCATATGAAATAGATTTAAACAATAAAGTAAAACCAGATTTTATAGTTACAGCAAAAAATGGTGATATTTTTGCAATAGAAGATCATTTTCTCGAAGACCCAATAAAAATGAAATACTATCATAAAGATGAGGGCCCTGTTCGAAAAAGAAAAGATGGTTTTTATACAGCAACAGGATTTCCTGTAGTTCGTATTCCAATAACTTCTAGTGAGTCGCAGTTAGAAGAATTTTTAGGGAGAAATATACCATCATCAACTGATTGGATTAGAGTTTCTCCTGAGAAAGAACCGTTTTCAGATGGCAAATATATATATGTGAAGTCGTTGAGCAGGTCAAGTAAACTAGTAACTGACAAACAAGAAGCATCTAAACAAGCTGATGTATTACAAGAAACAGACCATCCACAACCCGTCGTCTCAGTGGAACGAGCACTTGAAAATTCGTTATATCGAGTTCTAGATGCATACGAAAGTCAAGGACTATTATCTTATCAACGGGGAGTTAGAAATGATGTTGATGCAGATGCTCGTGTGAAAATTGGAGATATGACTGTCTTATTTGATGTCGAGTCTAATTATGATAGAATGGTAGCTAAAAGCAAAGCAATAAAAAGCGGCGGAAAATACAATGGATTTTGGCCGCCTAATTATGTTAGAAGAGATGGTTCTCTTGATGAATCAGCTTTTAAAAAAGCACTCATGCCAAGATTAACGCCATATTTGAATAGACTTTAAAAAGTTCCTATAAAAACACCAACCCCACAAAACATAAATAACAAATCTTAAATAGCAAAATTTACTTGCATTATGGGCAGGCTAGATCGGCGAGCTAGTCCCTCGTTGTTGCCACAAATGGACTTCGGTGGGATCGAAGCTTGAAGAGCGATGCTTAGGAGTAGTTAAGAACCTTAATTCCAACGATGAAGTCTTGTCCTACTCGGCTGCATAATAGCAAATCGGGTCAGATTCGGAAGAAAGCAGCCCTAAACTGTTACTGTAGCGCTTGTAGGGGAGCAAGACTTAGAAGGGGTTAAGCAATTCTTCTCTATGACCTTGCATCCACCTTCATGCGCGCCTGCTCAAAAAATTTATATATACCTCTTTTCTAAATTATTTAATAATTTTAATCATAAAAAAGAGGAAATGGTAAGTAAAAAAGAAAAGGAGAATTATATTTACCTAACACAGTTTAAGAAAAATCAGCAACAAAAAGAAAGGAGATTTGTTAATATTTACATATTGATTGCTGTTGTATTTGTTGTTTTTCTTGGAATATTTTCATTTATGTTGGTGCAGAAAATTAAGACTGAAGAATTAGGAGTTACTCTGACAGCCCAACCAACACAAAATCCATTAGAAGAGTATATTCAAACTTACGGTGGTCCAGGAGGATGCAAGAGCGTAGAAGAATGTGGCCAATATTGTGGATTAGTAGAACATTATACTATCTGCAAGGAATTTGCTAGAGCCAATGCATTAACAAGATAATTTGGAGGAATGATATGAATAAATTCAGCAAAGTAATAGGTAAGGTATTTGTAATGTTTTTAATACTTGTAATAGTTTTACCTACTCTTACATTCGCAGCAAACAATCCTCCTATAATGAGTGCGCGAGTCACGAAAGTTTTCCAGCAAG